>JAEWGL010000223.1 GCA_023388335.1 Pseudomonadota bacterium | reverse complement strand
CGCTACTTCGACATCAAGGGCGAATACACCGGCCTGACGTCCAAGGCCATGACTGCGCCGGACGGCATGATCCGCATTCCATTGAATGAAGAGTCGTCCAAGGGCGCCGGGCAGATCGAAGAATTCCTCATGCAGTTCAACGGCGAGGGCATCCAGCACGTGGCCTTCCTCACCGACGACCTGATCGATACCTGGGACCGGCTCAAGGCGCTAGGCATGCGTTTCATGACCGCGCCACCAGAGACTTACTACGAAATGCTCGAAGGCCGCTTGCCGGGTCACGGCGAGCCGGTCGGTGAACTGCAGACCCGCGGCATTCTGCTCGATGGCGCCGCGGATTCCGGCGACAAGCGCCTGCTGTTGCAGATATTCTCGGAAACCCTCATGGGCCCGGTGTTCTTCGAGTTCATTCAGCGCAAGGGCGATGATGGCTTCGGCGAGGGCAACTTCAAGGCCTTGTTCGAGTCGATCGAGCGTGACCAGGTCCGCCGCGGCGTGCTGACCGTCGAGTAAGCGTCCTGCGACAGCCATCGCCGCTTGCGTTGCGATGGCTGTTGACGGTGCTCATTGCTGGCGCCGCATGCCCCAATGGGCAATTCCAGCCGTCAGGATTCCGACCAGGATCAAGGACGGCAAGGTCATGACCATCGATTGCAACACCTCCTGCCGTGTGTGCCCTTTCGGGTAGCCGGCCTGCACCGAGTAACCGAACTGCTCGGACGTTGCGCGGACCTGGTGTTCCCGTTGATCGGGCATACCGCCATCGGCATCCCCTTGCGCCCACAGAAAGTTCGGCCCGAACTCGAGCACCAGCACAATACCATTTTCGAACCCCAGCAGCTCGGCCTGCAGCATGCGCGCGTCCACCTGGGCGATGACCCCGTAGGGACGTTCCTGAAGCCGGTAGTGCAGCACCGCCGTATTGATGCAGTTACCGTCGCCCTCCGCTAGCCACAGGCGCTGATTGAAAAAGAGTTTCTGATCGATCGCCCGAGCCTGCTCGCCGTCTACTGAGTCGCAATAGGCCTGGTTGCCTCTGGTCAAGGCCAGAGAGCGCAGACGGGGAACGGCGACTACCTGGCTACGCAACTGCTGGGCTACCTCCAGGCAGGGCCGGCCGCTCAAGTGCAGGCTGCGGCTGCTGCTGTCGTGCAGCACTTGGATGAGCTGGTCGACGCCGTGTATGGCTTCGGTCGCAGAAAACCGAGAGAACTCGTCGAGCTTCCTGTCCACCTGCACCATCAGGATTAGCAGGCCACAGACAACCGGGGCCAGGCCTATTGCCATGAGCAACAAGAGGTCCAGCAGGCTGCGGCCTGCGGAAAGTTTCATAGACATGGGCTACCACCACAAGACTGAGCCCAAAGGCATCGGGCCTTCGGACGAGGCGCCCTAGCTTAGGTGGGCGGTACCGCGGTGGCTGTAGTCCGAGTAGCCCTGGATAACGGATTCAGGGCGTTGAGGTGTCAGCCGTGTCCGGACTTGCCAATGCCTGTAGCACCTTGTGTGCGACCAGCCTCCCTGAGGCTGGATTCTGACCGGTGATCAACCGTCCGTCGGCCACGGCAAAGGCCTCCCAAGGCTCCTCCGCCTTGCAGTAGAGCCCGCCCCGAGCCACCAGCTCGTTTTCGGTGAGAAAGGGAACTTTTTTCTCCAGTTCAGCGAGTTTCTCTTCGATATTGGAAAAACCGGTCACCTGGCGTCCCTTGACCAACAGGCTGTGGTCGCTCAACTTGATGTTGAGCAGGCCCACCGCGCCGTGGCAGATCGCCGAAACCACGCCACCTTTCTCGAAGATATGGCGAGCCAGCGCCTGCAGGGCGTGGTTGTCGGGAAAGTCCCAGAGCACTCCGTGGCCGCCAGCATAGTAAATGGCGCAATAATCGTCGGCCTTGACCAGCCCCGGGCTCAGCGTACTGCCAAGGCGGTTCATGAAGGCCTTGTCGCCATACCATTGCCAATCGATATCGGCCGCCATTTGCAGGCTGTGCGGATCGATGGGCACGTAGCCGCCGTTGGGGCTAACGTAGTCAGCAATGTATCCCGCCTGCTGCATCACCTCGACGAAATGCACAGCCTCGCCCAGCCAAAGGCCCGTGGCGCGTTTTTCGTCCGGATACTTCGCCGTATTGGTCAGCACCACGAGTATGTTCTTGCTCATGACCACGCTCCGTGACTGGAAGGTGCCCGCGGGATCAGGGCGCAGGCTGAAACCTAATCAGCATAGACGCCGGTAGCGTGTATGCCATGCCAGGCAGACGGTATGCTAGCCTGCGAAAAAACACCCAGGAGAAACAGTGCAATGGACACAGGTACACCTGATCATTTCATGCAGGCCGCCATCGACGAGGCCCGCCAAGGGCTGGCCGAGGGCGGGATTCCGATCGGCTCGGTGCTGGTCCACGACGGGCGGATCATCGGTCGCGGGCACAACCGACGGGTGCAGTCGGGAAGCGCCATCCTCCATGGCGAGATGGATGCCCTGGAAAATGCCGGCCGACAACCGGCAAGCGTGTACCAGGCGGCGACGCTCTATACCACGCTTTCGCCCTGCGCCATGTGCAGTGGAGCGATCCTGCTGTACGGGATCGGTAAGATCGTGGTGGGCGAGAACCTGACTTTCATGGGCGAAGAGGATCACCTGCGTTCGCGCGGCGTACAGGTAGACGTGCTGCAGTCGCACGATTGTCAGGCGATGATGCGTGAGTTCATCGACGCGCAGCCGCAACTGTGGAACGAGGACATTGGCCGCTAGCACGGCGGGCAGGTGATGCTGCGCTCGGGGGTGTGCTGAGCGTCCTGGCGATCATCAGCGCTTGCTCGATGAGCCTGGCAATGCCTTGAGGCGCGAGCCATTCACGTTCGTGAGGGCGGTGGAACAGGCGTAGAGGATGCTCGGGGCTTGATCTCGGCAGGGCTTGGGTCGCCGAGGATGTCGGCGACCCGCTCTTGCAGTTGCTTGAGTTCGAACGGCTTGCAAATGAGCTGCATGCCGGGGTCGAGAAAACCGCTGCGCGCCATGGCGGTTTCAGCGAAGCCGGTAATGAACAGGATCTGCAAATTCGGACGCAGTTTGCGGGCTATTTCTGCCAGTTGCCGGCCGTTCATTCCAGGCAAGCCGACGTCACTGATGAGCAGGGCAATCGACCGGGTCGAGCGCAGCAGCGGCAGCGCCTCGGTGGCGTCTCCCGCCAGGCAGCATCGGTAGCCTTCTTCATCCAGCGCCTGGGAGAGAATCTGACGCACTTGTGGATCGTCCTCGACGATCAGCACGTCCCCGCTGTCCGTCGTATTCACGGCCTTGGCCGCGCTGGCCGCGCGGGGGATTTCGCCACGAAAGCGCGGCAGATAGAGGTCGACGCGTGTGCCGCGGCCGATCTCACTGTGCAGGCAGATGTGGCCGCGCGACTGCTTGCTAAAGCCATAGACCATCGACAGGCCCAAGCCGATACCCTGGCCGACCGGTTTGGTGGTGAAGAAGGGTTCGAATGCGCGGTCCAGTGTGCTCTGCGACATGCCTTGGCCGTTGTCGCTGATGCTCAGACGCAGGTAATCGCCGCTGGCCAGTCCATGGTCGGCGAAGGTGCGGCGATCGATCGACTGGTTGCTCGCGGCAATCTGCAGGCGCCCACCGTTGGGCATGGCCTCGCAGGCGTTGTTTACCAGGTTGTCGAGGGCCACCTTCAATTGCTGGCCGTCGGCCTCGACATGCCACAGGTCCGGTGGCATCTGGATTTGCAGGTCCACGGGGATGTCGAAGTGTTCGCCGAGCTTCTGCGTCTGCAGCAGCGCGTGCAGGTCGATGGCCTGGCTCTCCAGCGATTGACGGCTGGAGAACGCCAGCAATCGATGAGTCAGGCGCGTGGCGCGGCCTACGGCTTCCTGACCGAGGGTCAGCAGCGGCTGCAGGCCCTCGGTCTGACCACGATCCAGGCGCTTGCGGATCAGTTCGAGACTGCCGCCGATGCTGGTCAGCAGATTGTTGAAGTCATGAGCAACGCCACCGGCGAGCTGACCGATGGCCTCCATCTTGCGCGTCTGGTGAACCGTCTGGGCCTCGGCCCGCAGACGCTGATCCTGATCGAGCAGCTGCTGTTGAGCTTGGGCCTGGCGTTCACGGACTTGATACTGGCGGCGGCGGGCCCTCAGAGCGGCTTGGGCCAAGCTCACCAACTGGTGGGGGTCAAGCGGCCAGGTAAGCATGAACAGGTTGCCGAGAGAATTGAGGTGCAGTTGGCCATTACCGCCTGGGGGCGGTTGTGCGAAAGCCAGTATGGGCAGGTCTGACCATTCGGGCTGTTCACGCAGGAAGTGGTGAAGTGGGGATCGATCGTCTGCCGGTAAGGATTCGTGCGCAATGATTGTCAGGCCGACGCCTTCTTTCATTAGCGCTACCAAGTCGGTAATGTCGGTCGCGAGGAAACTCCCGATGCCTGCCTGTAGCAAATGTCTGGAGGTTTCGCCTCCCAACTGCGCGGGTGCAAGTATCAGGGCACGCTCGTCCAAGGACAACGAACCGGCCAAGGGGAATCTCCTGTCATCATGGGCAAGCCGAGCAACGGCGCCGTCTGCGGTAGAACCATGATCACTGGACCACAGGGCTGTCGCCAGGGTTCAAACCACTTGCACAAAGCTTTACAGGCCCTGCTGCACCAGCGGATCGTCGGGGTTCTGCTGTTCGAGTTGGGCCAACAGGACCTGCACATTTTGCAGCTGTCCGGTTTCCTTCGCGTACTCGATCAGCAGTACCCGCGCCTCACGGTTGGCCGGCTGCTGGTTGAGCACGGTCTCGAGCTGCTTCTGCGCCGCGTCGAACTGCTCCAGCGTGTGCAGGGTGATGGCCAGGGTCTGACGGTAGGTGGTATCTTCTGGGTCAAGCTCCACCGCTCGGGACAGGGCCAGCAAGGCGTATTCGTCCTGGTCATGGCGAGTCAGCCACAGCCCTAGCTCATGTTGCAGGAAGGCCGAATCCGGTCGCAGCGCCAAGGCCTTGGCCAGGACCTGGCGCGACGCGTCATGCTCGCCCTGGCGCTCCAGCAAGCGCACCTGGGTGGCCAGGGCTTCGAGGCTATCGGGCGCGCTGCGCAGGCACGCTTGCAAGGCTGCCGCGGCCGCCTCGAAGTCGTTCTCGTGCAGGTACAGCCGGGCCAGATGCAATTGCGCCGCGGCATCGTCCGGTTGCCGTTGCAGGGCCTGCTGGTATTGCTCCAGCACGCCCTGCAACGGGCCGAAGTACAGGCCGATGGCATCCGGTCCCAGACCAAGCAGCGCATCGACCACGGCAAAACGCACGCTCTGCTTGGTATCGTCGAGCAGCGGGCCGAGCACCAGGCTGCGCTGGGCGTCCGGCAGCATGCGCTGGATACTGGCGATGGCCGCGCGACGCACCAGCGGGTCTTCATGGGCCAGGTCGAGGCGGGCGAGTTTCAGTGCCAGGGGGGAGGGGTAGTTAGGCAGCTCGGTGTAGAGTGCGGCGCGGCGGATCGGCGTCAGGTCCTCGCGTTGCAGCTGCTGGTACAGCACCCGCGCCGCACCCGGCAAGCCCTCATGGGCCTGGCGCAAGGCCTTGCTGTAGCTATGGCTGGGCAGGACCGCCGCGGGTGGATCCTGGTCCCGCCACAGATAACCAAACACGCACAGCACCACGACCAGGATCAGGCCGGCGATCAGGTAGTGGCGGTGTCTTGGCATGACGGCTTCCGCGGGGGATGGAAGGCAGAGCTTGGGACAGGTAGGCGGTAAATGCAATTGCTGGGGAGGCTGCCGGGAGAGCGGGTCATGGCGCTCGAATGCATGGGGTGTGGTTGGGATAGGGCGGGCAGGTGCAGGTCTTTAGTGGTGTATCGCCCTTGAGATAGAGCGCCGCGCGGGCGGCG
>JAEWGL010000204.1 GCA_023388335.1 Pseudomonadota bacterium | reverse complement strand
GGCCGAGGGGCCCGCGGCGCGGCAAAAATTGGCCGACCCGTTCGGTTCCTGGCATGACGAGGAGGCGGCCTGATGCAGGCGCAGGTGCTGGGCACGGCTCCTCGGCAAGTCTTTGCTGAGTCGCCGCAGGTTCTGACCGAAGTGCTGCATGACGGCATCAACCTGGCCGTCTGGCAGCGCCGCCTGCCCGCGCAGATCGAAGACTTCGTAGCCCTCCTATTGAACCTGGAGCAGCCGCTGGCCGAAGAGCGGGTGATTGAGGTCGACGAGGCTTACCCGCTGGTACTTCAAGGAATGCTTGCCGGAGTGGTTGACCTGCTCGGTTACGAGAGTTTCGTTGCCGATGTGGCTTGGCTGGTGGACGCCTATGCCTGCTTGCTGGGAGCGCGTCGCGTTGGGCTGCGCTTGCGCATCCTGGAGGGGGCAATGTGTCCGCGTTTTCATGTCGATCATGTACCGGTTCGATTGCTGACCACCTATGCAGGTTGCGGCAGCGAATGGCTGGAAGAAGGCGTGGTTGACCGGGCGCGGCTTGCGCAGGTGGAGCCGCCTGTGGATAACATCCGCCAGCTGCAAACCGGCGCCGTTGCCGTACTGAAGGGCGAAAAATGGCTGGGCAACGAGGGCGCAGGGCTGATCCATCGCTCGCCCTCACCACGTGCGGGCGAGCGACGCTTGCTGCTCAGTCTTGACTGGTTGGCTTGAGCCGGCATAGTGGGGAAAACCCCGGATGTTGCCTTCCCATGCTGCAGAATATCCCCACACATGTCATTGCCGGGCCCCTAGGCGCCGGCAAGACCAGCCTGATCCGCCAGTTGCTGGCCCAGCGCCCCGCTGAAGAGCGCTGGGCAGTGCTGATCAACGAGTTCGGGCAGATCGGCCTGGATGCCGCGCTGCTGAGTCGTGACGACGATGGCATCGCCTTGGGCGAAGTGGCTGGTGGTTGCCTATGCTGTGTCAACGGCATGCCTTTTCAGGTCGGTCTAGGTCGGCTGTTGCGCAAGGCACGACCCGATCGCCTGCTGATCGAGCCTTCCGGCCTTGGCCACCCAGCCCAACTGCTCGCCCAGCTGCGCAAACCGCCGTGGACGGGCGTGCTGAATGTGCAGGCGTTGATCATGGTGCTTGATGCGGCCAGCCTGGCCGCTGGACAGCCGCTGCCGGAGGCTCAACAGCAGGCATTGGCGGTGGCAGGCCTGTTGATAATGAATAAATCGGGGGCAGTGGATGACCAAAAAAGGCTGTTGATAACTTCGCAATTGCCTGATTTAAAAAGGATGTGGACAGATCACGGTTTTATTCCTGTGGATTGTTTGGCTTCCGTTTTACCGGCCCCCCACACTTCTATCCCTGTGGGTAACACAGTAATCCCCAGTGCGGAAAGGTCACTTCCAGCCCTGTGGGTAAATCCTCGCACGCCAATTTGTCTGTCACAGGAAGGCGCTGGCGGCTGGAGTGTGGGATGGCGCTGGCATCCTGCCCAGCGCTTCGACCTAGAGCGTTTGCAGGGCTTCCTCAAGCAGTGGGAATGGCGCCGTGCGAAGGTAGTTATCCACAGCGGGCAGGGTTGGTGTTCCTTCAATGGGCTGGCAGGTCAATCTGCCGAGTGGGGTGCCAGCGAATGGCGCAAGGACTCCCGAATCGAGCTGATCTTCGACCAGCCGCAACCGTTGGAGCCCTTGAAGCAGGCACTTGAGGCGTGCTGTGTGGAGGGATGATCAATTGCGCCAGCGATTGTGCTCCTGACGCCATTGCTTCATCTCGATCACATTGTCCGCGTGCGGCGGCGTCTTGATCTCGAAGGGGTAGGGGGCCAATTCGATCTGCATGGTATGTGCGCCGAACTGGGTCACGGTGCCTGGATGGCGCTGTTCGCCGGTCACCGTGAATTCGAAGCCGTACACCCGCGCCAGGCGCTTGCGGCCACTGGCATCGCGGATGAAGCCCATGCGTTTGAGGGCAACGTTGCCATCGAGCAATTCGAGGTCAAGCTTGGCGCAATGCTGCTTGACCCGTTCAAGGGCCTTCTCGCGAAGGCCATGGCTATGCCACAGCCATGCACACGCCGTCGCCAGCATCATCAGCACGAAGAGGTTTTCGAGGGTCAACATTTGCGTATGCTCCAACCAGGTCGACTCAGCTTAACGGCCTTCCCGGCCTGTCGTACAGATAGCAATTAGCGCCATACTGCGCCCCGCACTTTTTTAAACAGCTTCGGATACCCTCGCATGAAACGTACACCGCACCTTCTTGCTATCCAGTCCCATGTGGTTTTTGGCCATGCCGGAAACAGCGCCGCGGTGTTTCCCATGCAGCGAATCGGCGTAAATGTTTGGCCGCTCAATACCGTACAGTTCTCCAACCACACTCAGTATGGCCAGTGGGCGGGGGAAGTGCTTGCACCGGCGCAAATTCCTGCGCTGGTCGAAGGGATTGCGAGGGTTGGCGAACTGGGTAACTGTGATGCGATCCTGTCCGGCTATTTGGGCAGTGCTGAACAAGGCCGGGCGATCCTGTCCGGAGTCAAGCGCATCAAGGAGGTCAACCCGCGGGCGCTATACCTGTGCGATCCGGTCATGGGACATGCTGAGAAAGGCTGCATCGTCCCCGAAGAGGTCAGCGAGTTCCTGCTGCGCCAAGCCGCGGCCGTCGCCGACATTCTTTGTCCCAACCAGTTGGAGCTGGACAGCTTCTGCGGCCGCCATGCCGAGTCGCTGGAGGATTGCGTGGCCATGGCCCGCAGCCTGCTCGATCGTGGGCCGCAGGCTGTGCTGGTCAAGCATCTGGCCTACCCGGGGCGTGCCGCCGACAGCTTCGAGATGCTGCTGGTAACCGCGCAGGGCACCTGGCATCTGCGTCGACCGCTACTGGCGTTTCCGCGCCAACCGGTGGGGGTGGGCGACCTCACCTCCGGGCTGTTCCTGGCACGGGTACTGCTGGGTGATAGCTGGGTGCAGGCGTTCGAATTCACGGCCGCGGCGGTCCATGAAGTGTTGCTGGAAACGCAGGCGAGCGCCAGCTATGAACTGCAGCTGGTGCGGGCCCAGGATCGCATTGCCCACCCGCGCGTGCGCTTTGAGGCGCTGCCGCTTTCGTACAAGGCCTAGAGCGCGTCGGTCTTGAGGTCCTGATAGCGCTTTTCCAGTTCCTGGCGAATCAGGCGGCGCTGCTTACCCTGCAGGAAGCGGCGCTTTTCTTCGCTGGTTTCGGGCTGCCGCGTTGGTACCGGGACCGGCTTGCGGTTGTCATCGACGGCGACCATGGTGAAGAAGCAGCTGTTGGAATGACGTACCGAACGTTCGCGAATGTTCTCGGTAACCACCTTGATGCCCACCTCCATCGACGTGTTGCCCGTGTAGTTGACCGAGGCGAGGAAGGTCACCAGTTCGCCGACATGCACCGGCTCACGGAAGATCACCTGGTCGACCGACAAGGTCACTACATAGGTGCCGGCATAGCGGCTGGCGCAGGCGTAGGCGACTTCATCGAGGTACTTGAGCAGGGTGCCACCGTGTACGTTGCCAGAGAAGTTGGCCATGTCCGGGGTCATCAGGACGGTCATCGACAACTGGGCGTTTCCAGGTTCCATAGTATGCTCACGGTAAGGTTGCGCGGTAACGGGGTGGGTATCTGCAGACACTTCTATGCCCCTCTTTTGATGTTTCCATCCAGAAACGGGACGCCAGACGGCGCTTGATCGTCACGTGAAACGCGCCATTACCTGCGGCTAACTGGCCGATCTGTTTCTACATATTGCACCAGCCATTTGCAGTGGGGCGCGATGTTAACCTGAGTACGCTCATGCAACATGAGCTTTCCTATATTTAAAACAGTATGTACTCGTTGTCAGCCGAGGATTCCTCAGAGAGAGGAACGGTCTGTCCCGTGCATTTGAAACAAGGAGTATCACGCCATGCATGCCATCAGCTTCATCCAGGATCTGGCCGTGATTATGCTGGTCGCCGGGGTGGTCACCATCCTGTTTCACCGCTTCAAACAGCCGGTGGTGCTTGGCTACATCGTCGCTGGCTTCATCATCGGCCCGCACACGCCGCCCTTCGGCCTGATCCACGATGAAGACACAATCAGGACCTTGGCTGAGCTCGGGGTGATCTTCCTGATGTTCTGCCTGGGCCTTGAATTCAGCCTGCGCAAGCTGTTCAAGGTAGGTGCCACGGCGTTCATCGCGGCCTTCCTGGAAATCGTCCTGATGATCTGGATCGGCTTCGAGATCGGCCGCTGGTTCGGCTGGAGCACCATGGACTCGCTGTTCCTTGGCGCGATCCTGGCGATCTCCTCGACCACCATCATCGTCAAGGCCCTCAACGACCTGAAGATGAAGAACGAGCGGTTCGCCCAGTTGATCTTTGGCGTGCTGATCGTCGAAGACATTCTTGGTATCGGCATCATTGCCCTGCTGTCCGGCATCGCCGTCAGCGGCACGGTCAGCTCCGGCGAGGTCTTTTCGACGGTCGGCAAGCTGTCGCTGTTCATGATCGTCGCGCTGGTCATCGGCATCCTGCTGGTGCCTCGTCTGCTGGCCTACGTGGCGAAGTTCGAGAGCAATGAAATGCTCCTGATCACTGTGCTGGGGCTGTGTTTCGGCTTCTGCCTACTGGTGGTCAAGCTGGAATACAGTATGGTCTTGGGCGCCTTCCTGATTGGCGCGATCATGGCCGAGTCGCGCCAGTTACTGAAGATCGAGCAATTGATCGAGCCGGTCAGGGACCTCTTCAGCGCGATCTTCTTCGTTGCCATCGGCCTGATGATCGATCCACAGGTGCTGATCGACTATGCCTGGCCGATCATGGTAATCACCGTCGCCGTGGTGCTTGGCAAGATGCTCTCGTGCGGCATGGGCGCCTTCATTGCCGGGAATGACGGACGTACGTCATTGCGAGTGGGCATGGGGCTTTCACAGATTGGCGAATTCTCCTTCATCATCGCCGCCCTGGGTATGACCCTGCAGGTCACCAGTGACTTCCTCTATCCCGTGGCAGTGGCCGTATCGGCCATCACGACCTTGCTGACGCCGTACTTGATTCGTGCGGCCGACCCGCTATCGATCAAGCTCGGCAAGGTCATGCCCGGACGCCTTTCGCGGGTGCTGTCGCTGTATGGCGAATGGTTGCGCAGTATCCAGCCACAAGGGGAAGGGGCCATGTTGGCCTCGATGATCCGACGCATCCTCTTGCAGGTGGGCGTCAACCTGGCACTGGTGGTGGCGATCTTCTTCAGCGGCGGCTATTTCGCCGCGCGTATCGGCACATACCTGAGCGAGTGGATCGGCGACATCAGCCAGCAGAAGGCGCTGATCTGGGGCGCGGCGCTATTGCTGTCGCTGCCGTTCCTGATCGCCGCGTACCGCAAGCTCAAGGCGCTCTCGATGCTGCTGGCAGAGATGGGGGTCAAGCCGGAGATGGCAGGGCGACACACCCAGCGTGTACGTCGGGTCATCGCCGAGGTGATCCCGTTGCTGTCGCTGCTGGTAATCTTCCTGTTGCTGTCGGCACTGTCGGCGAGCATCTTGCCGACCAACGAGCTGCTGCTGTTGATCGCGGTCGTGGCGGCGGGCGTGGTAGCGTTGCTTTGGCGCTGGTTCATCCGGGTGCATACCCGCATGCAGATCGCCTTGCTGGAGACCTTGGACAACCATCGCGATCAGCCGCACTGACAGGGCTCTGGGCACGGGACACAGTGGATGTCCGGCGGATGGAGCGCTAAGCAGTCGCCAGGCAGACGCCTGGCGACGCTAGGGTCATGAGAGGCTAGGAGCCGTGCTCATGCGCGGTTGCGAGGATACTCAGCTTTCCAGCCAGACGTCCCGCACCCAGTGCCAGACCGACTCCCAGCTCTCTTCGGTGACGAGTTCCTCTTCGCCAGACCACAGCACCACAGTGCCGTCTTCCTCGACACAGTAGTAGTCGTCGCCGTCCTGGCAGATCGGGATCAGGTCCCGCGGCACGCCAGCATCCCAAGCGTTGGCCGCCACGTCGGGCAGGTAGGTATGCGCCTGCGGGTCGGTGACGGTCACGGGTTCAAGGCTGCCGTACACCACATCGCTGACGGTCAGCAGGTATTCCTTGAACACGAACGGGATGTTGATGAACAGCTGCTCTTCGATTTCCACCAGCTGATCTTCATCGGGAAGCTCAAGGGGTACCGGCACCGGTTCATTGGCTTCGCGCAGTTGTTCGATCACTTCTTCCACGGTTCACATCCTCTTACCTTGATCACACGCTGCGCGTTATACCCTAGTATCCCACTGTGCTAAAAGCAAAACCCCGGACCAAGGCCCGGGGTTTTTTATGCAACGCCTCGGTATCAGCCGTTCTGGCGGATACCCGCGAGCATCCAAGGCTGGTTTTCACCTTGGGCGCGTTCCATGTTCCAGCTTTCGCTGAACGGTTCGCCCTGGTCGAAACGCGAAGTCTTCGACAGGCCACGGAAGGTCAGGGTGGCGATAGTGCGGTCGGCACGGTCGTCGACACCTTCGAGCTGGACCTCGAGGTTATCGATGTAGGTGGACTGGAAGCCATCACCCAGCTCGGCACGCTCGCGCTTGAGGAACTCGAGCATCTGCGGGGTCACGAACTCGGAGATCTTGTCCATCTCGTTGGCGTCCCAGTGCTGCTGCAGCGACTGGAAGTGGTTACGCGCAGCGGCCAGGAAGCTCTGCTCGTTGAACCAGGCCGGGGCGTTGATCACCGGGGTTGCGGCGCTCGCTGCAGCACCACCGAAGACTGACGCCGGGGCGGGCTGCGCATGGGCTTCACGCTGGAACGGCGCGTGACCGGCGGCGGCCATCTGCGGCTGCTGACGGCGGCGGCGGGCGGCGATGAAGCGGAACACCAGGAAGGCGATCAGCGCCATGATCAGGATGTCGAAGATCTGCATGCCTTCGAAACCGTCACCCATGAACATCGAGGCCAGCAGGCCACCGGCGGCGATACCGGCCAGTGGGCCCAACCAGCGCGAAGCACCGCTGGCGGCGGCCGGGGCGCGGCCAGGAGCGGTCGGGGCGGCAGCCGGTGAGGCTGGCGCGGCCTGGCGAGTCTGGTGGGAAGGCGCGGCGCCAAAGCTCTTGCCGCCGCCGAAGCGCTTGGCATTGGCGTCGATGCTCAGCGTCAAGCCGATGCACAGCGCCAAGGCGATGCTAAGAAAACGTTGCATAGGTGGGTATTCCCGTTTTGTGGATTGCACGCGCGTCATGTTGCACAGGTTGTTGGACACATGACCAGCGCCATAATGTTTCCAGCTTTTGCTTGAGAAGCCTACAGCCCGCGTTAGGTGCGCTGTGGGTCTTTCGACTAAAGCTTGTCTGAAAAACCCTGCATATAAGTAGGAAGATTAGATGGCTTCCAGCTTGGCGTAACCCAACATCAGCCATTTGCTGCCTTCGGCAAAGTTGACCTGCACCCGTGCCTGGGCACCTGACCCTTCGAAATTGAGGATAGTCCCCTCGCCGAACACTGAATGCTGTACGCGCTGGCCGAGGCTGAACGCGGTCTGTGGAATGCTGGCATTGGCGAACAAGCTGCTGGCCTGGCTCTTGGTATTGCCGAACGGACGGCTGACGCTGTTCGACAAACGCACTTCCTGCACCAGGCCAGCCGGGATCTCGCGAACGAAACGCGATACCTTGTTGTAGGTCTCGCTGCCGTACAGGCGGCGCGTTTCGGCGTAGGTCATCACCAGCTGGCGCATGGCCCGGGTGATGCCTACGTAGGCCAGGCGACGTTCCTCTTCCAGGCGGCCTGGCTCTTCCAGGCTCATCTTGTGCGGGAACAGGCCTTCTTCCATGCCTACCAGGAAGACGTAGGGGAATTCCAGGCCCTTGGCGCTGTGCAGGGTCATCAGCTGAATGCTGTCTTCATGCTCATCGGCCTGTGTATCGCCGGCCTCGAGGGACGCATGACCCAGGAACGCCGACAGAGGCGAGAGCTCGGCGTCTTCTTCGCTGGATTCGAAGTTGCGCGCGGCACTGACCAGTTCCTCGAGGTTTTCCACCCGGGCCTGGCCTTTCTCGCCCTTTTCTTCCTGGTGATAGACGATCAGCCCGGACTGCTCGATGACGGTCTGGGTCATCAGGTGCAGGGGCATGTCCTGCACTTTGGCGGCGAGGTTATCGAGCAGCTCGACGAAGGCGCCCAGGGCACTGGCGGCGCGGCCCTTGAGGGCCTTGTTGACCAGCAGCTGACTCATGGCTTCCCACATCGACAGCTGGCTGTGACGCGCGTGGTCGCGAATCGCCTCGACCGTTTTTTCGCCGATGCCGCGGGGCGGTACGTTGATCACCCGCTCCAGCGCCGCATCGTTGCCGCGGCCTTCGAGCAGCCGCAGGTAGGCCATGGCATTCTTGATTTCGGCACGCTCGAAGAAGCGCTGGCCGCCATAGATGCGGTAGGGGATTCGCTCGCGCAGCAGTGCCTCTTCCAGGACCCGCGACTGGGCGTTGGAGCGGTAGAGGATGGCGATCTGGTTACGCGTGGCACCCGCCTTGAGCACGCTCTCGATGGTCTCGACCACGTAGCGGGCTTCGTCGTGTTCGTTGTAGGCAGCGTACAGGCTCAGCGGTTCGCCATCGCCGACGTCCGTCCACAGCTCCTTGCCCAGGCGCCCGCTGTTGTTGGCGATCAGGGCGTTGGCGGCCTTGAGGATACCGGCCGTGGAGCGGTAGTTCTGTTCCAGGCGGATCAGCTCGGCGTCGGGGAAGTCGGCCGTGTACTGATGGATGTTCTCGATCTTTGCGCCGCGCCAGCCATAGATGGACTGGTCGTCGTCGCCGACGGCCATCAGGCTGTCGCCCCCGGCGGCCAGCAGGCGCAACCAGGCGTACTGCACGGCGTTGGTGTCCTGGAACTCGTCGACCAGCAGGTGTCGGAAGCGCCGCTGGTAGTGCTTGAGCAGGCTCGGATGGTCGCGCCACAGGTCCAGCGCGCGCAGCAGCAGTTCGGAAAAATCGATGACCCCGGCACGCTGGCAGGCAGCCTCGTAGGCCTCGTAGACGCTGCGCATGGTGCCCAGGAACAGGTCGCCGCCGGCCTGGATATGGTGCGGGCGCAGGCCCTCGTCCTTCTGACCGTTGATGAACCACTGGGCCTGGCGTGCCGGCCAGCGCTGCTCGTCCAGGCCAAGCTCGCGCATGACCCGTTTGACCAACCGCTGCTGGTCATCACTGTCGAGGATTTGGAAGTTCTGGTTGAGCCCGGCCTCTTGCCAGTGCGCCCGCAGCAGGCGATGCGCCAGGCCATGGAACGTGCCGACCCACATGCCAGCGGGGTTGATGCCCAGCAGCTGCTCGATCCGCTGGCGCATTTCGGCGGCCGCCTTGTTGGTGAAAGTCACCGACAGGATCGAATGCGGCGAGGCGTGCTCGACCTGGATCAACCAGGCGATACGGTGCACCAGCACACGGGTTTTACCGGAGCCAGCACCGGCCAGGACCAACTGACGCCCGACCTTGGCAGCTACGGCCTGGCGTTGGGCATCGTTGAGGGAGTTCAACAGGAGGGAGAGGTCGTCATCGCGCATCTCGCCATTCTATGGTGGGGGGTAGGGCAGGGGCAAACTTCCCTCGGGAAAATCTTGCGATACGGGCGGGCCACTCATCGGCTTGCCTGGCGTTGCGCCAGGCAAGCCTTTGCGCGGTTTTAGTAAGTGGTCATGATCTCATCGATCCGGACCAGTGTCTGGCCGTCATGGATTACTCAATTCTTGGTTTCGATGATCATTGTTCTGTCCTTGAATAATGGGATTGTAAATCAACGTTGCACGCCCATTTTCTCCAGCCTGGGAAGGTGCCGGCATTCAGAAGCCTTTCAGGCTATGCCAGGCGTTTCCCCGCCGCGCGAGCAAGCTGTGCGCCTGCTCAGGGCCATTGGAGCCAGCAGGATAGGGTCGTGGTGCCTGGAAATGCTCATCCCAGCCACGGATGATCGGGTCGATCCAGGCCCAGGCGGCCTCCACTTCGTCACGGCGCATGAACAGCGTCGAATCGGCTTCCAGCACGTCGAGTAGCAAGCGTTCGTAGGCCTCCCAGCGGCGACTCTGGCCAATTACCTGGGCCAGATTGAAATTGAGCTCCACCGGTTCCAGGCGCATGCCCTTGCCGGGACGCTTGGTCATCATCCGCAGACTGATGCGCTCGTCGGGCTGCAGCTGGATGAGCAACTGGTTGACCTGGCCGCCGATGAATAGCTCATGGGGCACGGGCTTGAACTGGATGACGATCTGCGACGAGCGCTGCGCCATGCGCTTGCCAGTCCGCAGGTAGAAGGGCACGCCCGCCCAGCGCCAATTGTCGATGTGCGCCTCTACGGCAATGAAGGTCTCGGTATCGCTGTCGTTGTCGACATCTTTTTCGAAGTAATAAGCCGGCACTTCCTGACCGCCGATCTTGCCGCCGCCATACTGGCCACGCACGGTCTTGTCGTGCACGTCCTGGCCGCAGATAGGCTTGAGCGCGCGCAGGATCTTCACCTTTTCGTCCCGTACTTCTTCGGCCTCGAATTGCGCCGGCGGCTCCATCGCCACCAGGCACAGCAACTGCAACAGATGATTCTGCAGCATGTCGCGAGTGGCGCCGGCGCGGTCGTAATAGGCGCCACGGTTTTCCACGCCCAAGGTTTCGCAGACGCTGATCTGCACATGGTCAACCTGGTTGTTACGCCACACCGGCTCCAGCAGGGCGTTGGCGAAGCGCAGGGCCATGAGGTTCTGCACGGTCTCCTTGCCCAGGTAGTGGTCGATGCGAAACACTTGGGATTCGTCGAACACCGCGCCGATGGCCTGGTTGATCGCGGTGGCCGATTCCAGCGAGTGGCCGATGGGCTTTTCCAGGACGATACGCGCTTCGCTGTCGGCCAGGCCGGCAAGCTTGAGGTGGTTGGCGATGGGCACGAAGAGGTTCGGCGCGGTCGCCAGGTAGTAGATCCGCGTCAGCCCTCCAGGCTCGCCGAGAAAACGCGACAGGCGGCCGAAATCGGCGCCGTGGGCGGCGTCCATGGCAAAGTAGTCCAGGCGTGCCGAGAAGCGGTTCCACACGTCCTCATCGAAGTCGTGGCGGGCAACTTGCGCCCGGCAGCGGCGCTCCGCGAGTTTTACGTAGTCATTGCGCGGCAGCGGCCGGCGAGCCAGAGCGATGATTCGTACGGCAGGGTGCAGGCGACCTTCACGGTACAGGTAATAGAGCGCCGGCAGCAGTTTGTGCAACGCCAGATCGCCAGTACCGCCGAAGACCAGGATGTCGCAAGGAATAGTCAATACCGCCAGACTCCTAGATCGATTAGCTGGGCGGGTCGTCGGTCATGTAGTATAACTACAAGAAAGCTACAACCCCGGCCTGCCGATCATAACCGAGTCCAGCACGTGAATCTGTTGCAACATATCGCCCAATCGCGCCACCTGCTGCGCAAATCGGAACTGAAAGTGGCCGATCACGTGCTGCTGGACCCGGCTGCCGTCATGCACAGTTCGATGGCCGATCTTGCCCACAGCGTCGGTATCAGCGAGCCGACCATCGTGCGCTTCTGCCGCGCCATTGGCTGCTCCGGGTTCCAGGACCTCAAGCTCAAGCTGGCGCAGAGCCTGGCCGCCGGTGCCAGTTTCGGCCAGTTCGCAATTCACGAAGACGACTCGGTCGCCGACTACAGCCTGAAGATCTTCGACACCACCCTGCACACCCTGATGGAGGTGCGCGAGCAGCTCGATGCCCAGGCGCTACAAAAAGCCGTCAGCGCCATGGCCCAGGCGCAGCGCGTGGAGTTCTACGGCTTTGGCGCCTCGGGCGCGGTCGCGGCCGATGCCCAGCACAAGTTCTTCCGCTTGCTGCTCAGTGCTGCGGCCTATTCCGACCCGCACATGCAGGCCATGTCCGCGGTAACCTTGAAGCCCGGGGATGTCGCGGTCTGCATCTCTCAGTCCGGCCGCTCCAAGGACCTGCTGATCACCGCCAACCTGGTGCGTGAAAGCGGTGCCGCGCTGATCACTTTGTGCCCCAGCCAGACGCCGTTGGCCGAGCTTTCGACCGTCAACCTGGCGATCGATGTGCATGAAGACACCGAGATCTATACCCCGCTGACCTCGCGCATCGCCCACCTGGTGGTGATCGACGTATTGGCGATGGGCGTGGCCATGGCGCGCGGGCCGAGCCTGGTCAATCACCTCAAGAGCGTCAAGCGCAGTTTGCGCAGCCTGCGACTGTCGCCCAAGTCGATCAAGGCAGTGGATGACTGATCTAACCTGTTGATTGCAGGTTTCACGATTTTGTCACTGTTTTTCCGCTAAATCGTCAAAAGTCCCCATCAGTCTGAAACTCCCGCACTCAATCAGGAGACAGACGATGGCTCGTGAACGCGATGGCTCGTTTCAATCCAGCGCCAAAACGCGCAAGCAGCAGGAAAAGGACCAGCGCCGCATGGAATACCGCCGCGCGATCGAAAGCTATTGCGAACAGCGACAGTTGCTGCGCGACATAGCTGACTATCCTGAAGGCCAGGACATTACGGTGTGGCAGGTATCGGCGGTAATGTCCCCGAAAAACGCTCGACCAGCCCACTGATTTTCACCCGCTCGTTGCGAATGAATGCCAGGAAGGCCAAGGCGACCGGCGACTGCCGCTTGGCCTTGGCCTGCACGACGCACCAACTGCGGTACAGCGGCAGTTCCTCGACCGGCAGTTCGCGCAGCATGCCCGTCGCCAGCTCAAGGCTGACGGCGTGGCGGGTCAGCAGGGCGATGCCCAGGCCGGCGATCACGCATTCGCGCTGGGCGTCGGCAGAGGCCACTTCCAACGTCTGGGTGAAGTGCACGCGCTTGTCCTTGAAGTATTCCTCGCAGGCCTTGCGCGTCCCCGAACCCTGCTCGCGGATCAATAGGGTATGAGGCTCCAGGTCTTGCAGGCGCAGGCGTTCGAGCTTGCACAGCGGGTGATCCGGCGGTGCCACCGCGACGATCGGGTTGTTCAGGAAGGGCAAGAACTCCAGGCCCATGTCCTGGGGCACCATGGACATGATGATCAGGTCGTCGCGGTTGTCCGAAAGGCGGCGGATGGCCTGGGCGCGATTGACCACGGTAAGGGTCAGATTGACCTCAGGGTGACGCTGCTTGAAGGCGGCGAACAGGTGAGGCACGAAGTACTTGGCGCTGGATTCGATGGCCAGTTTCAACTGCCCCTGCAGTGATCCCTGCATGTCCGACAATTGCATGTCGAGGTTTTCCAAGCGACCGAAAATGTCTCGACTGGCACGCTGCAGGGCCTCGGCCGCGTCGGTGAGGTAGAGCTTCTTGCCGACGTAGTCGAACAGCGGCTGGCCGACCAGCTCTTCGAGTTGGCGAATCTGCAGACTAACGGCGGGTTGCGTGAGGGCCATTTCTTCGGCGGCCCGGCTGTAAGAGCGTAAATCACACACTTCATTGAAGATTTGCAATTGCCGTAATGTCATACGCATCAAGGACTTACGCATATTTTTCCGCACTCCGGCAAAACCTTGTAACAGGAGTATAAGGTTTTGCTTATGCTGTCCCTAATAAATATTGATTTTTGTTTATCTTCCTTCAGCGCTAGGGTGAATGTGCGACTGGCCAGGAACGTCTGGTCACGCGCCGACCGGTGATGCCGGCTCGTGTGTTCCATCGGCTTTGGGAAGAATCCAGTGATAAAAAAAATCCTGATCGCCAACCGGGGTGAAATTGCAGTTCGGATCGTGCGTGCCTGCGCCGAGATGGGCATTCGCTCGGTTGCGATCTTTTCCGACGCCGACCGTCATGCCTTGCACGTCAAGCGTGCCGATGAGGCCTACAGCATCGGGGCGGAGCCCTTGGCCGGCTACCTGAACCCCCGCAAGCTGGTGAACCTGGCGGTAGAGACCGGTTGCGACGCCTTGCATCCGGGGTATGGCTTCCTGTCGGAAAACGCCGAACTGGCGGACATCTGTGCAGAGCGCGGGATCAAGTTCATCGGCCCGGCCGCCGAAGTCATCCGGCGCATGGGCGACAAGACCGAGGCCCGTCGCAGCATGATCAAGGCCGGCGTCCCCGTCACACCGGGTACCGAAGGCAACGTTGCCGATATCCATGAAGCCCTGAGCGAAGGCGAGCGCATCGGTTATCCGGTTATGCTCAAGGCTACCTCCGGCGGCGGCGGGCGCGGCATTCGCCGCTGCAACAGCCGCGAAGAGTTGGAACAGGCCTTTCCGCGGGTCATTTCCGAGGCTACCAAGGCCTTCGGTTCGGCGGAAGTGTTCCTGGAAAAATGCATCGTCAATCCCAAGCATATCGAGGCGCAGATCCTCGGTGACAGCTTCGGCAACGTCGTGCACCTGTTCGAGCGCGACTGCTCGATCCAGCGCCGCAACCAGAAGCTCATCGAGATTGCTCCCAGCCCCCAGCTGACCCCGGAACAGCGCGCCTACATCGGCGACCTGTCGGTGCGCGCGGCCAAGGCGGTCGGCTACGAGAACGCCGGGACCGTGGAGTTCCTGCTCGCCGATGGCGAGGTGTACTTCATGGAGATGAACACCCGGGTGCAGGTCGAGCACACCA
>JAEWGL010000076.1 GCA_023388335.1 Pseudomonadota bacterium | reverse complement strand
TGATGATCGGCCTGACGCTGATCAAGGTCGGCCTGATCAGCATGGGGGGTGGCTTTGCGGCGATGGGTAACGGCACCTTCGCCAATGGCGATAACTTGCTGCTGTCGGGTGTGGTGCTGGCCATCATCGTGGTCCTCAACCGGCTCCCGGTGGTCTGGATGCGCAGCTGCGCCATCGTTATCGCCCTGGCAGTCGGCTATGCCCTAGCCGGCTACATGGGCCGCCTGGACTTCACCGGCATGCACGAGGCGGCGCTGTTCCAGGTGCCGATGCCGCTGCACTTCGGCCTGAGCTTCTCTTGGGCGCTGTTCATCCCAATGCTGGTGATCTACCTGGTGACCTCGCTGGAAGCGATCGGTGATGTGACCGCCACCAGCAAGGTCTCGCGCCAGCCAGTGGAAGGCCCGGTATGGATGCAAAGGATCAAGGGCGGGGTGCTGGTCAACGGCGCCAACTCGCTGCTGGCCGGGGTGTTCAACACCTTCCCGAGCTCGATCTTCGCCCAGAACAACGGTGTCATCCAGCTGACCGGCATTGCCAGCCGCCATATCGGCATCTGGATCGCCGCCATGCTGGTACTGCTGGGCCTGTTCCCGAGCGTTGCCGGGGTGATCCAGGCGGTGCCGGAACCGGTGCTCGGGGGCGCGGCCATGGTGATGTTCGGCGCGGTAGCTGCCTCGGGCATCAATATCCTCGCCAGCACCCGCCTGGACCGCCGCGCCCTGTTGATCATCGCCGTGTCGCTGGCTTTGGGGCTGGGCGTGGCGCAGGTGCCGGAGTTCCTCGCGCACATGCCGGCCGCGCTGCGCAATGTGCTGGAGTCGGGGGTGGCTACCGGTGGCATCTGCGCCCTGGTGCTGAACTGGTTCCTGCCAGAGAGCCAGGAACAGGCCTGACGCCTGTCCTGACGCGACCGAAGCCCGCACCTGATTGCGGGCTTTTTGCTTTATCATGGCGGCAGATTTGCTGACAGAGCCTTTCATGAAATTCGCTATCGCGGTTTTTTCCCCGGCCCATGCGCCCTCCTCGCGCCGCGCCCTACGTTTTGCCCAAGCCGCGCTGGCCGGTGGGCACGAGATTGCCCGGCTGTTTTTCTACCAGGATGGCGTGCACAGTGCCTCGGCCAATGTGGTCGCGCCCCAGGATGAACTGGACGTGGCCGCCGACTGGCGCACCTTCATCGACGAACAGCAGCTCGACGCCGTGGTCTGCATCGCCGCCGCCCTGCGCCGCGGCGTGCTCAATGAAGAAGAAGCCAACCGCTACCAGCGCCCGGCGGCGAACCTGCCGGCGCCGTGGGCACTGTCGGGATTGGGTCAATTGCACGAGGCGGTGCAGCTGGCCGATCGTCTGGTCTGCTTTGGAGGCGATTGAATGGCCAAGTCCTTGTTGATTATCAGCCGTCAGGCGCCGTGGAGCGGTCCATCAGCCCGCGAGGCGCTGGACATTGCCCTGGCTGGCGGCGCCTTCGACCTGCCGCTGGGCATGTTGTTTCTCGATGACGGCGTGTTTCAGTTGAGCGGCCAACAGCGACCCGACCAGCTGCAACTAAAGAACCTGGCCGCCAACCTGCAGGCCCTGCCGATGTTCGGCGTCGAGGAACTGTTCGCCTGTGGCCACAGCCTCGCCGAGCGCGGCCTGTCTGCGGAGCGCTTCGAACTGCCGGTGCAGGTGCTGGACGCTGGAGCCTTGAGGGCCCTGATAGCCCGATTCGACCACGTGGTGACCCTTTGATGAGTACCTTGCACGTCATTGCCCATTCACCCTTTGGCGACAACCGTGTGGACAGTTGCCTGCGCCTGCTCGGCCCAGCCGACGCGCTGCTGCTGTGTGGCGACGCGGTCTACGCCCTGAATCCCGGCAGTACGCCGCAGCAGGCCTTGCAGGCTGCCGGCCTGGAGCAGCGCCTGTTCGCCCTCACCGAGGACCTGCAGGCGCGCGCCATCACCAGCGCGCTGGCCACGGCCGTGGACTATCCGGCCTTCGTCGCGCTTTCGCTGCACTACGACAAGGTCAATACCTGGCTATGAGTACCCTGACTGTCGGCGATCGGCAGATCGCCCTGGACAAGGATGGTTTCCTGGTCGACCTGCAGGATTGGTCCCGCGAGGTCGCCGAGGCCTTGGCCGGGCGCGAGCAGATCGCCCTGACCCCCGACCACTGGGATATCCTCGAACTGCTGCGCCAGTTCTACGAAGAGTACCAGCTGTCACCGGCCACCCGACCGCTGATCAAGTACACCGCGCTCAAGCTGGGCGTGGAAAAGGGCAACAGCCCGCACCTCAACCGCCTGTTCAACGGCACTCCCGCCAAACTTGCCGCCAAGCTGGCGGGCCTGCCCAAGCCGACCAACTGCATATGACCGAACCCGCTGTTCCAATGCCCCGCCCGCTGACCCTGGAAACCCCGGCCGAACACCCCTTTGCCGAATTCGTGCGCATCCTCGGCAAAGGTAAGCGCGGCGCGCGTGGCCTGAGCCGCGAAGAAGCCCGCGCGGCCATGACCCTGCTGCTCGAAGGCAAGGTCGAGGACACCCAACTGGGCGCCTTTCTCATGCTGCTGCGGCACAAGGAAGAAAGCGCCGAGGAACTGGCCGGTTTCACCGAAGCCCTGCGCGCGCACCTCGCAGCCCCGGCTATCGCGATAGACCTGGACTGGCCGACCTATGCCGGCAAGAAGCGCCATCTGCCCTGGTACCTGTTGGCCGCCAAGTGCCTGGCCGCCAACGGCGTGCGCATCCTCATGCATGGCGGCGGCGCCCACACGGCCGGGCGCATGTACAGCGAGCAATTGTTGGCGCTGCTGCAGGTCCCGCTGTGCCGCGACTGGAATGCGGTGGCCGATGCCCTGGACAACCAGCAACTGGCGTTCTTTCCGTTGCAGGATTGGGCGCCCCAGCTGCAACGGATGATCGACCTGCGCAACACTCTCGGCCTGCGCTCGCCGATCCATTCCCTGGCGCGGGTGCTCAATCCGCTATCTGCGCGCTGCGGCTTGCAGAGTATCTTCCATCCCGGCTACCAGGCGGTACATCGCGAGGCAAGCCGCCTGCTCGGCGATCGGGTCATCGTGGTCAAGGGCGATGGTGGCGAGATCGAGGTCAATCCCGATGTCATCAGCCATCTCTACGGCACCGCCGATGGTGAGTCCTGGGACGAGGAATGGCCGGCCCTGAGCGTCCAGCGCCATGTCAAGCCGGCGAGCCTGCAACCTGAACACCTGTTGGCGGTGTGGCAGGGTGAGGCCAAAGACAGTTACGGTGAGCTCGCCGTGCTGGCGACCATGGCCTTGGCGCTACGCGGGCTTGGCCAAGACCGCGACCAGGCGTTCGCCACGGCCAAGCGCTATTGGAGCACGCGAAACGCCGGTTAACCGATCGATCAACTTGTGCAAAACCCCACAGTCTTTGCGCTATTTGTTCGAACGACTGCCCGTAGACTGGGTTCCAATGAGAATCAACTTCCAAGGAGTTCAGCATGGGCCTTTTGATCGATGGCCGCTGGCATGACCAGTGGTACGAGAACAGCAAGGACGGCGCTTTCCAGCGGGAAAACGCCCAACGTCGCAACCCGCTGCCGGCCGCCGAAGCAGGCCGCTATCACCTCTATGTGTCGCTGGCCTGCCCCTGGGCCCACCGCACCTTGATCTTCCGCGCGCTCAAAGGCTTGGCGCCGTTGATCGACGTGTCTGTGGTCAGCTGGTTCATGGGCGAGCAGGGTTGGACCTTCGACCAGCAGAAAGGCTCGAGCGGCGATGCTCTCGACGGCCTGGCCTACCTGCATCAGCGCTACACCCTGGACGACCCGAACTACACTGGCCGGGTGACGGTCCCCGTGCTGTGGGACAAGCAGGAAAAACGCATCGTCAACAACGAGTCGGCTGAGATCATCCGCATCTTCAACGGCGCTTTCGACGAACTGACCGGCAACCGCCTGGACTTCTACCCCGACCCCCTGCGACCGGTGATCGATGCACTCAACGAGCGGATCTATGCGGCCGTGAACAACGGCGTGTACCGGGCCGGTTTCGCCACCACCCAGCAAGCCTATGAGCAAGCCTTCGATGCGTTGTTCAGCGAACTCGATCACCTCGAAGCCCTGCTTGGCCGCAAGCGTTACCTGGCGGGCGAATACTTGACCGAGGCCGATGTGCGCCTGTTCACCACCATGGTGCGTTTCGATGCCGTGTACTTCGGGCACTTCAAGTGCAACCTACGGCGCATCGCCGACTACCCGAACCTCTCCAACTGGCTGCGTGAGCTGTACCAGTGGCCAGGCGTCGCCGAGACGGTGAACATGGAGCATATCCAGAAGCACTATTACATGAGCCACAAGACCATCAACCCCAATGGCATCGTACCTAAGGGACCGCAACAGGACTTCACCGTCACCCACGACCGCGATCGTTTGCCTGGCCATGGGATCTGGCACAAGGCCGGCGCTTGAGGCGGCCGATTGGCGCGAGGAACAGAAGAAAATGTGTCGGGGCGCCCTGCGTTACGCGAAGCAGGGTGCTGGCATCAAGGACAGTGGGGAGACGGCCCTGAGCGGGCCGTTTTACGGCGCGGTGAGGCACCGGCCAGTGGGTGGCCTGGGAAAAGCCCTCACTTTTCCTCCAGTACCTGCTTGCCCTTGACCGCCTTCGGCCCACGAATGGCCCACACCAGCAGCCCGATAACCGGCGCATAGACGACGAAGATGATCCACAGCATCTTGCGTTCTGCCCTGCGTTCGCTGCCGATGATGTGCCAAATGGCCCAGATTTCCAGCAGGATCAGCAGGGCGGCGAAGATGATCCACATCGTTCCGATTTCCATTGAGCATTCTCCGTCAGTGTGTACTGCGTTTGGTGCCCAACAGCGCCAAGGGTTCCGTCGGATGTAGCCGCGCCAGGGCGTTGATGCGCTTGCTCTTGTCTACTGTGTAGCATATGCAGCGTTATCTTGCGTACGTGTGCCTTGCTCCGTTCGTGGTGCCACCTGCGCCAGGGCCGCCTTGAGGGCATCGGCGCTGTCGTATTCGCGCTGCGATACCAGTGCGCCCTGCTGCAGTTGCAACCACAGCACCTTGGCTTCGCTGCCTGGATAGCGGCTGGCCACCTGGCCGTCGCGGTCGAGCAGCACGCGATAGCTGTAGTCGCGCATGGCCGGGATGGCGAACAGTTTGCTGATCAGCGCAGGCATACGCTGGATATCGGCGACGAACACCGCGTCGCGCGCCTCCAGATAGCCCTTGGACTGCTCTGCCAGAGCGGCCTTGACCAGCTTGGCGCCGTCCATGTCCCGGGCGACCAGCAGGATGCGCGTCTGCGGTTGCAGGGTGTAGGCCTGATCGTGCTGGTCGAGCAACGTCCAAGGCTTGAGCTGCTCGCCCGGCTCAAGGGCCTGGGCCATTATCGGAAGCAGGCTCAACAGCAGGGCAGCGGCGTATTTCATGGCGTCACTCTCGCAAGGTCTAAGGGGTGGCGCCAGCATAGCCGATGGTGTGGATGAGTTGCCCAGTTGTGTTTCCACGGCCCTCGCCGCACACTCCTCGCCGCTCAGCACCTGCCACGGAGACGTACGTGCCCACAGCCCGTCAATTCAGCAAGAAGAGCAGCACCTGGAACATGCTGCGGCTCAAGTCCGCCACTGGCGAGGCACAGGCGCCCTATCGGGTCGGTTTCGTCCTGCTCGAACATTTCTCGATGGCAAGCTTTACCGTGGCCATGGACGTGCTGGTCACCGCCAATCTGCTGCGCGCCGACAGCTTCCACTTCGCGCCGTTGTCGCTGAGCGGCGAGCGTGCGCTGAGCGACCTGGGCCTTGAGCTGATCGCCAGCGAACTTGAACCGCGGTCGCTGAGGGACCTCGACCTGCTGCTGATCTGCGGCGGTCTGCGCACACCGCTGAAGTACCCGCAGCTCGACCGCCTGCTGAGTGACTGCGCCGCCCAGGGCATGGCCCTCGGTGGCCTGTGGAACGGCGCCTACTTTCTTGCGCGCGCGGGGGTGCTGGTTGACTACGACTGCAGCATTCACCCCGAACAGCGGGCCAGCCTTGCCGAGCGCAGCCCGCAGAGTCGACCGATCCCGACCAGTTTCACCCTTGATCGCGATCGCCTGACGGCAGCTAGCCCCAATGGCGCCATGGAACTGATGCTCGGCCTGCTTCGGCGCCAGCACGGCGATGGCTTGGCCGAAGGTGTCGAGGAAATCCTCTCGTTCTCCGGGGCGCGTTATCGCCAGGTCGGGCCGGGCGCGAAAAAGTCCATGAGCTTGCAGTTGCGCACCATTGTCGAGCTGATGGAAAACAACCTCGAGGAAATCCTCAGCCTCGACCAACTCGCTGCCTATAGCGGCCGTTCCCGACGGCAGATCGACCGGCTGTTCCAAGCCCAGCTCGGCACCTCGCCACGGCGCTATTACATGGAACTGCGCATCACCAAAAGCCGCCGCCTGCTGCAGTACGCCGACCTGTCGGTGATGGACGTGGCCGTGGCCTGCGGATTCGTCTCGGTGTCGCACTTCAGCAAGTGCTATGCGGCGTACTTCGGTTATCCGCCATCCCGCGAGCAACGCCTGGGCGTCTGAGCGTCACCCCACCTCCTCTCGCGGCCAATGCCGTCGACCCGATCGTTCTCGCCATCCTTATGGTACCGTCCTCACTCTGCTTTATGCCCGAGCTCAAACCACGACGCCGCCTACCCCTGCACCAGCGCAAACAACTGATTACGAAAATGAATATCCAGGCGTTCAAATGCCCGGTTGCGATAGGTCTTAACCGTGGTCTCCTTGATTCCCAGCATGGCGGCGATACCCGCATAGGTCAGCCCCTGCAACAGCCAAAGGCAGATCTCCTCTTCTCGCTCGGACAAAGCCGGTGCCTTACGCCGTAACACAGCCCGCCACTGCTGCGGGCCGGCCGTGACCTGGTTGCGTCGCATTGCCATATGCCCGCGAAGCAATTGCAGCAGCACCGGCGCCAGCTGTTCGAACGAGGCGATGGCGCGTTCACTGAATTGCCCGTCCTCTCGATGCCGGTACAGATTGAACAGCACGGGCACGCCATCCTCCTCCCACTGCAGGCTCGACAAGCGCTCGCTCATGCCGTTGTTCTGATAAAGGTCCTGTCGATAAGGGCTGAACTCGATGTCCTCGGCCAGCAGATGCCCCACCAGCAGGCCGCCGTTGTTGCACCGTTGCTCGGGCATGCGTATGAACAGCGGATCATGGCGATGCAAGTAATGCGAATAGGCATGCCAGCAGCGCCACACCAATTGCCTGTCGGCGTGCCGGGTTCCAGCATAGAGCAAGCTCGGCTGGCCTTTGTCCATGCGTATGAGGGTGAAGTGACGCGAGTCGAGCGATTGGCCTAGGCAGTTGAACAAGGAGCGCTCGAAACCCTCCTGCCCCATGTTGCAGACCACGTCGGCGAAGCCGGTGGGTTCACTGTGGCGTGTGCTCTGGGCGGCATTCCAAACATCGATCATGGCGAGGTCCGTTGTTGTTTTAATAGAGGACAGGCCGGTTCAGTGTAGATGGCCATTTGCTGCCAGCCACATAGTTAACAAGTTATCAATCTAATGCTCCCTTGGCAACGCTGTCCTCTTCTCGGAGGACAGCATCGAAGACGCAACTCGATAGTCTGCACCCATCAGAGTGCGGGCCTCCTGCTGCGGGCCTGGCAAAGCAAGGGAAAACAACAATGACAAGCGTCCCCCTCGATCGTCTGGACCTGCAAGTCAAGCGCGTATGGGCCGAAGCCAAGGACGTTGCCGTTCTCGAGCTCATGTCCCCTGACGGGCGCGACCTGCCTCCGTTCACCCCAGGCGCGCACCTGGAGCTGATCTTACGCAACGGCCTGATCCGCCATTATTCGCTGCTCAATGACTGCATCGAACGCCACCGCTACCTAATCGCAGTGGGCCTGAGCCCGAATAGTCGAGGTGGCTCGCAGTTCATCCACGCTTCGCTGCGCCAAGACGATCGCCTGCAGACCCGCGGGCCACGCAACAATTTTGTGCTCGACCCACAGGCTCAGCGCTACTGTTTCGTCGCCGGTGGCATCGGCATCACGCCCATCTTGGCGATGATCCGCTGGTGCCAGCGTGAAAAGCGCCCCTGGCGCCTGGTTTATTCAGTACGCAGCCTGCAACGTGCCGCCTTCTATGAACAGCTGCGCGAACTCGATCCTGCCTGTGTGCAGTGGCATGTTACCGACCAACAGGATGGTCGCCACCTGGACGCAGGGAGTGTGATCGATTCGCTGGGTAGCGACGAGCAGCTCTACTGCTGCGGCCCTGAGCCGTTGATGACGGCCATCCGTGACGCTGGCAAGACCGTCGCCGGGCAGCTGCACTTCGAATGGTTCTCTGCCCCTTCCCAGCCTACCGCACAGGATCACGTCGATGAAACTGGCGGCTTTGACATCCACTTGCGCAAAAGCGGCCTCCATCTGTGGGTTGCCCCCGAGCAAAGCATCCTCGAAGCCCTGGAGGAAAACGGTCTGGAGCCGCCGTACGCATGTCGCTCCGGGATCTGTCGCACCTGCGAAACACGCGTTTGCGAAGGCGAGCCGGACCATCGCGATCTGGTCTTGAGCGACCAGGAGCGTGCCGCAGGTGACTGCCTGCTGATCTGCGTCTCGCGCGCCCACAGCCCTTGCCTGGTACTTGATCTCTGACCCTCGGCATACCTTTCAGGAAATCGACCATGACTTTACCTAGCGAACACCTCATCGCCAGCTCCCGCAAGGCGAGCAGCCTCATGGCCAATCGCGAGACACCCTTCATCTTCAATGAATGGTATGTAGCTGCCTTCAGCAACGAAGTGGGTCGTGAGCTGACGCCTCGCATGCTGCTGGGCAAGCGCGTGGTGATGTACCGCACCCTGGCGGGTGAGGCCGTGGCGCTTGAAGACCGCTGCGCACACCGCTCATTCCCGCTTTCGCGCAGCCGTCTGGATGGCGACGACATCATCTGCGGCTATCACGGCTTCCGCTACGACAGCGCTGGCGACCTAGTGGAGGTGCCTTCGCAAAAAGCCTGCCCGCGCAGCGTTGGGGTACGGCGCTATACCGTGGTTGAAAAAGGCCCGCTACTGTGGATCTGGCTCGGCGACCAGGCCTTGGCGGACGAGTCCCGCCTGCCTCACCAGGCCTGGATCGAGGCGCCGGATTGGGAGTCCACATCGGGATATTTCCACCACCTGGGCAACTACGTGAGCATGCATGAGAACCTCCTGGACCTTACCCACCTGACGTTCCTGCATGCCGCCACCATTGGCACGCCAGACTACGCCAGCGCGCCCTTCAAGCTTGACCTCAAGGAGGGTCACTACAAGCTCATCCGCGACGTGGTACCCACTACCTTATCGCCCGTCTGGGGCAAGACCACCGGTCTGGACGGTTGCAATACGGCCGCACGGATCGTGACCTCCGAGTTCCTGTCGCCTGCGCTGCACCGGGTCAGCGTGACCTTCTACGACTCGGCGCTGAGCCCGCAGACGCGTAGCGAATACCACATCCATACCGCGCACATTCTCACCCCAGAAACCCAGAACACCATGCACTACTTCATCGTCCATGGTCGCGACTTCGCGCAAGACGACGAGAAGCTCGGCGAGTTCATGCACGAGCAGCTGTTTGCCGCGTTCAATGAGGACGTGGAAGGGATGGGTGCTCTGGAAGAACGACTGGGCGATGTCGACGAAGCTCATTACGAAATTTCCGTGGCCAGCGATGCGCCGGCGGTGGCGGCCAGGATTTACCTGAAAAAACGTGCCGTTCAGGAGCGCCAGGCGCTCCAGACCTTCAGCGCGGTCGGCGCCGACTGTTGACCGATTGCACTGCACCCCCGATTGGCATGTCTTCATCCATCAATAACAACAACCAAGAGGCTCCACATGAACCAGGAACGATTCGACAAGGGGATCGCGCTGCGCCGCGAGATGTTTGGCCCACAAGGCGCCGAAATGCAGATCGAGGCCGCAACCGACTTCACACGTCCACTGCAGGAGCTGGTGACCGAGCACTGCTTCGGCAACATCTGGCAGCGCCCAGGTTTCAGCAAAAAAGATCGCAGCCTGCTAACCCTGGCGATGCTGGCGGCACTAGGGCGGTCCCACGAGATCGGCATCCATACACGCGGCGCACTCGCCAACGGCGCCACCGAAGAAGAATTGCGCGAACTGTTCCTGCACGTGTCGCTGTATTGCGGCATCCCCGCTTCGGTAGACTGCTTCATCGTCGCCCAGCCCATCCTGGCGCAACACGCCGAGCGTAACGCAGGTGAACATCATGGCGAATGAACGCATCGGCTTCATCGGCCTGGGCAATATGGGCTGGCACATGGCAAGCAATCTGGTACGCGCCGGTCACACCGTCTATGTCCATGATTCGCAACCCCAGACCTCCCAGCGCTTCAGTCAACAGGTGGGCGGCCATGCCGTGACGACCTTGACACAACTGGCAGAAGCCAGCGACCTGGTGATCACCATGCTGCCCAACGGCAAGGTCGTGCGCGATGTGACCCTGGGTAGCGGCACCGGGGGCGACCGCCTGCTGGACCACCTCAAGGCCGGCGCGGTGCTGATCGACATGAGCTCCTCGGATCCCAGCGACAGCCAGCAATTACAGGCGGCCTTGAGCGAAGCCGGGATCGTATTGCTCGATGCTCCGGTCTCCGGCGCGGTACCGCGTGCCGAGGCCGGCACCCTGACCATCATGCTCGGTGCCCCGCACGACTACTCGCTGGACAAGGTCAAGGCCGTCCTTGGAGCCATGGGCAACAAGGTGGTCGAGACCGGTCCGGTCGGCTCCGGTCATGCCATGAAGGCGTTGAATAACTACGTGGCAGCCATCGGCCTGTCGGCGGCGTCCGAAGCCATCAAGATCGGCGCCCTGTTCGGTCTGGAGGCGAAAACCATGGTCGACATAATGAGCACTTCCACCGGCAAGAACTTCGCCATCGAGCACATCTTCCCCGCGCACATCCTGGAGGCGCAATTCAATACCGGCTTCAAGCTTTCGCTGCTCGAAAAGGACGTCGGTATCGCCCGGCACATGGCTGAATCCAGACAGGCCGCGGCCCCTTTCATCGAGCTCACGTCGCGGGAATGGAGCCGTGCCCGCCAGCAGCTGGGAGAAGTGGCCGACAACTCCGAGTACTTCAACTACGCCCAGGGCGTCTGACATCCAAAGCAGCCTGAACCGCCAGCCAGCGTGATGCGGCTGGTCGTTGGCTGCTGCCGGCCAAAAATAACAAGAAGAGGTAACGCCATGAAGATCGCGACGTCCTTGCTCACACTCATGGTCTGCACCAGCGCCTCGCTGGCTCAGGCCGACGACACCTACATTCTTAAGGTGGCGCACTTCCTGCCCGCCAGCTCCAATGCCCAGCAAAACGCCATACAGCCATGGTGTGACGAGCTGGCCAAGGAGTCCGACAACCGTCTCAAGTGCCAGATCTACCCCTCCATGCAGCTAGGTGGCACCCCCGCGCAACTGCCTGACCAGGTGCGCAATGGCATTGCCGACATTGTATGGACGGTGCCGGGCTATTCCTCTGGGCGGTTCCCACGCAGCGAGGCGGTCGAGCTGCCGTTCATGCTGCCGGCCAATGGTGCGCTGGGTTCGCAGATCATCTGGGATTTCTATGAGCAATCCCTGCAGGCCGACTACAAGGACTACAAGGTCCTGGCCATGCACAGCGATGCCGGCACTCAGTTGCACCTGACCAATACCCCCGTCCTGGCCCTGGAAGATTTCAAAGGCTTGAAACTGCGGGCCTCTTCACGCATGGCCGCCAAGTTGATCAGCGCCATGGGCGCCTCCCCGGTCAGCATGCCGGCGTCTCAATTGACCGAGTCCCTTTCCAAGGGCGTGATCGGTGGCGCGCTGGTGGGCTGGGAGTTGATACCAGCCCTGAAAATCGACGAAGTTGCCCCAGTGCATACCGAGCCCAAGGCCGATCAACCGATCTTCTACACCTCCTTGCTCAGCCTGCTGATGAACAAGAAGCGCTACGAAGCGCTGCCTGAAGACCTGCGCGCCCTGATCGATCGCAAGTCCGGCCGTGAGTTGTCGATCCGATTCGGGCGGACTTGGGACAAGGAGGCCGAACGAGCCAAGGCCCTGGTGCTCCAGCGCAGTCCGGACGCCATCCGCATCATCGACGATGCCCAGTACCAGCGCATGCGCGAAAGCGGCGACCCGGTGGTCCAGACCTGGGCCGACGACAAGAAGAACATCAATGGCAGTCAACTGGTCGAGTCGCTGCGCAATATAGCCGCGACCGCGACGGTGGCTGCAACCGCCAGTCGGCAGTGAGGGGGCAGCATGAACCATAGCATCGCGCTGGATAAACCTGACATAGACCTACACAGCCTACCTTGGCCAGCCCGTCAGTTGGACAGATTGGCCAGACTGTTCGCCTATGCCGGCGGAGCCGTGTTCCTGCTTTTGCTGGGCATGTCGCTGGTCTCTATCCTGGGTCGCAAGCTGTGGGCGACGCCGGTCAATGGCGATATGGAACTGATGGAGATGGGCGCGGCCGTGGCGATTGCCGCCTTCCTGCCGTATTGCGCGATTCGCGGGGACCACATCAAGGTCGAGGCCTTTACCAGTTGGGCCAGTGTCGCGGCACGGCGCTGGCTGGATGCCATGGCGTACGCGCTGTTCACTGGCGTTGCCGCGCTATTGACCTGGCGTACCGCCCTGCAGGTGGTCGAAGCTCACGAGAACCTCGACAGCAGTGCGTTGCTGGCGATACCGCTGTGGATGGCGCTGGCAGGGATCGTCCCGAGCCTGGCGCTGCTGACGCTGTGCACCGCCTGCCGCTGCTATGCCACCCTAGCCAACCAGGAACTGCCGACATGAGCGCGCTGGCCATCGGCCTGTGGATCTTCAGCGGCCTGTTGCTGCTGCTGGTTCTGCGCATACACGTCGGCATCGCCATGTTGCTGGCTGGTGCTGTCTGCTTCTTGATCATGAACCAGGGGGATGCACAGGCGCTGTTCTATACCCTCAATAACCTCACTTTTGCTCGGCTGTCCAACTACGATCTGGCGGTGATTCCGCTGTTCGTGTTGATGGGCCAGTTTTCGACCCATGGTGGTTTGTCCAAGGCGCTGTTTCGCTGCGCCTCGGCCTTCATCGGACATTGGCGCGGGGGGCTGGCATTGTCGGCGATCGGGGCATGTGCAGGATTCGGCGCAATCTGTGGATCGTCGCTGGCCACCGCCGCCACCATGGGCCAGGTGGCCTTGCCGGAGCTACGTCGACACCGCTACTCCGACCGATTGGCCACCGGAGCAGTCGCCGCGGGCGGGACTCTGGGCATCCTGATTCCGCCGTCGGTGCCGCTGATCATCTATGCGGTGCTGACCCAGGAGTCGATCGCCAAGTTGTTCATCGCCGCGGTGATTCCCGGTGTGATCGCCATTATCGGCTACCTGCTGATCATCAGCATCATCGTCAATCTGGACAAGCAAGCCTGTCAGCCCGCGCAGAAGGCCAACTGGCACGAACGACTGGTGTCGTTCGCCCAGATCACGCCGATCCTGATGACGTTCCTCGTGGTCATCGTCGGTATCTATGGGGGCTGGGCCAACCCTACCGAAGCGGCTTCCATCGGCGCCGCCGCCTGTGGGCTGCTGGCAGCGTTCAAAGGCAGTCTCGGCCTGGAAGGCCTGCGCAAGAGCCTGCTGGGCACCGCGCAATCGACCGGCATGATCTTCCTTGTGCTGCTGGGCGCCGACCTGCTCAACTCCGGCCTGGCGTTGACGCAGATGCCGGTTGACCTGGCCCTGTGGGTCCTGGACAGCAACCTAGCGCCACTGCTGGTGCTCTCGGTCATCCTGGTGATCTATCTGGTGCTGGGCTGCGTGATGGATGCACTGGCGATGATCCTGCTGACCATACCGATCTTCTATCCCATGATCATGGGCCTGGAGTTCTTCGGCATGAGCCACGATGAAAAATCGATCTGGTTCGGCATTCTGGCCCTCATGGTGGTGGAAGTCGGCCTGATCCACCCGCCCCTGGGTATGAATCTGTTCATTGTCAACAAGATTGCCCGCGACGTTCCTTACATGGAAACCGCCAAAGGCGTACTGCCGTTTCTCGCCTCGGACCTGCTCCGTATCGTTCTGATCCTGCTGTTGCCAGGCGTTGCGCTCTGGCTGCTGCACCTCTGACACATCAACGCTGATAAAAATAAAAAACTGGGGAGCACTCCATGCATCATTCCTGCAACTTCCTGATCAGCCTGGGCGGCCCGCTGCTGGTGGGCCTGATGGTCAGCCCTGGCGCGCAAGCTGACTTTATCAATGACAGCCAGGCGACGCTGGACCTTCGCAACTTCTATATGAATCGTGACTTCCGCCAGCAGGGCGCGGTGCAGTCTCAGGCAGGCAGCTGGTCACAAGCGTTCATGTTCCGCTTTCAATCAGGCTTTACCGAAGGGCCGGTGGGCCTGGGCGTGGATGCGCTGGGCCTGTTAGGGGTCAAGCTGGATTCGGGCCGCGGGCGCAGCGGTGACGGCACCCTGCCCTATGGCCCGACCTCTGGGCGCCCAGTCGACGATTACAGCCACCTGGGCGTGACCGCCAAAATCCGTTATTCGAAATCGCTCCTCAGTGTCGGTACCCTGACACCCACCTTGCCGGTGGTGTTTCGCGACGATGCGCGCCTCATGCCGCAGACGTTCGACGGCGCATTGGTCGAATCCAAGGAAATCGATGGCCTGACCCTGACCGCCGGGCAGCTATGGAAGTCGCGTACCCGCGAGTCGGCAGGCAGCGACAACATGTATATCGGGGGACGCAGCGCCGCCTTCGACAGCGACGAATTCAATCTCGCCGGTCTTACCTATGCCCTCACGCCGAACCTGAGCGCCACCTACTTCTATGGCGAGCTGAAGGATTTCTACCAACAGCACTACGTGGGACTGTTGCACCAGTTGCCCTTGAGCGAAGGGGTTTCGCTGATTACCGACGCGCGTTACTTCGACAGCTCCACTGAGGGTTCAGGCCTGGCCGGCAGCGTCGACAACCGCAATTTCAACATCATGAGCACCCTGAAAACAGGCGCCCACCGGTTCGGCCTGGCCTATCAGCACATGAGCGGCGAGGATGCCTTCCCTACCCTCAATGGCTATACCCCACCGTATACCGCCAACCTGGTGACAGTAGGCACCTTCACTGCCGCCCGCGAGAAATCCTGGCAGGCACGCTATGACTATGACTTCGCTGCCTTGGGCATACCGGGGTTGAGCTTCATGAGCCGCTATGTCAAAGGCACCGACATCAGCCGCGGTGCCGCCCTGAGCGACGGGCGCGAATGGGAGCGCGACATCGATCTGGCATACGTGATACAGAGCGGACCGTTGGCAGGCGTAGGCATGAAGTGGCGCAATGCGGTGTACCGGACCAGCTATACCAGCGACATCGATGAAACCCGCATCTTCCTGACCTATACCCTCAAGCTCTGGTAATAGGCGAGGCCGAAGGAGCCCTTCGGCCTTGATCGTGACGGACTCGGCGTCCCGGCAAGGCATGCCGTGCACCGTCGGCCGGTCAGTAGATAATAAGCCAGACGCAACTGCAAGGAATGATCGGTCATTCGCCCGAGCGTGTCTCGACGTCCACGCCAGTACTGCCCCCTCACCATGCCATTGCCCGCCAAGCATGGTGGTATTGGCCAGCCCGCGAGGCGATCGCACCGATATCAATGCGACCCTGCTCGACCTCGACGTCTTGGACGACGCTTTGGTCTTCGAGATCACCGGCCAGAACGTCATGGCCTTCCATGCCTTGCGCGGCCTGCGCTGATTGGCCGTCCGGGATAAGTGACAACACAACGACAATAACAACAACGTCAGGTATGAGGTGTTAGCCATGAAGGCTGCAACGGCAAGGCCCCACGGCAACTTTCAGCAATGGCTGGCCGATATCAACCTGCTATGCGGCGAGTTCAACGGCGCAGCGCTGGGCAGTGATTTCGCCGGCGGCATCAGCGGTAATCAATACGGCGCGCTGCGCTTCAGCTATGTCGACAGCAGCAGCGCGCGACTGGTCCGCACACCCAAGGAAATCAAGCGCAGCGAGGTGCACAAGTATTTTGCCGTATTCCAGCTGGAAGGCACGGCAAGGATGGCCCAGGAGTCATCGCGTGAAGTGATCGAGCCGGGCGATGTGATCCTGATCGACAGCGCTCGTCCCAGCCAATTCGAGTTCGGCCGTGGCTCGCGCCAGGTCTCGCTGATCCTGCCGCACGAACGTGTCGACCGGTTGATGAAGTTCACCCCGCTCAATATCTGCCGCAAGGTCCCTGCGCAGTCTCCGGTAGCCCGGATCGCTCACCAGATGCTGCTGTTGTCAACGCAATTAGACTCGGTGAGCCTGGCCGAAAGCGAGGCGGTGATCGATGCACTCGTCAGCCTGATGCGTCCGGCGCTGTCGGCCAGCGACAGCAACTCGGACCCGCACGGAAGGATCATGCGCAAGGCGTTACAACTGATCGAAGCGCATATCGCCGATGAACATTTGTGCCCGGAAATGATTGCGCGGGACATCGGCGTGTCCATGCGCGGGTTGTACCGAGTGTTCGCCAAGAAGGGCCTGGTTGTTGCGCAGTACATCAAGAACCGGCGTCTGGACATCTGCGCCGAAGCCCTGCGCAACCCGCAATCGACCATCAAACTGTCGGCTTTGGGTTTCGCCTGGGGCTTTCCCAACAGCAGCTACTTCACCACGGCGTTCAAACAACGCTTTGGTGTATCGCCGGGGGAATACCGCAAGCGTTACGCTTGAGGCCCTACGCTAATGCTAAGCATTGTCAGCCCAGGTACAGGGCTGACAACCTTCCTCCCAAGTGCAGCAAGCTCATGCTCAATGGCAGATGCACACCGATTTGGTTTCGGTGAATGCGTCAAGCCAATCGACCCCAAAGTCTCGACCCGTACCCGATTGCTTGAAACCGCCAAACGGCATGTTGGCGTCGATCAGGGTATGGCTGTTGACCCAGACCGTACCGGCTGCGATACGGGGCGTGAGGTCCATCGCCGCCTTCAGACTGGTAGTCCATAAGCTGGCAGCGAGGCCATAGTCGGTGTCGTTGGCCCGAGCCAGCGCCTCTTCGACGTTGGCGACACGCGTCAAGGTCAGCACCGGACCAAATACTTCACTGCGGGTCAGACGCAGGTTGTCGTCGGGGTTGATGATCAACGACGGACTGATGTAGTAGCCATCGGTGTCGGGCACGGCGGCGCCGCTGATAATCTCAGCGCGCTGTTCGCGGGCGTCATCCAGATAGCCCTGCACGGTCTGCTGGTGTGCCTGGGACGCCACGGCGTTGATCTGCGCAGTCGGGTCCATGCCAGGGCCGACGCTGAGGCCTTTGATGGCCTGCTCGAAATCAGCCGCCAGACGGTCGAACAGCGGCGCCTCTACGTAGATCCGCGAGCTGGCCGCGCACACCTGGCCTTGGTTGAGGAAGCTGCCCATCATCAGGCCATCGACTACCTGCAGTGGATCGGCGTCGGCAAGTACGATGGCCGGGTTCTTGCCCCCCAGTTCCAGCGATAGGCGGGTCAGCCGGTCAACCGCTGAACGGGCGATGTGCTTACCAGTGGCAGTGGAACCGGTGAAGCTGATCTTGGCCACTCGTGGATGGCTGGTCAACGCCGCACCACACAGGGCGCCGCTGCCGGTCACCAGGTTGAATACGCCGTCGGGAATACCCGCTTCGGTGGCCAGTTCGGCCATGCGCATCAGGGTCAGCGGCGTGATTTCCGAGGGCTTGATCACGATCGAGCAACCCGCGGCCAGGGCCGGCATGACTTTCCACATGCCGATCATCAGCGGGAAGTTCCAGGGCACGATGCCGGCGACCACACCGATCGGCTCCTTACGGGTGAACGCACTGTACTGCGCCCCTTCCGGGATCGGGATTGATACGTCGAGGGTGCGCCCGGTGATCTTCGTGGCCAGGCCTGCGGTGTAGCGCATCCAGTTCTGCGTGCTGCCGACTTCCAAGGCGCGAGCGATATTGATCGACTTGCCTTGCTCCAGGGTTTCCAGCTGTGCCAGCTCTTCGGCGTTTTGTTCGAGCAGATCAGCGTAACGCAGCAGAATACGTTCGCGCTCAGCGGGGCTCCGGCGCGACCAGACCCCTGAAGTGAAGGCTTTGTGCGCCGAGGTCACGGCCTGATCGACGTCTGCGAAACTGGCGTCTGGCGTGGCAGCGATGGGCTGGCCGGTGGCCGGATTGAACACCGTCAGGGTACTGCTGGAAGTCGAAGGCCTCCAGCCACCGTCGATGTACAGGCCATGCTGCCTGCCGAGAAAGCTGTTGACGGAGGCAAGTGTCACTACGGTATCGGCAGTCATAAAGGCTCCTTGAGAGCTGGTGTACGGAAACGGGAGTCTAGGCTTGGAGAGGGCCTGACCTTTTTATGCTCGCTGCCAGGAGTATTGGTGGGAGTGCCAGATAGGCCGCGATGCGGTGGGAGCAGGTTCATGCGGTTGCTGGCATTGTGTCCGAATGCCAAGCCCGGCCAGTCTGGGAGTAATGCCTGTATCTCTCTCATGCCGATCACGCAGGCGGCATCGGGGACGCTCATTGCCAACACAGCACCCGTGGCGTGGCGCTGGGTATGCCGATCATCACCCTGGCCAAGGTCACCGGCCTGGATGAGTCGGCATTGCCTTCTTCTGGGGTCTTTGTAGTCGCCGCACTGAGCTCAATGACCTACCTGACAGTTGATGGCAGTGTGGGGATGAAGCGGAGGCTTCGGTACTTCGCGTTTGCTCTCAGCCCAAAAATGATAACATGTTAATTTTATTGTTAATAATCGCCCTCTCGCGGCGCCCTTCATCAGGGTTTGATGCTTTTCAACTCATTGAGCAACCCCAGCAGCTGCTGCATTTTTTCTTCGCCGAATTGGTCCTGAATCTTGCGGTAGTTATTCTCCATGTCCTCGCTCATCGAGACAAAGCAACGCTCGCCCTGCTCGGTCAGGTTCACGAAGACACGCCGTTGATCCTGTTGGGACTTTTGCCTGCGAACCAGTCCGTCTCGCTCCAGGCGAGCCAACACGCCTGTCATGCTCGGTTTGAGGATGCAGGCCTGCTGAGCGAGTTGATGACTCTCGAGCTCCCCCTGCTGGCGCAGGATGCGGATGACCCGCCATTGCTGTTCCGTCAGGTCATGCTCGTTGAGCGAGGGCCTGAAAAATGCCATGGCCGCCTCTCTGGCCTGCAGGAGCGTAAGAGTCAGTGAGGGTCTGAATTTTGCCATGATCGAACCATTTTTGAAGGGTCCTGGGAGCTTATTAGGTGCGACACCCAGGTGCAAGATGTGGGCCTAGGACGGTTCGTACCCAGCCGCCTCAGCCTGGAGAGAATCTGAGCAGCCAACCATCACCGCGCCTGTGTAAAGTGCATTCTCATCCGCGGAAAACCTAAATCGTTCCGGGGTTGCTGCCACCCTTGGGCAACAAAACCAATATGGTCGGAATGCAGACGACCGTGTCCAGCTCAATTGAGTCCCGACTGCCGATGCCGATATTCACCTGGCGTGAGCTTTGCGTAGCGGTGGAAGAACCTACTGAAGTACGCGGGATCCTTGAACCCCAGCTGATAGCAGATTTCGTTGGCAGAACTTCCGGTGAATAGCAGCAGGCGCTTGGCCTCCTGCATCAAGCGCTCGAGGATCAGGCGCTTGGAGGGCAGATCAGCAATCCGTCGGCAGGCATCGTTGAGCCGCGCCTCGGTCACGCCTATGTGCTTCGCGTAACGTGCCAGCGGCCAGTGCTGCTGGTAGTGCGCCTCGATCAGCTCGTTGAAGCAGTGGAAGATCTTCAAATCTTCGTGCCGGGCCGGTGTGGCCTTGAGCGAGTTGGAACACAGACGCAGCAGGCTGATCATGATCAGTCGGGTCAGACATTCGAGAGCCGCCGTGCGGCCTGGGTACTGTGCCGCCACCTCCTGACTTAGGTCCTCGAACAAACACTCCAGGCGCCTGGCCTCGCCTTCGTGTTCCGTCGCGATATTGGCCAGGGCGACGCAGGCAGGAGGTACCTGAACACTGGCCGATACAAGGCTGGCATCGGCTTCGATCAGTTGCCAGACCAACTGTTGGCGCACCGTCAACACGTGCCCGTCACTATCCGCCTCGGTGACGAATGAGTGCGCAACCGTTGGCGGTGTAAGGAAAAACATCGGCCCGGACTCTATGTACTGCTGGTCATCCAGGTAAACCCTCACCGTACCGCTCTTCACGTAATGCACCTGGAAGAAGCGATCGTGCCGGTGCACGGGCATGTTCCGACCGAAAAAGCCCGCGAGATTGCCGAGCTTGTCGTAGTGGACCTCGCTATCGCTGTAGCGCTGGTCGTAGACCTGTCCGATGTTGATGTTCGGAATAGGATGGCGATCAGCCATGGTGCATACCCATTAGTTTTATCGTTTCTGCTAGCCATTGCCTGCATGTTGCACGCATCGATCGACGAGCGCCACGAGACAGCACTTGACGCTTATTAACATCTTAACTATAACATTAACTTATTAACGACCTAGGCTGGGCGGATGCGCCTTGCTACTGCCAGGAGATAAGCATGAGCCATGCGTTGCATGACGTTGCGAGCGGCACCCTGTTCGGCGTCGCGCTGAACTACCAGGGTCTGCTGCAACAGCGCCTCGCCGATTTTGAACAGGCCCCGTACAAACAGCCGCCGGTCAAGCCCGTGCTGTTTATCAAGACGCCAAACACCCGTAATAGCCACGATGGCGATGTCGTCTATCCGAATGGCGTCGAGCATGTCCAGCCAGGCCCTGCCCTAGGTGTGGTGATCGGCAAGGACGCCAGCCGCGTCAGCGCCGCCGATGCGCTGGATTACGTAGCGGGCTACACCATCGTCAATGAATTCAGCCTCCCGGAAGACAGCTACTACCGCCCTGCGGTCAAGGCCAAGTGTCGTGACGGTTTCTGCGCTATCGGCCCGGACCTGATACCAGTCGAGCAGATCAAGAACCCGCACGACTTGACCCTCAAGGTCTACGTCAACGGTCAGGTCGTACAGGAAAACACCACGGCCAATTTCGTCCGCGGCATCCCTCAGTTGATCGCCGAGCTCAGCGAGTTCATGACACTACACGCAGGTGATGTATTGATCACCGGTACGCCTGAAGGCCGCGTCGACGTAGTGCAGGGCGATCTTGTCGAAGTGGAGATCACAGGTCTGGGCCGACTGGCCAATACCATTGTCAGCGAGCCGGGGAGCCCAGCATGAAACACGCCCGCATCCGTTATGAAGGCAGCGTCCACGCTGTCACCGTCGAGACCGAGAATGTCGTGCGCCTGGCTGACGGTCGTTTGCTGCGCGAAGACCAAGTCCAATGGCTGCCGCCTGCCACCGGCAGCATGTTCGCCCTGGGCCTGAACTACGCCGATCACGCCAAGGAGCTGGCCTTCGCGCCACCCACCGAGCCGCTCGCCTTCGTCAAATCGCCCGGCACCTATACCGGTCACAACCAGATTACCTGGCGTCCGGACAACGTCGCCTACATGCACTACGAGTGCGAGCTGGTCGCCGTGATCGGCAAGCCGGCGCGCAACGTCAAGCGCGAGGACGCGCTGGACTTCGTGGCTGGCTACACGGTCTGCAACGACTATGCGATCCGTGACTACCTGGAAAACTACTACCGCCCGAACCTGCGCGTGAAAAACCGCGACGCCACTACCCCGGTTGGCCCTTGGATCGTTGATGTAGCAGATGTGCCGGATGCCAGTGACCTGACCCTGCGTACCTGGATCAACGGTGAGCTGCGCCAGGAAGGCTCGACCAAGGACATGATCTTCGACATCCCTTTCCTGATCGAGCACCTGTCCAGCTTCATAACCCTGCAACCGGGCGACATGATCGCCACCGGCACCCCTGAAGGCCTGGCCGATGTGGTTCCCGGAGATGAAGTCGTGGTGGAAGTCGAAGGCGTGGGACGTCTAGTGAATCGAATTGTCAGCGAAGCTGACTTCTTCAAGAACAAGAACATCGCTGAACAAGGGGCTCAATCCGCATGATCAAGCACTGGATCAATGGCCGCGAGGTCGAAAGCAAAGATGTCTTCGTCAACTACAACCCGGCCACCGGTGAGTCTATCGGTGAAGTCGCCAGCGGCGGCGCTGAAGAAGTCGCCGCTGCCGTGGCCGCTGCCAAGGACGCGTTCCCCAAGTGGGCAGCGACGCCGGCCAAGGAACGCGCCAAGCTGATGCGCAAGCTGGGTGAGTTGATCGACCAGAACGTGCCGAAGCTCGCCGAGCTGGAAACCCTCGACACCGGCCTGCCGATCCATCAGACCAAGAACGTGCTGATCCCGCGCGCTTCGCACAACTTCGACTTTTTCGCCGAAGTCTGCACGCGCATGGACGGGCACAGCTACCCTGTCGATGACCAGATGCTCAACTATACCCTCTACCAACCGGTGGGCGTGTGTGGCCTGGTTTCGCCGTGGAACGTGCCGTTCATGACCGCCACCTGGAAGACTGCTCCTTGCCTGGCGCTGGGCAACACGGCGGTACTGAAGATGAGCGAACTGTCGCCACTGACCGCCAACGAGCTGGGTCGACTGGCAGTAGAAGCCGGCATCCCCGATGGCGTGCTCAACGTGATCCAGGGCTACGGCGCCACCGCGGGTGATGCACTGGTCCGCCATCCGGACGTGCGCGCCATTTCCTTCACCGGCGGCACGGCCACCGGCAAGAAAATCATGCAGACCGCAGGCCTGAAAAAATATTCGATGGAGCTGGGCGGCAAGTCCCCTGTGCTGATCTTCGAAGATGCTGACCTCGAGCGCGCGCTGGACGCGGCGCTATTCACCATCTTCTCGCTGAACGGCGAGCGCTGCACAGCAGGCAGCCGGATCTTCATCCAGGAAAGCGTGTATCCGCAATTCGTCGCCGAATTCGCCGCTCGCGCCAAACGCCTGATCATCGGCGATCCGCAGGACCCGAAGACTCAGGTGGGTTCGATGATCACCCAGGCGCATTACGACAAGGTCACCGGCTACATCAAGATCGGTATCGAGGAAGGCGCGACCCTTGTGGCCGGTGGACTGGAACGGCCGGCCAACCTGCCTGCGCACCTGGCCCGTGGCCAGTTCGTCCAGCCGACCGTGTTCGCCGACGTGAACAACAATATGCGTATCGCCCAGGAAGAAATCTTCGGCCCGGTGGTCTGCCTGATCCCCTTTAAAGATGAAGCCGAAGCGCTGCGTCTGGCCAACGAAACCGAGTACGGGCTGGCGTCCTATATCTGGACCCAGGATATCGGCAAGGCGCACCGCCTGGCGTACGGCATCGAGGCGGGCATGGTCTTCATCAACAGCCAGAACGTGCGTGACCTGCGCCAGCCGTTCGGCGGCGTGAAAGGTTCCGGCACCGGCCGCGAAGGCGGACAATACAGCTTCGAGGTATTCGCCGAGATCAAGAACGTCTGCATCTCGATGGGCAGCCACCACATCCCCCGTTGGGGCATGTGACACTCTTGCGACGCACCGGGTGGCGCTTTCGTTCTGACGACCGCTGACATCGCCCGGTGCGGCGGAATCTACAACAATAAGGAGCTTCATCATGGGCAAGTTGGCACTCGCCGCCAAGATCACTCATGTTCCCTCCATGTACCTCTCCGAGCTCCCTGGATCGCGCCATGGCTTCCGCCAGGCAGCCATCGACGGGCACTACGAGATCAGCCGTCGCTGCCGGGAACTGGGCGTGGACACGATCGTGGTCTTCGACACCCACTGGCTGGTCAATGCGAACTATCACGTGCTCTGCGGCCCGCACTTCAAAGGCGTCTATACCAGCAATGAACTGCCGCACTTCATCAGCAACATGGAGTACGAGTTCCCGGGTAACACCGAGCTGGGCCTGATCCTGGCCGAGACCTGCAACCAGTTCAATGTCGAGACCATGGCGCACCACGCCACTACCCTGGGCCCTGAGTACGGCACACTGGTGCCGATGCGCTATATGAACCAGGACCAGCATTTCAAGGTGGTCTCGGTGTCCGCCCTGTGCACCTCGCACTTCCTCGCAGACAGTGCGCGCCTGGGCTGGGCCATGCGCAAGGCGGTCGAAGACCACTACGATGGCACGGTGGCCTTCCTAGCCAGCGGTTCTCTTTCCCACCGCTTCGCACAGAACGGCCAGGCGCCCGATTTCGCCACCAAAGTCTGGAGCCCGTTCCTCGAAACGCTCGACGAGCTCGTAGTGAAGATGTGGGAAAACGCCGAGTGGGAGGAGTTCTGCGGGATGCTTCCGGAGTATGCGGCAAAGGGTCATGGCGAAGGCTTCATGCATGACACGGCGATGCTGCTCGGTGCTCTTGGCTGGTCGAAATACGACGGCAAGGCAGATGTCGTCACGCCGTACTTCGGCTCGTCAGGCACGGGCCAGATCAATGCCATCTTCCCAGTCACACCGCAGGACGGATCAAGCATTCCACCGGCCCAGGCCGGCAATCCGTCGGCAGTGGTATCTGCCAGCCGTCTGTGATCCCACTCGCAAGCCAACCGCCGTTTTCAGGGAAACGACCGTCTCGATCACTGTGCAGGATGAATGACATGCCCCATTTGATTTTGCTCTACACACCGGACCTGGAAGCCGAAGCCGACATTTCGGGTCTGTGCCGCGCCCTCGCCGACAGCATGCTGGAACAGCAGGATGAGACCGGCAAGGCGGTGTTCCCTACTGGCGGCACCCGCGTACTGGCCTACCCGGCCGCCCATGCTGCCGTCGCCGACGGCAACGGTGATTATGGATTCCTCTACGCCAACCTGCGCATGGGCGCAGGCAGGAGCGCCGCCGTGCACAAGGCCGTGGGCGACAGCCTGCTCAAGGTATTGCGCGCGCGCCTGGACAGCCTCCTGCAACAGCATCCGATCGGAATCACCCTGCAGATCGATGAAAGTGGCAGCCAGGTGTACGACGGTAAGCACAGTACTTTGCACCCGTTGTTCAACAAGGCCGTCTGAAGGCTCACAGCTTCATTACGCACGTCCTCATCCAACAAAAAGTACAAGATCATGAGCACACTTGAACAAGCCTCTACCGTGCAGGAGCAACCCGCGCGCATCGACGCCACCCACCGGGCGGTGACCTGGCGCCTGATGCCGCTCCTGCTGGTGTGTTACCTCTTCGCCCACCTGGACCGCATCAACATCGGCTTTGCCAAGATGCAGATGAGTGCTGACCTGCACCTTTCCGACACCGTCTACGGCCTGGGGGCGGGGCTGTTCTTCATTGCCTACGCGCTGTTCGGCGTACCGAGCAACCTCATGCTCGACAAGGTCGGGCCGCGGCGCTGGATCGCCATCCTCATGGTGGTCTGGGGCGCCCTCTCGACCAGCATGATGCTGATCGAAAGCAGCTCCGGCTTTTACGCGCTGCGCTTTGCCCTGGGCATTGCCGAGGCGGGTTTCTTCCCAGGCATCCTGGTCTACCTCAACCGCTGGTATCCAGCGCGTCGGCGCGCGCAGATCACTGCGCTGTTCGCCATTGCCGTGCCGCTGGCCGGTGTGATCGGCGGGCCGCTGTCCGGTGGCATCCTGTCGTTCATGCACAACACTGCTGATCTGCGTGGCTGGCAATGGATGTTCCTGCTCGAAGGCGCTCCGGTGATCCTGCTTGGCCTGGTGGTGCTGGCCGCCTTGCCAGAGCATTTCGAACGGGTGCGCTGGCTCACTGACGAACAGAAGGCCACGCTGCGCGCGGAGCTGGGCCAAGAAGAGCGCCGCAAGTCGGTGACATCCTTCTCGGGCATCCTCGCCAGCCCGGCGATCTGGCTGCTCGTGGCGGTGTATTGCGCAGTAATGCTGGCGGTCAATACCCTGGCCTTCTGGATGCCCAGTCTCATTCACAGCGCCGGCGTCGGCAGCGATGCGCGCGTGGGCCTGCTCAGCGCAATGCCCTACGTGGTGGGCTGTGTCTTCATGATCGCCTGTGGGCGCTCCTCGGACCGCCAGCGCGAACGTCGCTGGCACCTGTGTGTACCGCTGATGATGGCTTCGGCCGGCATCGCCATCGCCGGCATCTCGCCCGAACAGGCGCTGCCGGTCATGGCTGGCCTGATTGTCGCAGGCATGGGTGCCAGCGCCGCGTTGCCCATGTTCTGGCAGCTGCCGCCGGCCTTTCTCAACGATCGCACCCAGGCCGCCGGCATCGCCCTGATCAGCTCCCTGGGCAGTATTGCTTCGTTCCTGGCGCCGTACCTCATCGGCTGGGTCCGGGACACGACCCACAGTGCCAGCCTGGCGCTGTATCTGTTGGCTTTTTTCATCGCCCTCGGTGGCATGCTGGTGCTGCGCATCCGGGCCACCACCGTCAACCCTTGACCTATGAGATCCTCCCATGCTCGACAACGTCCTTCTCCAGCAGGCCGCTGAACGCCTCGACCAAGCCGAACGCTCCCGTGAGCAGGTGCGCCAGTTTTCCCTCGACCATCCCGAGATGACCATAGAGGATGCCTACGCCATCCAGCGCGCCTGGGTCGCCAGGAAGATCGCCTCAGGGCGCAAGCTGGTCGGTCACAAGATCGGCCTGACCTCGCGGGCCATGCAGGTCTCCTCCAACATCACCGAGCCGGACTACGGGGCGCTGCTCGACGACATGTTCTTCGATGAAGGGACCGACATTCCTTTTGACCGCTTCATCGTTCCGCGGGTGGAAGTGGAACTGGCGTTCATCCTTGGCAAACCGCTCAAGGGTCCTAACGTCACGGTATTCGACGTACTGGACGCCACCGAGTGGGTGATCCCGGCGCTGGAGATTATCGACGCTCGCATCCAGCAGGTCGACCCGCAAACCAAGACGACTCGCAAAGTCTTCGACACCATCTCCGACAACGCCGCAAACGCTGGGGTGGTCATGGGTGGTCGCGCCGTACGCCCGAACGAGATCGATCTGCGCAAGGTCCCGGCCGTGCTCTATCGCAATGGCGTGATTGAGGAATCCGGTGTCAGCGCTGCCGTGCTCAATCACCCCGCCAAAGGCGTGGCGTGGCTGGCCAACAAACTCGCGCCGTTTGACGTGACCCTCGAAGCCGGCCAGGTGATCCTGGGTGGTTCGTTCACCCGGCCCGTTGCAGCCAATCCGGGCGACACCTTCCATGTCGACTACGACATGCTTGGTTCCATCGCCTGCCGATTCGTCTGAGGATTACCCATGGACATGCCTGTCAATCATTTTAAGCAACGCCTGCGCAGCGGCGAAGCGCAGATCGGCCTATGGCTCGGCCTGGCCGATGCCTACTGCGCCGAACTGGCGGCCAACGCCGGGTTCGACTGGTTGCTCATCGATGGCGAACACGCGCCCAACGACTTGCGCGGGATGCTCTCCCAGCTCCAGGCCGTGGCGCCCTACCCTGGCCACGCCGTGATCCGCCCGGTGATCGGTGATATCACGCTGATCAAGCAGGTACTCGACATCGGCGCGCAAACGTTGCTGGTGCCCATGGTCGAGAGCGCCGAGCAGGCTCGCCAGCTGGTCAAGACCATGCACTATCCGCCGAAGGGTATTCGTGGGGTGGGCAGTGCGCTGGCCCGCGCCTCTCGCTGGAACAGCATTCCCGGCTACCTGGACCAGGCAGACGCGCAGATGTGCCTGCTGGTGCAGATCGAAAACCTTGAAGGCCTTGCCAATCTGGAGGCCATTGCCGCGGTCGAAGGCGTGGATGGCGTGTTTATCGGTCCCGCGGACCTCAGTGCCGACATGGGCCAGCGTGGCAATCCTGGGCACCCTGAAGTGCAGGCCGCTATCGAGCAGGCCATCGTGCAGATCCAGAAGGCAGGCAAGGCCGCCGGTATCCTCAGCGCCGACGAGAAGCTGGCGCGGCGCTATATCGAGCTGGGCGCCGCATTCGTCGCGGTGGGTGTCGACACGACCGTGCTCATGCGAGGCCTCCAGGCGCTGGCGAGCGCGTTCAAGGACATGCCAGCTGTTGAGACCGCTGGCGGCGGGTATTGAGCCGAAGTCATTTGCCACGCCGACGCTATCGATCAGCCCCTTCTATGTAAGGCGCTGATCGGTGTCACTCCCCATCTGGTTCCAAGCGAAGGCACGCAAGAGCCTTGATCGCCCCGCCGCCGCTTGCACTGCATGTCTCACTGTCCTTAACCCACTCGGCAATGCCAGCAGCTCCTGCTTATTCAAGGAGGCTCGAAAGAACTTCATCGTCACTTCTCGTGCCTGAAGCAGAACGAGTGTCAGCGGCTGCCGGTGTCTGGGCATGGGCGCGATCCGTTGTTTGGTTCACAAGATAACAGGCCTGGCGGCCGTCCCAGGACGGAAAGCGGCGCCCCAGAGGGGCGCCGCGGCTATGACGAGGTATCCGTCAGATCTGGATGACCGCTTTCAACACGGTCTTGAAGGTATCCATCTGCTCATCGCTGAACTGACCAAAGACGTTCTCTTGCTGCTCGTGAGCGATCGTCCACAGCGCCTCGGTATCGCCGACTCCCTTGACGGTGAGACGAACCCGATCACCTCCATCGGTCACCAGGCCCTTGCGCTTGAGGTTGGCCACTGCCTCCTCAATTTCACGCGCAGGCATGGCGACTTCGCGCTGCAACTCGGTGAGGGCAAGACCTGCGTCATTTTCCAGCACCATCAGCATACGGGCTTCACTGGTACGCAACCCGGTGCAGAGCTGGCGCGGCTGATAGCTGGCCTGATAGGCGCGCAGGGCCTGGGTCATCAGGTAGTAGATATTGTGACTGAGGCGTCCTTGGAAGTTGCTGCTAGGTGCCTGACTTTCTTCCCGATTGGTCATGCGGGTGTGCGGCAGCACCATGGAGTAGGCGCCTTGGTGATACAGCAGGGGGGATCGGCCGAAGTCATCGAACGCCACGACCTTGCCGATCAGAATCCAATGGTCGCCCCCATCAAGCTGCTGGAATTTCCTGCACTGGAAGCGAGCTGAACAATCGGCGAGAAGGGGCGCGTTGCCCTCACCGTCTTCGTATTCTATCCCGACGAAACGATCGTCCTTGGACCGTGCAAAATTGTTCGAAAGATCGATCTGGTCGGCCGCGAGGATGTTCACGGCAAAATGGGATGCTTGCTCGAACACTTCATGGCTGGTGGAGCGCTTGTCGATGCTCCACAGGATCAGCGGCGGGTCCAGCGACACCGAGTTGAAGCTGTTGGCGGTCACACCCACCTGACGGCCGCTCGGCTCGGCGGCGGTGACAACGGTGACACCCGTGGCGAAGTTACCCAGTGCGCGGCGTAAAGCGCGCGTATCTACGACCGGAACGGTTGCGGGTTCAACGGCGGTTTCAACGGACATGCAAGACTCCCGAGCAGGCCAGAAACCTGCTCTCATTGTTTTTGTGTTTTCGGATGGACCGGTCTCGCCGACCTCAGACCATCGACGGATCCGGCTCCAGACCCATCAGTTCACGGCCAAGGATCTGCGCGCAGACGTCGTAATCGGTGTAGGCATGGGCACCGGTCAGGTGCGCGTCACGGAATAGTCGCTGCATCTCGTTCGTTTCGAACCAGGCACCACCGCCTGATGCTTCCATCAGGCGGTCGACGGACTGGATGCACATTTTGGTCGCATAGCCTTGATTGGTCCGCCAGAAGGCAAGCGTGGTGCGAGAAGGATATTGGCGCCGTTCGCTGTGATCGGCGATCTCGTTCCAGCTCTGTTCGAGCAATGCACGAGCGGCTGCCACCTGGTGCGTAGACTCTGCCAGGCGCATCAGGGCGGGGGTGGCGGTCCCTATAACAGCGCCGGTGTAAGCACGCACGCGGTTCCGGGTCTTCTCACGGAATACTTCGAGCATGCGCTCGGCAATGCCCAGGCTGACGGTGGAGAAGCCGCTGGCGAAGTAAGGGCGATAAGGGGAATAGAAGATCTTGCTATCCGGGTACAGACCGAAGCCTGCGGACTTGCCTTCCATCATGTCCTTGGCTTTCTGGATACGATGTTCAGGTACAAAGGCATTCTCGACGATCAGTGTCTTGCTACCGCTGCCACACATCCCTACGGCGTACCAGTCGTCGCGAATTTCATAATCGCTACGGGGAAGTACCGCAAAGCAGTAATCCTGAGCCCCTTCAGCGTTCTTGCGGCGTAAGCCCATGATGGCCCACTCTGCGTGATCGCAACCCGAACTCCAGCTCATTTCGCCACTGAAGGTCACGCCGCCTTCAACCTCCTCGATACGGCCAAACGGGGCGATGCTGCTGCTGGCAGTCGCATCCGGGGTCAGACCCCACATCTCTTCCTGCAATTTGGGCGAGAACATCGCTATCTGATGGCTGTGGGTACACAGCAGGCTCATGGCCCAGGCGGTGCTAGCACAGGATCCGGCCAGCAGGGCAATGCAATCAGCAAACGCTGGCAGGGGGATCTCCATGCCGCCGTACCTCTTTGGCAGAAAGGCGCGGTGCATGCCAATTCCTTTCAACAAGGTGATATTGACGGCGGGCACGCTACGATCCTTTTCCGCTTCGAATGCGTTTGCAGCGATGGCGGGCAGAATGGATTTCAGATCTTCCAGCAGCGGATTTGGCTTTTTCATGGACAGTCTCTTTATTATTGGCTACCAGCTCCAGGCGGCAAAGGCTCCGTTGCTCAAGAGACATCGGTCCGTAAGACAGCCAGAATCTCGTAATGACCGGTCCAGTATGTGTTGTGCCCAGCAGCGGTGAAATGCACGTTCCGGATGGAAGATTGCACTTTCCATAGCATCCGACGGCATCGCCTTATCAGCCTTGATGGGTATGCTGCATGCAATGATTGCGGCGAGGCCAAAAAAACTGCTGTGATTGCGAGGACGCGCAAGGCACCCACGCCACCACAGGGGCTCAGTCCTCCAGCGGCTTTGGCGGGGCTGCGGGTTTGGCGGGTTTGGCAGGCTTGGTCGGTTTGCTGTCCTTGGCGGTCTTGCTGTCAGTGGTGCTGGCTACCGGTTCCGGCGCGGTCACCGCCTTCTCGGTCGCCGGCAGTGCGTCAACGGCCGTGAGAACCACCTGGGGCTCGATTTTCTCGCCGCTGTCGTCATCCTTGAGCATGTGCCGTTCACCGTCCTTACCCACCAGAATCACCTTGGTGCCCTTGCTCGCCCCAAGCTTGAGCTCGCGAATCAGCGCCATGGTGGTCTGCTGCTCGAGGTTCTTGTCCTCGCGCTTGCCGACCATGCCCGCGACGCTGTAGATCACCAGACTGCGCTCTTTGAAGGCAGCCTGGGTCGCGGGATCCTTCAGCGCCTCGGTCAGTCCGCGGAGGGTGGGGTCGGCGGTACTGGGCGCGATAATGACCAATGGCCGTGCCTTGCCCAGTTCCTGGACCAGAGGGCCGTCGCTGTCGGCCGCGAACACGGGGCCGGCAGCAATGCACAAGGCGGCGAGAGTCAGTGACCGGACGAGCATGCGCATCTCCTTAAGGTTTCCATAACTCAAAGACTACAGAACGTGACGAAAAATCCGATGAAGAGCCTAAACCACTCGCACCTTCGAGTGGTCGCGGCAAAGTAACTTCCGATTACCAGACTTTCCTTGTACCCGCTAACCGGGGTGGCTCCTGTCTTTGAGCATAGCCCAGCCGCTCGCGGATGAAACCTGGCGTTACAGCCGCAAGCACCCTCCACGCCCGGCCGTTGGATGGCTATGAGGGGTTCAGCGGACTGCGATGGCAGGCTCCTCCGGCGCCACCTCCAATGCCTCAAGCGTCAGCGCGATCATCAGGTCGTGTCGCGCTGCCCGCTGTGCATCCCTGATGAGGTTCGACTGCTGCAACTGAACGTCCTCAGGCAACGATCGATCTTCCAGCAACACCGCCAGACGATGCTGGAACGGCTCATCCACGCGGTCGAAGCGCTCAGGATGCGTACGCTCCAGATGGGTCTGCCAGAACTCCCGATCCACCAACGACTGCGCCAGCCGCTCCTGGGTCTCATTATCCAGGATCTGGGCACGGACCTGAGCGATGCGGCTGGCACTGACGCCTGCCAGGGGGCCAAAGCTCATGTCGGTCGTTTCGATGGGCAGGTCTAGGCTTTCGCGCAGGCCCAGGCGGTACGCAAGCCCCACCTCGCTCTCATCCGGATGTCCGCTACGGGTATGGATATCCTGGGCGACGAGGCGATCGACCTCGTCCAGGCGCCACAATTGTCTGCCCAGGTGGAGCAAGGCTTGCTGCGGCTGACCCTCGGCATTGTTGAGGGCGCGCCAAACCAGCACCTTCACTTCCAGATTGCTGAAACACCAGGCCGCCCCGTCCTGGCACCCCCATTCCTCGTTTGCCACGGCGAACAGTTCTTCACGCAAGGTTGGGTTCTCCGCCATGACCAACAGCAGGTTCAGCACCCTGTCAGCCATGGCTCGGGCATTTCGCTGGAAGTCTGCGGACTGCAGGAGTTGCCGCAATACGCGCAAGAACCGCTCGGCCCTTTCACCCACATCCACCACATCCCAGCGCGAGATCAAGGCACCCCGATAGCGTGGGTCGACGGCATCGGCCCATAACTCCCGAGGATGGATCGGCACTTCCTGGTCCACGCCTTGCGCCCCCTGCTCGTCAAGGTCGAGAAGCGTAAAGCGCAAGCGTAGCGCCTCCTCCTCTGCCAAGGGATTGCCGCTAAGCATCATTCCACGGCGCAATTGCGCAGCCGCCCCATAGAATGACTCGGGCAAGCGCGTGATCAGGTTGTTGCGCAGGTCAGCCTGCGTCAGCAACGGACTGTCCAGCAGCGCGTACGGC
>JAEWGL010000236.1 GCA_023388335.1 Pseudomonadota bacterium | reverse complement strand
CCGTACCTGGGCATCTGCCTGGGCATGCAGGTCGCGGTCATCGAGTTCGCCCGTAACGTGATGGGCTGGAAAGACGCCAACTCCACCGAGTTCGACCGCAACAGCGGCCATCCGGTGGTCGGCCTGATCACCGAATGGTCCGATGCCACCGGCGCGGTCGAGACCCGTACCGAGACCTCCGACCTGGGAGGCACCATGCGCCTGGGCGCCCAGGAGTGCCAGATCGCTGGCGGCTCCAAGGTCCATGCCTGCTATGGCAAGGACGTGATCGTCGAGCGTCATCGCCATCGCTATGAAGTCAACAACACCCTGCTGCCACAGATGATGGACGCCGGCCTGGTGGTTTCCGGTCGCTCCGGCGACGGTGCCTTGGTCGAAGTGGTCGAGTCCAAGGACCACCCATGGTTCGTGGCTTGCCAGTTCCACCCGGAGTTCACTTCGACCCCGCGTGACGGCCACCCGCTGTTCAGCGGCTTCGTCAAAGCGGCCCTGGCGCAGAAGAACAAGGCCTGACCTATGACCCAGAAGATCATTCGCGTCGGTAACATCGAGATCGCCAACGACAAGCCGTTCGTCCTGTTCGGCGGCATGAACGTGCTCGAATCCCGTGACCTGGCCATGAAGGTCTGCGAGGAGTACGTGCGGGTCACCGAGAAACTCGGCATCCCGTACGTCTTCAAGGCCAGTTTCGACAAGGCCAACCGTTCGTCGGTGAGCTCCTACCGTGGCCCTGGCCTGGAAGAGGGGCTGAAGATCTTCGAAGAGATCAAGCAGACCTTCAAGGTGCCGGTGATCACCGATGTACACGAGCCTTGGCAGGCCGAGCCGGTCGCCAAGGTCTGCGACATCATCCAGCTGCCGGCCTTCCTGTCCCGGCAGACCGACCTGGTGGTGGCCATGGCCAAGAGCGGCGCGGTGATCAACATCAAGAAGGCGCAGTTCCTCGCGCCGCAGGAGATGCAACACATCCTGACCAAGTGCGAGGAAGCCGGCAACGATCAACTGATCCTCTGCGAGCGTGGTTCGAGCTTCGGCTACAACAACCTGGTGGTGGACATGCTCGGCTTCGGCATCATGAAGCAGTTCAACTACCCGGTGTTCTTCGACGTGACCCACGCCCTGCAGATGCCGGGTGGCCGCGCCGACTCCGCCGGTGGCCGCCGCGCCCAGGTCACCGACCTGGCCAAGGCCGGCATGAGCCAGGGTCTGGCAGGGCTGTTCCTTGAGGCCCACCCCGACCCGGACAACGCCAGGTGCGATGGTCCGTGCGCCCTGCGCCTGGACAAGCTGGAGCCGTTCCTAGCCCAGCTCAAGCAACTGGATGACCTGGTGAAGAGTTTTCCGACGGTAGAAACCGCATAAAGCTCTTTTTCTCGGGTAAAGTACCGCCCGTTCCACCCCTGGCCTAGCGGTCAGGGGCACCTTCACCACACCTGCCCTTGCAAGTCCGCGTGGTGAACAGTCCGAATTCCCCAAGCTGCGTTGTTTTCGTCAATTTTGGAGTGCTTACAACAATGGCAAAAATCGTCGACATCAAAGGTCGTGAAGTTCTCGATTCGCGTGGCAACCCCACCGTGGAAGCCGATGTACTGCTCGACAACGGCATCATCGGCAGCGCCTGCGCGCCGTCCGGTGCTTCCACCGGCTCGCGCGAAGCGCTGGAGCTGCGTGATGGCGACAAGAGCCGTTACCTGGGCAAGGGCGTGCTCAAAGCCGTCGCCAACATCAACGGTCCTATCCGCGACCTGCTGCTGGGCAAGGATCCTTCCGACCAGAAGGCGCTCGACCGCGCCATGATCGAACTGGACGGCACCGAGAACAAGGCCCAGCTGGGCGCCAACGCCATCCTCGCCGTGTCCCTGGCTGCGGCCAAGGCCGCTGCCCAGGACCAGGACCTGCCGCTGTACGCACACATTGCCAACCTCAACGGTACCCCCGGCCAGTACTCGATGCCTGTGCCGATGATGAACATCATCAACGGCGGCGAGCATGCCGACAACAACGTCGACATTCAGGAGTTCATGGTCCAGCCGGTTGGCGCCAAGACCTTCTCCGACGCGCTGCGCATGGGCACCGAGATCTTCCATCACCTCAAAGCCGTGCTCAAGGCCCGTGGCCTGAACACCTCTGTCGGTGACGAGGGTGGTTTCGCGCCTAACCTGGCGTCCAACGAAGACGCGCTGTCGGCCATTGCCGAAGCCGTTGCCAACGCCGGTTATACCCTAGGCTCCGACGTGACCCTGGCCCTGGATTGCGCGGCCAGCGAATTCTATGAAGACGGCAAGTACAACCTGTCTGGCGAAGGCAAGTCGTTCGACGCCGAAGGCTTTGCCGACTACCTGAAGGGCCTGACCGAGCGCTTCCCGATCATCTCCATCGAGGACGGTCTGGACGAGTCCGATTGGGCTGGCTGGAAAGTGTTGACCGACAAGATCGGCGAGAAGGTCCAGTTGGTCGGTGACGACCTGTTCGTGACCAATACCAAGATCCTCAAGGAAGGCATCGACAAGGGCATCGGTAACTCGATCCTGATCAAGTTCAACCAGATCGGCTCGCTGACCGAAACCCTGGAAGCCATCCAGATGGCCAAGGCTGCTGGCTACACCGCCGTGATCTCGCACCGCTCCGGTGAAACCGAAGACTCGACCATTGCCGACCTGGCCGTGGGTACCGCTGCCGGCCAGATCAAGACCGGTTCGCTGTGCCGTTCCGACCGCGTCTCCAAGTACAACCAACTGCTGCGCATCGAAGAGCAACTGGGCGCCAAGGCCGTGTACCGTGGCCGCGCCGAGTTTCGCGGCTGAGCAAGAGATGGTAAAAAGACAGCTGCCGGGGCAGGCTGAACGTTCGTACTGAATGTTCACGTGTCTCTTGCAGGTTTCTGTCGACGAAGCCTGGCCTCGGCCAGGCTTCGTGCTATCAGAAGCCTGCATGCTAAGGCTTTGGTGCCGCGGTCTTTAACCCTGGATAACGTGATGCGCAGTCCCTATTGGTTGTTTCTTGTCTTGCTCCTGCTATTGGGTGGCCTGCAGTACCGCCTTTGGGTGGGCAATGGCAGCCTGGCCCAGGTGACCGACCTGCAGAAGCAGATCGCTGAACAGCATGCCGAAAACGAGCGGCTGCTCGAACGCAATCGCGTGCTCGACGCCGAAGTCCTGGAGTTGAAGAAAGGCATGGAAACCGTGGAAGAGCGGGCTCGTCATGAACTGGGGATGGTCAAGGAGGGCGAGACCCTCTACCAGCTGCCGCAATGACCCAGGCCTTGCCGGCCTTCTGGGCCGTGATTCCCGCCGCGGGGGTGGGTGCCCGCATGGCTGCCGACCGGCCCAAGCAGTACCTGCAACTGGGCGGACAGACCCTTCTCGAACATAGCCTCGACTGTTTTCTCGATCACCCCTCGGTCAAGGGTGTGGTGGTCAGTGTTGCCGCCGACGATCCCTACTGGCCCGGCCTGCGCTGTGCCCAGGACCCGCGCATTCAGCGCGCGGCCGGGGGTAGCGAGCGGGCCGACTCGGTGCTCAATGCCTTGTTGTTGCTGCACGCCCAGGGTGCGGCCGACAGCGACTGGGTGCTGGTGCACGACGCGGCGCGGCCGAATCTTGCCCGTAGCGATCTGGATCGTCTGCTTGGCGAACTCGCCGACGATCCGGTGGGTGGCCTGCTGGCGGTCCCGGCACGCGACACGCTCAAGCGCGCCGACGCTAATGGTCGGGTCAGCGCCACAGTTGACCGCAGCACCATCTGGCAAGCCTACACCCCGCAGATGTTCCGCCTTGGCGCATTGCACCGCGCCTTGGCCGACAGCCTTGTCGCCGATGTACTGATCACCGACGAAGCCTCCGCCATGGAGTGGTCCGGCCAAGCGCCGCGCCTGGTCGAAGGCCGCAGCGACAACATCAAGGTGACCCGCCCGGAAGACCTTGAGTGGCTGCGCCAACGCTGGGCCATGCGCAGCTGATCTCAGACGGCGCGATACTCTGGCAACTGCGCTAACCCTTCCTTCAGATAATCCACCAGCCGGCGTACCTTGGGCGACAGATGCCGCTGCTGCGGATACAGCGCCCAGACGGCGGTATTGGGCGGCTGATGGGCTTCGAGCAGCGACACCAGTGCACCGCTGTGCAGATGCTCACGCACGTAGTAGTCCGGTAACTGACACAACCCCATGCCCTGCAAGGCCGCATCCAATACGGCCTGTCCACTGTTGCACCGCCAGTTGCCCTGCACGCGTTGGCTGAGTTCGCGGCCCTCCTGCTGCAGCGCCCACAGGTCGGAGCTGCCGATCAGGCAGTTGTGGCGAGCCAGCTCCGAGAGGCTGTGGGGGCGGCCATAACGCTCGAGGTAGGCCGGTGACGCGCACAGGTACATGCGCCGTGGCGCGAGGCGGGTAGCCACCAGCCGTGAATCCTGCAGGCGGCCGAGACGGATCGCCAGGTCCATGCCTTCGTGCAGCAGATCGAGGGGGTGATTGCTCAATTGCACCTCTATCCGCAATTGCGGGTAGAGGCCCATGAAGCGGGTCACCAGCGGCACGATGAAGCGCTCGCCATAGGCCACGGCGCAGGTCATGCGCAGCAACCCCTTGGGCTCGCTGGCCAGGTCCCCCATGGCGCGCAGCGCTTCCTCGCGGCCATCCTGCAGACGCTGACAATGCTGCAGGAAGGTCTGCCCGGCTTCGCTCAACGTTACACGTCGTGTACTGCGGTACAGCAGGCGTGTTTGCAAGCGTTCTTCAAGGCGGGCGATCTGTCGGCTGATGTGCGAGGACGAGACGCCCAGGCGTTCGGCGGCCGCGGTGAACTGTCCCGATTCGGCCACGGCAACGAATTCGTCGATGCCTTCCCAGCGACTACCCATTGACTATCCCCATACAGCAATAATGTTTTGTCTTTGCCCGGATTATTCATCAAAAGCGCATGAATTACACTTCGGGACTGAATTGACCCTTCCAACTGGAGACGCTTGATGATCAAGTCCCGTGCCGCTGTAGCCTTCGAGGCGAAAAAACCCTTGGAAATCGTCGAAGTCGACGTGGGCATGCCCAAGGCCGGTGAGGTGCTGTTGCGCGTGGTCGCCAGCGGCGTGTGCCATACCGATGCCTACACCCTGTCGGGAGCCGATCCTGAAGGCATCTTTCCGTCGATCCTCGGCCACGAGGGCGGCGCCATCGTCGAGGCGGTGGGCGAGGGGGTCACCTCGGTGGCGGTGGGCGATCACGTCATCCCGCTGTACACGCCGGAGTGCGGCCAGTGCAAGTTCTGCCGTTCGGGCAAGACCAACCTGTGCCAGGCCATCCGCGCGACCCAGGGCAAGGGCCTGATGCCTGATGGAACCACGCGCTTTTCCTACAAGGGTCAGCAATTGTTCCACTACATGGGGACCTCGACCTTCTCGGAGTACACGGTGCTGCCGGAAATCTCCGTGGCCAAGATCCAGAAAGAAGCGCCGCTGGAGAAAGTCTGCCTGCTCGGCTGCGGCGTCACCACCGGCATCGGCGCCGTGCTCAACACCGCCAAGGTCAAGCCTGGCGACACCGTGGCCATCTTCGGCCTTGGCGGCATCGGCCTGTCGGCGGTCATTGGCGCGGTGAAGGCCAAGGCCTCGCGGATCATCGCCATCGACATCAACCCGGCCAAGTTCGAGATCGCCAAGCAACTCGGTGCGACCGACTGCATCAACCCGAAGGACTACGACCGTCCAATCCAGGAAGTGATCGTCGACTTGACCGATGGCGGCGTGGACTTCTCCTTCGAGTGCATTGGCAACGTCCAACTGATGCGCGCGGCCCTGGAATGCTGCCACAAGGGCTGGGGCGAGTCGGTGATCATTGGCGTGGCCGGTGCCGGCCAGGAAATCGCCACGCGCCCGTTCCAGCTGGTGACTGGCCGTGTCTGGCGCGGTTCGGCGTTCGGCGGCGTGCGTGGGCGCAGCGAGCTGCCAAGCTACGTTGAAATGTCGGAAAAGGGAGAGATCCCACTGGACACCTTCATCACCCACACCATGGGTCTGGAAGACATCAACAAAGCCTTCGATCTGATGCACGAAGGCAAGAGCATCCGCAGCGTGATCCACTTCTGAGGTCAGCCATGAGCCTGGAAAACATCTCCTGCCAGAAGAGCTTCGGCGGCTGGCACAAGCGTTACCGGCACCGTTCCCAGGTGCTGGATTGCGACATGGTGTTCGCCGTGTATCTGCCGCCACAGGCCGAGCTGGACACGAAACTGCCCGTGCTGTACTGGCTCAGCGGCCTGACCTGCACGGACGAGAACTTCATGCAGAAGGCCGGTGCCCATCGGCTCGCCGCCGAGTTGGGGTTGATCATCGTCGCTCCCGATACCAGCCCGCGTGGCGAGCAGGTGCCAGGTGACCCGGACGGGGCCTGGGACTTCGGCCTGGGGGCCGGCTTCTACCTCAACGCCACCCAGCAGCCCTGGGCCCAGCACTACCGCATGCACGACTATGTGGTCGACGAACTGCCTGCGCTGATCGAGGCGCACTTCCCCGCGTCGGACCAGCGCGGTATCAGTGGCCACTCCATGGGTGGGCATGGGGCCTTGGTTTGCGCATTGCGCAACCCGGGACGCTACCGGTCGGTGTCGGCGTTCTCGCCGATCAGCAACCCGATGGATTGCCCGTGGGGCGAGAAGGCGTTCTCCCGCTACCTGGGCGAGGATCGGGCGCGCTGGCGGGAGTGGGATGCCAGCGTCCTGCTTGCCGAAACGGCAAGCGGACAATGTCCGCCACTGCTGGTGGACCAGGGTGATCGCGATGACTTTCTGGTCAACCAGCTCAAGCCAGAGGCGCTCGAACAGGCGGCGAAAAAAGGCGGTCACAAGCTGGCCCTTCGCCTGCAACCTGGGTACGACCACAGCTACTACTTCATCGCCAGTTTCATCGATGAGCACGTGCGTCACCACGCCGTTGCGCTGGGCCGGCTATAGGCCCGACAAACCCGCCCAAGGTGGGGCAAAGCAGGTAGAATCACGCCCTGACTCAATCAGGGCGTTTTTCTATGCGTATTGGCCACGGCTACGATGTGCACCGTTTCACGAACGGCGATTTCATTACCTTGGGTGGGGTGCGCATTGCGCACACGTCCGGCTTGCTCGCCCATTCCGATGGCGACGTGGTGTTGCACGCCCTGAGCGACGCCCTGCTGGGTGCCGCCGCGCTGGGTGATATCGGCAAGCACTTCCCCGACACCGATCCGCAGTTCAAGGGTGCCGACAGCCGCGTGCTGCTGCGCCACGTCGTACAGGTGGTGCGGAACAAGGGCTGGAAGGTCGGCAACGTCGACGCTACCATCGTCGCCCAGGCACCGAAAATGGCGCCGCACATCGAGACCATGCGTCAACGCATCGCCGAGGACCTGCAGGTCGAGCTCGATCAGGTCAACGTCAAGGCAACCACCACCGAGAAGCTGGGCTTCACCGGACGTGAGGAGGGCATCGCCGTGCATGCGGTCGCCCTGTTGCTGCCAGCATGACCGAATTCGAACTGCTCGGGCCGCGGGCTTCAGGCCAAGCGCTGGGGACCGCCGTGCTCAAGGCGGTGGCCGAGGACTTCCAGGTCGACGAGGTACTCGACATCCCGCTTGCCGGCCAGGGTGAGCACCTCTGGCTGTGGGTCGAAAAGCGTGACCTCAATACTGAAGAGGCCGCCCGCCGCCTGGCCCGCGCCTCTGGCGTGCCGCTGCGCAACATCAGCTACGCCGGGCTCAAGGATCGCCAGGCCTTGACCCGACAATGGTTCAGCCTGCACCTGCCGGGCAAGGCCGACCCTGACCTTTCGCGGGCAGAGGATGCCAGCCTGCGCATCCTCAAGCAGGCGCGCCACCTGCGCAAACTGCAACGCGGCGCACATTCGGCCAACGGCTTCATTCTGCGCCTGACGGCCCTGGCGGCGGACCATCAGGCCCTCGATGCGCGCTTGGCGCAGTTGAAGCAGCAGGGCGTGCCCAACTACTTTGGCAGCCAGCGCTTCGGGCATGCCGGTGGCAACCTCGTCGATGCCCGCGAATGGGCCGCTCGGGCAGCCTTGCCCGAACAGCGCAACGTGCGTTCGCGCCTGCTCTCGACCGCGCGCAGCTACTTGTTCAACCAGGTGCTGGCGGCACGGGTCGCCGAGGGTACCTGGCAGCACGCGCAGATGGGTGACCTGCTGGCCTTCACCAATAGCCGTAGCTTCTTTCCGGCGGGTGAGCAGGAATGCTCCGATCCTCGCCTGGCAATCCTCGATCTGCATCCGACCGGCCCGCTCTGGGGCGACGGGCCGACGCTCACGGCGGGCGCAACAGCCGAGGTCGAACAGCGGGTCGGCGCAGCAAACGAAGCACTGTGTCAATGGTTGGCCCGTGCGGGCATGGGGCACGAGCGTCGCATCCTGCGGCTCCCTATTGGCGGGCTGACGTGGCATTATCCCGAGCCTGATATCCTGCAACTGGAATTCGTCCTTCCGGCCGGATGCTTCGCCACCGTCATGGTGCGCGAGCTTGTCGATCTGGTGCCGGTGGGGCAGACGGACAGCCCATGCGTATTCTGATTTCGAACGACGACGGTGTAACCGCACCCGGACTCGCCGCGCTGCATGCTGCGCTGGCGGATTATGCCGACTGCGTGGTGATTGCCCCGGACCAAGACAAGAGCGGCGCTGGCAGCTCGCTGACACTCGACCGGCCTCTGTGCCCGCAGACCTTGGCCAATGGCTTCATCAGCCTCAACGGCACGCCGACCGACTGCGTGCACCTGGGGCTCAATGGCCTGCTTGAACAGACGCCCGACATGGTCGTCTCCGGCATCAACCTGGGCGCCAACCTGGGTGATGACGTGCTGTATTCAGGCACTGTCGCCGCAGCGCTCGAAGGTCGTTTCCTCGGTGGTACCTCCCTGGCGTTCTCGCTGGTGTCGCGTCTGCCTGACAACCTGCCGACGGCAGCGTACATCGCCCGCCGCTTGGTCGAGGCGCAGTCGCGCCTGGAGTTGCCGCCGCGTACCGTATTGAACGTCAACATTCCCAACCTGCCACTTGAGCATATCCGTGGCATCCAGCTGACCCGCCTGGGTCATCGGGCACGTGCGGCAGCGCCCACCAAGGTGGTCAATCCGCGCGGCAAGGAAGGTTACTGGATCGCCGTCGCCGGCGACGCCGAAGATGGCGGGCCCGGCACGGACTTCCATGCGGTGATGCAGGGCTACGTGGCGATCACCCCATTGCAGCTCGATCGCACCTTCAATGATGCCTTCGAGCGCATGGAAGGCTGGCTGGAGGGGCTGCTCTGATGCGCCAACAGGACGATCTCACGCGCCGTGGCATAGGCATGACTTCCCAGCGCACACGCGAGCGCCTGATCCAGCGCCTGTCCGACGAGGGTGTTTCGAACACACGGGTCCTCGATGTGATCCGCCGCACCCCGCGCCACCTCTTCGTCGACGAGGCTCTGGCGCACCGCGCGTACGAAGACACCGCGTTGCCCATTGGGCACAATCAGACCATCTCGCAACCCTTCATGGTCGCGCATATGAGTGAGTTGCTGCTGGAGGCCGGCCCCCTGGACAAGGTGCTGGAGATCGGCACGGGGTCGGGCTATCAGACGGCAATCCTGGCGCAACTGGTGGAACGGGTGTTCTCGGTGGAGCGGATCAAGGTCCTGCAGGACCGCGCCAAGGAGCGTCTACTTGAGCTGAACCTGCGCAACGTGGTGTTTCGCTGGGGCGACGGCTGCGAGGGCTGGCCGGCGCTGGCGCCCTACAATGGCATCATCGTCACCGCGGTAGCGTCAGAGGTGCCGCAAGCGCTGCTGGATCAGCTCGCCCCAGGCGGACGCATGGTGATTCCCGTGGGCCCTGCGGGGGAAACCCAACAGCTCATGCTGATTGTACGGGAGGAGCAGGGTTTTTCACGCCGCGTGCTCGGCGCCGTGCGATTCGTGCCGCTGCTCAATGGGCCCTTGGCCTGATCCACGCGGGTATATTTACGGCAGCAGCGAATTCTGCAGGCGATGGCCGGTCTATCAGGCGGGGCCCACGCATTGCTTGCGCAGACCCCGACGTGCGCCGAAGCGCCCAAGCTGGGTCGGCTCGGTTATAATTGTAACAATATTGCATTTCGTAACGTCACCATTGAGAGGAAGCGGCGGGTGGGGCAAACAATCATTCGGCAGCGCAGGGATCGATCGAGCTTCAGGCTTCTGGTGATTGCACTGGCCATGGGCACCCTGCTTGCCGGATGCTCCAGCACGTCCTCCAACGGCGCCCGCGTGGTCGATCGCAACAGCATGGTGGCCAAGCGTCCGACCGTGACATCGGGCCAGTACATCGTGCGCCCTGGCGACACCCTGTTCTCCATCGCCTTCCGCTACGGTTGGGACTACAAGGAGCTGGCAGCACGCAACGGCATCGCCGCCCCCTATACCATCCGACCCGGTCAGCCGATTCGCTTCAGCAGCGGTGCCGGCGGCAGCACCACGGTGGTCTCCAACCCCTCTTCCTCGAGCACGACAACGGTCATTCGTCGGCCAGTGGCCACTACGGCTGCGCCCGTCACCAGCGCCAGCAAACCGGCGTCAAATCCCGTCGCTGCCACCCCGGCCGCGGCGGCTCAGGTGCCCGCGGCAGAGCGATCCGCTGGCGGCTGGGCGTGGCCCGCAAATGGCGTACTGATTGGCAAATTTGCTTCAAACGGTAGTTTGAATAAAGGCGTTGATATCGCCGGTGATTTGGGACAGCCTGTTTTTGCTGCGGCTAATGGATCAGTGGTTTACGCCGGGAGTGGCTTGCGGGGCTACGGCGAGCTGATCATCATCAAGCACAGTGATACCTATGTCAGTGCCTACGGTCATAACCGCAGGCTTTTGGTTCGGGAGGGGCAGCAAGTCAAGGTTGGGCAGACTATTGCCGAGATGGGGTCTACAGGCACTGATCGGGTGAAACTGCATTTCGAGATTCGCCGTCAGGGTAAACCCGTTGACCCATTACAGTTTCTGCCACGCCGTTGATTGTTGTACCCGGCCTGTTCCTGGCATAGAGGGGACAGGCTCCAGCGCTGCCAGGGAAGCAGGTGTCGCTTGAGTCTGAGTTCGAACTCAGCAAAGGACTATAACAATGGCTCTCAGTAAAGAAGTGCCGGAGTTTGACATCGACGAGGACGTTCTCCTTATGGAGGCGGGCATCGTTTTGGAAACGGATGTGGTGTCAGACGAACCTGCTGTACCTCCGGTTCGGACCCGAGCCAAACAGGGCTCATCGCTCAAGCAGCACAAGTACATCGATTACACTCGGGCACTCGATGCTACCCAGCTGTATCTCAATGAAATCGGTTTTTCGCCTCTGCTGTCGCCAGAAGAGGAAGTGCATTTTGCGCGCCTGTCGCAACGGGGCGACCCTGCTGGTCGCAAGCGCATGATCGAAAGCAACCTGCGCCTAGTGGTGAAGATCGCCCGGCGCTACGTGAATCGGGGGCTGTCGCTGCTCGACCTGATCGAGGAAGGCAACCTGGGGCTGATTCGCGCGGTGGAGAAGTTCGATCCGGAACGGGGCTTCCGTTTTTCCACCTATGCCACCTGGTGGATTCGCCAGACCATCGAGCGGGCGATCATGAATCAGACCCGCACCATTCGCCTGCCGATCCACGTGGTCAAGGAGCTTAACGTCTACCTGCGTGCCGCGCGGGAGCTGACTCAGAAGCTCGACCATGAACCCTCTGCCGAAGAAATCGCCAGCCTGCTCGAGAAGCCGGTTGCCGAAGTCAAGCGCATGCTCGGTCTCAATGAGCGTGTGTCCTCGGTGGACGTCTCGCTGGGCCCGGACTCCGACAAGACGTTGCTCGACACCCTCACCGACGACAAGCCAACCGATCCTTGCGAGCTGTTGCAGGACGACGATCTGTCGCAGAGCATCGACCAGTGGCTTGGTGAATTGACCGACAAGCAGCGTGAGGTGGTGATTCGCCGCTTTGGTCTGCGCGGTCACGAAAGCAGTACCCTTGAGGATGTCGGCCTGGAGATCGGTCTGACCCGCGAGCGTGTGCGGCAGATTCAGGTGGAGGGCCTCAAGCGGCTGCGCGAGATCCTTGAGAAGAATGGCCTCTCCAGCGAGTCGCTCTTCCAGTAGTCGCATCCGCTGTGCAAGACGCCCCGATAACCTCGGGGCTTTTTTGTGCCTGTGGGAAGTATTTCATCCGCTACCGTCGTTGCTTTACTTGTAAGCGTTCGCTTACGAGTGTTGTAAGCCAATGCTGTAGGGATTAGTAAATCATTGTCGTTTCCAACGTCGGGCTTTATTCAAGTTGCTGATTTTAATCAGGTAATCGAATTTGTCTCGATGTATCAGCAGAATTTTTTTGAGAGGTTTTGCGCTTGTTCGGCCCGCAGGAAGCGCTAGTATTCGAACTGTGTCGACGGACTGACACGGACTTTCACGGATGAGGGTCAAGGACATCGCAGGATGCGATTCATCAGGATGATGAACAGGGACAACAGGGACTACGGAAGAAAATGTGGGCGGGTCAAACCGCCCCTTTTTTTGTCTGCAATAAATGAAAAAAAGGCCCCGCGAAGGGCCTTTTGACGAATCCGCTGGGCTTAACGCTCCAGGTCGGCGATCTTGCCAGTCTTGCCATCCCACTCTTCAGCGTCAGGCAGGGCGTCCTTCTTCTCGGTGATGTTCGGCCAGACCTCTGCCAGTTCGGCGTTCAGGTCGATGAAGTTCTCCATGCCGGCAGGGATTTCATCTTCCGAGAAAATGGCTTGGGCAGGACACTCAGGCTCACACAGTGCACAGTCGATGCACTCATCCGGGTGAATGACCAGGAAGTTCGGGCCTTCGTAGAAGCAGTCCACCGGACAGACTTCTACGCAGTCGGTGTACTTGCACTTGATACAGTTGTCGGTGACGACGAAGGTCATTTCTAATTCTCTCCTCAGGCTACGGCAGCGTGCCCTTCCTTACAGGGCAGCGCGGTTTACAGGTGTGGCTGCAGGCTAGGCTAGGCGCCCGCAGCACCGGCAAACCGCGCGCGATTCTATCAGCTTGTGCGCAGGCGCGTTATAACAGAGTCTTCAGTGCATATAGCATTTCGATAGCTTGGCGCGGCGTCATGTTGTCCAGATCGAGCTTGCCGAGCTTTTCCATGGCCGGATGAGGCAGGTTGGCGAAGAGGTCGCTCTGGTGAGGGATGGCGGGGGAGCCGTTAGCCACAGCGGGTGCCTCGTGGGGCAGGCTGGTGGCTTCCAGTCGGCCCAGGTGCTCACGGGCACGCTGGATCACCGCGCCTGGGACACCCGCCAGTTGCGCCACTGCCAGGCCATAGCTCTGACTGGCCGGGCCGGGCAGCACGTGATGCAGGAAGACAATCCGCTCGTTGTGCTCGGTGGCGTTCAGGTGCACGTTGGCCACCAGGGGCTCGCTCTCCGGCAACACCGTGAGTTCGAAGTAGTGGGTGGCGAACAGGGTATAGGCACGCAACTGGGCCAGGCGTTCGGCGGCGGCCCAGGCCAGCGACAGGCCATCGAAGGTACTGGTGCCCCGGCCGACTTCGTCCATCAGCACCAGGCTGCGGTCGGTTGCATTGTGCAGGATGTTGGCGGTCTCGCTCATCTCCACCATGAAGGTCGAACGTCCGCCTGCCAAGTCGTCGCTGGAGCCGATACGGGTGAAGATGCGATCTACCAACGACAGCTCACAGCGCTGGGCCGGGACGAAGCTGCCGATATGCGCCATCAGCACAATCAGCGCGGTCTGGCGCATATAGGTGGATTTACCACCCATGTTGGGGCCGGTAATGATCAGCATGCGCGTACTGTCGTCCAACGACAGGTCGTTGGCCACGAACGGCGTGGTCAGCACCTGTTCGACCACCGGGTGACGGCCTTGCTCGATACGCAGGCACGGTTCGTCGACGAAGCGTGGGCAATTCAGGTCCAGGTTCAGCGCGCGTTCGGCCAGGTTGCTCAGCACATCGAGCTCGGCCAGAGCGGCGGCAGTGTCCTGCAGCGGTGCCAAGTGGCCGATCAGGTTTTCCAGCAGCGCCTCATAGAGCATCTTCTCGCGGGCCAGGGCGCGGCTCTTGGCCGATAGCGCCTTGTCCTCGAAGGCCTTGAGTTCAGGGGTAATGAAGCGTTCGGCACCCTTGAGCGTCTGCCGCCGGATGTAATCGCCCGGTGCCTGCTCGGCCTGCTTGCTTGGCAGCTCGATGAAGTAACCGTGCACACGGTTGTAGCCGACCTTGAGGTTGGCAAGGCCAGTGCGAGCCTTTTCCCGGGCTTCGAGATCGATCAGGAATTGACCGGCGTTCTCGCTCATCGCCTGCAGTTCGTCCAGCTCGCTGTCGTAGCCGGTCTTCAATACGCCGCCGTCGCGGATGACCGCGGGCGGGTTGTCGATCACGGCTTTTTCCAGCAGGCCGGACAGTTCCGGGTAGGTGCCGGTAATGGCTGCCAGGCGTGCCAGGTGCGGTGCCTCCAGCTCGGCCATGGCGTTCTGCAGCTCGGGCAAGGCACCGAGGGCATCGCGCAGGCGCGCCAGGTCCCGCGGGCGGGCGTTGCGCAGGCCGATACGGGCGAGGATCCGCTCGAGGTCGCCGATCTCCTTGAGTTGCGGTTGTAGTTTTTCGAAGCGATAGCCGTCTAGCAGGCAGCGGATCGACCCCTGACGTGCCTGCAGGACCTTGAGGTCACGCAACGGACGGTTCAGCCAACGGGTCAGCAGGCGACTGCCCATGGCGGTCTGGCAGCGGTCGATGACTGACTGCAGGGTATTGTCGCGGCCGCCGGCCAGGTTTATGTCCAGCTCCAGGTTGCGCCGGCTCGCGCCGTCGAGCACCACGGTGTCGTCCAGGCGCTCATGGCGCAGGCTGCGCAGGTGCGGCAGGGCAGTGCGCTGGGTTTCCTTGGCATAGGACAGCAGGCAACCGGCCGCGCCGATGGCCAGGGTCAGCTTGTCGCAGCCGAAGCCCTTGAGGTCTTGGGTCGCGAACTGCTGGCACAGGCTCTTGCGCGCCGAGTCGCGGTCGAAGTCCCAGGGCGCGCGACGTCGGCTGCCGCGGCGCTTTTCGGCCGGCAGGCCCTGAGGCCAGTCGTCCGGGATCAGCAGCTCCACCGGATTGATGCGCTCAAGCTCAGCCAGCAAGTTCTCCCAGCCCTTGATCTCCTGGACGGTGAAATTGCCGCTGGTGATATCCAGCACCGCCAGGCCGAACAGCCGCTCGTCGCCGAGCAGCGCAGCGATCAAGTTGTCGCGGCGCTCGTCGAGCAGGGCCTCGTCACTGACCGTGCCCGGCGTGATGATGCGCACCACCTGTCGTTCCACGGGGCCCTTGCTGGTGGCCGGGTCGCCGATCTGCTCGCAGATCACCACCGACTCGCCCAGCTTGACCAGCTTGGCCAGGTAGCCCTCCACCGAGTGGAACGGGATACCGCACATGGGGATCGACTGCCCCGCCGATTGGCCACGGGCCGTCAGGGTGATATCCAGGAGTTTGGCGGCTTTCTTCGCATCTTCGTAGAAGATCTCGTAGAAATCGCCCATGCGGTAGAACATCAGCTGGTCTGGGTGCTGGTTCTTCAGCTTCCAGTATTGCTGCATCATCGGAGTGTGTGCGGAGAGATCTGACATTAAAGGCCTTACAGCGTGTCATTCAGGTGGCGGTGGCGAAGGCGCAATACTACAGGGATTTTCCTTATAGAGGGGCATCAGCGCCTCCCTGGCGCCCATGCATTGAGGCAATTGCATTTCGACCTGTTGCGCGGCATTATGCAAATTATGCAAAAACGCAACGTAGCAACCACACTCAGAGCACTGCTCGACCGTCACGGCCTGTCCCCGACCGAGCTGCATCGGCGCACGGGCGTGCCGCAATCCACCCTGTCGCGGATTCTCAGCGAAAAGATCGTCGACCCTTCGGACAAGCACGTGTCCAGGATCGCCGAGTATTTTGGTGTCAGCACCGATCAGCTGCGTGGCCGCATCGCCTTGGGCGAGTCGCGAGAGGCGACTCAGCCTGCGCAGGGGCATGCCGAGCTGAGCGACTTCAGCCTATGGGATGACGAAACACCCGTCGAGGACGACGAGGTGTCCATTCCCTTCCTGCGCGAGGTCGAGTTGGCAGCCGGATCAGGGCGCTTCGTCATCGAGGAGAGTGAGCGGGCGCGGCTGCGCTTCGGCAAGCGCAGCCTGCGCCACAATGGCGTGCAATTCGACCAGGCCAAGTGTGTGACAGTACGTGGCAACAGTATGTTGCCAGTGTTGCGCGACGGCGCCACGGTCGGGGTCAACACTGGCAAGCGTTCGATCGGCGACATCATCGATGGCGACCTCTACGCCATCAACCATACCGGCCAGTTGCGCGTGAAGCAGCTCTACCGCCTGCCCACCGGTATCCGCCTGCGCAGCTTCAACCGCGATGAGCATCCCGACGAAGACTACAGCTTCCAGCAGATGCAGGATGAACAGATCATCATTCTTGGGCACGTGTTCTGGTGGGGCATGTACGCCCGCTGAGTGGTGCCTGGCAACGAAAGACCCGCTGCGGCGGGTTTTTTTCGCTTGCTGAAAAGTCCTACAGACCATTGTATATGCCGCTTTCATGCATAAAAGCAAAAGCATGTGCATAGAAATAGGATGAAATGCATTGATTATTTATGCGCTCATGCATAAGCTGTGTTTCACGCCGGTCAGACACCGGAGGTTACACAAGCAGCGATGAACAGGCCTCGACTGCTCAGCGGGTTGGGAAGTGGCGCTCTTCATTGCAGGCGCAACGCGCGCGGCCAAATGGTATGGCCGGCGGTTTTCGCCGTCACGTTGCTAGGCACCTGACACGCCGGGTTTTCTGGAGTGCCGCGTACACAACCCACCGGGCAGTAGTTCGCTGTCCGGCCTCACGCAGGAGACGGGACAGTGACGAATGAGCCACAAGCGTTGTTGGAGCTGCCGATCTGGCTGGTGATCGTCCTGGCGTTGCTGGGTGGTCTCTTCGGCGAAATGTGGCGGGCCGAAAAGGCCGGCGCGCGGGGCTGGTCGTTGTTGCGGCGCCTGGCACTGCGTTCCGGTGCCTGCATGGTCTGCGGTGTATCGACGGTGATGTTGCTGTACGCCAACGGTATGTCGATCTGGAGCGCCAGCGCCTTTGGCGGCCTCACCGCCGTGGCTGGCGCCGATGTGGCGATCGGCTTCTATGAGCGCTGGGCGTCCAGGCGCCTGGGGCTGCACGAGCCTCCCCAGGCGGATAACAAGAGGGAGCGTTGAGCGACGCCCCCCAATGCCTGGCGCTGGCGCCATGAACGGTTGTCACCGGCGGCTGGGATGGTAGGGTAGTGCACAGATTGCCAAGGACCCTGCCATGGACCCGATCACCATTCTTTCCGCCCGCCTGGGCGAACACCTGCGGCGCTTCCACGCCCAGGTGAGCACCGCCGAATCCTGCACCGGCGGTGGCATCGCCGAGGCGATCACACGCGTTCCCGGCAGCTCGGCCTGGTTCGAAGCTGGTTATGTGACCTATTCCAATGCGCAGAAGACCCGCCAGTTGGCGGTGCCGTCGAGCCTGTTCAGCGAAGTCGGCGCAGTCAGCCAGGAGGTGGTCGAGGCCATGGCGCGAGGCGCCCAGGCTGCCAGCGGCGCGCGTTTTGCCGTGGCGGTGAGCGGCGTGGCGGGCCCTGATGGCGGCTCGCCGGCCAAGCCGGTGGGCACCGTGTGGCTGGCCTGGGCCGACGGGACGCATGTAAGCAGCGAGCGCCGGCAGTTCGAGGGTGACCGCGAGTCGGTGCGCCGACAAACGGTGATCGCCGCTCTAGAGGGCTTGTTACAGCTTGGCGCAGAGTAAATCGTGAACGGGGGTAGGCGTGAGCGAATCCCTGTGGAATAATACTGGCTACTTATACAGGTATTCCCGGCCGTCAGGCCCAGTCGAACACGTGAGGACTTCAATGGACGACAACAAGAAGCGCGCCTTGGCTGCGGCCCTGGGGCAAATCGAACGCCAATTCGGTAAAGGCGCGGTCATGCGCATGGGCGACCATGAGCGTCAGGCGATTCCCGCCATCTCCACCGGCTCGCTGGGCCTGGACATCGCCCTTGGTATCGGCGGCCTGCCGAAAGGCCGCATCGTCGAGATCTACGGTCCTGAGTCGTCCGGCAAGACCACCCTGACCCTGTCGGTGATCGCCGAGGCCCAGAAGAACGGGGCTACCTGCGCATTCGTCGACGCCGAGCACGCGTTGGACCCTGAATACGCTGGCAAGCTGGGCGTCAACGTCGACGACCTGCTGGTTTCTCAACCGGACACCGGCGAGCAGGCCCTGGAAATCGCCGACATGCTGGTGCGCTCCAATGCTGTCGACGTGATCATCATCGACTCCGTGGCGGCCCTGGTACCTAAGGCCGAGATCGAAGGCGAGATGGGCGACACGCACGTCGGCCTGCAGGCCCGTCTGATGTCCCAGGCGTTGCGAAAGATCACCGGCAACATCAAGAATGCCAACTGCCTGGTCATCTTCATCAACCAGATCCGCATGAAGATCGGCGTCATGTTCGGTAGCCCGGAAACCACCACCGGTGGTAATGCGCTGAAGTTCTACGCCTCGGTGCGCCTGGACATCCGCCGTACCGGCGCGGTCAAGGAAGGCGACGAGGTAGTCGGCAGCGAAACCCGCGTCAAGGTCGTCAAGAACAAGGTCTCGCCACCGTTCCGTCAGGCTGAGTTCCAGATCCTCTACGGCAAGGGTATCTACCGCAACGGCGAAATCATTGACCTGGGCGTGACCCATGGCCTGGTGGAGAAGTCGGGTGCATGGTACAGCTACCAGGGCAACAAGATCGGCCAAGGCAAGGCGAACGCGGCCAAGTTCCTGCAGGAAAACCAGACCATCGCTGCAGAGCTCGAGCGTCTGATCCGCGAGAAGCTGCTGAATGCTGGCGCCACTGCCACTGCCACTGCCACTGCCGCCGCCGGCAAGGCTGCAGCGGCCGGTGCCCAGGCCGACGACCTGGCTGACGCCGACGCCGGTTATTGATTGGCCCCATGTCCGTCGTACTCGACACCCCCGTCGCCGTTCGGCGGACAGCCATGGACCTGCTCGCGCGCCGCGAGCATGGTCGGGTCGAGCTGACGCGCAAATTGCGTCAGCGCGGAGCCTCTGATGAGCTGATCGAGCCCGCGCTCGATCGCCTCGCCGAAGAGGGGCTGCTCAGCGAGGCCCGATACCTGGAAAGCTTCATTTCCTACCGCTCCAATGCCGGCTATGGGCCTGCGCGAATTCGCGAAGAACTCGGCAAGCGTGGTCTCGACCGTGGTGATATCGACCAGGCCCTGCGCGACAGCGGGGTAGACTGGTCAGCTCGGTTGCAGGATGTCTGGCAACGCAAATTCGCCGGTATGCGTCCGCACGATCCGCGCAGCCGCGCACAGCAAACGCGTTTTCTGGCCTACCGTGGATTCCCGCTGGATATGATCGGCCGCTTGTTGAGCGGCCGAGGGCTGGACGACTAGTTTCAGGTCGCCTTCAGGTCACCTTCAAAGCTTCCCTGGCGCGCTGCGTGGTGTGCATGGGTTGGGGTTTGGCCCAGTTCTCCGACAGGTTGATGAAATCCACCAGCTCACGCAGTCTGCCCTGGTCGCGTCCGTTGAAGGCAAAGGTGAGACGAGTCAGGTGCCTGAAGTTGCCTTCCTCGTGCTCAGCGCCGGTGTCGGCGTGCTGGTGGTACTTGCCGCTCAGGCGCAAGTCGGCAAAGCCTTCCTGCAGGTCATGCAGTGCCGCCTCGCTGAGTGGGTGGTGCATGCGGATTACAAACTGGCTCTTCAGCCAGCGGCTGGAGTGGTAATTGGCGTAGAACTGGTTGATCTCTTCCACCGCCTCTTCGGCGCTGTGCACCAAGCGGAGCAGTTTCAGGTCGCTGGGCAGGATGTAGCGATTCTCTTCAAGCTCGCAACTGATGAAATTCAGCAGGTGTTGCCAGAAGTTGCCGCCAGGAGAGTCCAGCAACACCACCGGTACCAGAGGGCTCTTGCCGGTCTGGATCAGGGTCAGTACCTCCAGCGCTTCATCCAGGGTGCCAAAGCCTCCCGGGCAGAGCACCAGCGCGTCGGCCTCCTTGACGAAGAACAGCTTGCGAATGAAAAAAAAGTGGAAGGGTAGCAGCTTGTCGGTGCCATCCACGGTGGGGTTGGCATGTTGTTCGAAGGGCAGGGTGATATTGAAACCCAGGCTGTGCTCGAACCCTGCGCCCTCATGGGCGGCGGCCATGATGCCGCCACCGGCACCGGTGATGACCATCAGGTCCGAACGTGCCAGGGTGGCGCCGAGTTCCCGGGCCAGGGCGTACATGGGATGTTCCATGGGTGTACGCGCCGAGCCGAACACAGTGACCTTGCGCCGGCCTTTGTAGCGTTCCAGGGAGCGGAAGGCGTGGTCCAGCTCGCGCAGGGCCTGGAGGGTGATCTTGGCATTCCAGCGATTGCGGTCATCATGGGCCATGCGCAGGATGGTCAGCATCATGTCGCGGTACAGGGGCAGGTTGGGACTGTCGGGCGCGACCAGATGCAATTGTTCGTCAATCTTGCTCAGGTCGATTCCGTTGTCCCTGAAGTGAGTGAACAATAGTTCGTTGGGTTGATAAGGCATTCAACGTCTCCTTCTGCAGCAAAACCTTTGACCGGGCCGATGGCATCTCCCGGCCGCGACAGTGCGTGTGTCGCTGGCTGCTGTCACTCGAGTGCGAGGCTCGAGCATTGCAGTAGGCCTTCAAGGACCTGATGCAGTGGCGGTAATCCATCTCTTGTAGTTGTTCAGCATGCGGCATACCCGCGCTGGATGGCCGCCTTTTGGCATGCCGGAAAAACGCAGGTGTTCGCTATCAATCTAGACCCTGGCGCTTGATCGTGCCGAAAGCTTGCGCATGGCCACGCGCCAGTTGCGATCCAATGCAGGTGCAGAAGAGGGACGCCGGCAGCGCAGGCAGGGAGGGAATGCTCCGAAGTTATCTGCAGGCAGTGCTAGCCCAGTGGCGCGCCGATGAAGAACAGCGGCGCGCGGATGAAAAAGGCCTGTGTTACTTCTTCTTGCCACCGGCAGCGCAACTGGCGGCGTCGAAGGGCTGATCCATGACCGGCCGGTTCGACTTGTACTCCGTGAAGCGATAGACCAGCACCGCGCCGCGGGAGAGCAACTGGCGGAAGCCGTTGTTGCGGCACACGCTGTCGCCAAGCTGGCTGCGGACCTGGTCCGGATTGTCGAGCATCTTCTGAGCATGGCTGGTGCGCACGCTTAGGTGGTTGATCAGGGCCTTGCCTTCGACGGTGTAGCCTTGGTCGAGGATATCTTCGTTGATCGCACGGGGCGTACCGACGCTGCTCTCCTTGGCGACCTTCTGCAGCATTTGGGTCAGCTCATACTCTTGCTTGGAGGCCGCCTGAGCCGCCAGGGGCAGGGCCAGCAGCAGGCTCAGGGTCGGGACGATAAGACGCAGCATGAATCTCTCCTGGTTCGATGACTGGCGCTTTGACCCGCGCCTGCGAGCGGCGTTCCGTGAAGAAAACCCCAAGCCTTGGATTATAGGTGAGGTGCCTGGCCGACTGCACGGCAAATGCCAGACGCTCTGGTAAACTGTCGCTTTGTCATCCGCCGAGTCGCCGCAGTGCCCATTCCCTGTTTCCCGCGTGGCCGCAAGCCATGAGCCATGCCGTATCGCGCCTGCGCGCCGAGCGCCTTGCGCGCAGCATCAAACCCTTCGTCGCCCGCGGTTCGCGAGCAGAGCGTTGCCCCGAGTGCCGGGTGATCATCAGTCATTGCCTGTGCGCCTGGCGCCCCAAGGTCGATGCGCAGTCGGGCATGTGCCTGCTGATGCACGACACCGAGCCACTCAAGCCCACCAACACCGGCTGGCTGATCGCCGACCTGATCGCCGAAACCTCAGCCTTCGGCTGGCAGCGCACTGCAGTCGATCCGCGGTTGCTGGCGCTGCTCGAGCAGCCGCAGTGGCAACCCCATATCGTTTTCCCAGGCGAGTTCGTGGCGCCAGAGCGGGTGGTGACCGAGGTCACGCGCGAGCCGGGCAAGCGACCGCTGTTCCTCCTTCTCGACGCCACCTGGACCGAAGCACGCAAGATGTTCCGCAAGAGCCCATACCTGGACCGCTTCCCGGTGCTGAGCCTGCAGCCGGAGCAGATGTCGCGCTATCGCTTGCGCAGATCCAAGCGTGACGATCACTTCTGCACCGCAGAGGTGGCGGCCATGTGCCTGGAGCTGGCCGGCGACCAGCAAGCCGCCCAGGCGCTGGATGCCTATCTGGACGTGTTCAGTACGCATTACCTGAGCGCCAAGCGGCATTGGCCGCTGGACGAGCAGGACAGCGTGCACCAGCGTTTGCAAACCTTCCTATAGTACAAGGGGCGGGGGTTGCGGATTGGTTCATAATAGCGTCGCTGGTAGCCAGGGTGGGCGAGCACCGGCCGGGCATTTGGCTTGACCACCCGGTCCGCGCTCGGCATTCTTGGCGCCGATTCGGGCACGACGAAGATGCTGTAAACCCGGACTTCGCCGTGCCTTTCCGGCCGGCGGCCTTGCCGTTCGCGCCCTGAATTACCTGCCAGGCGCTCTTCGACCCCCCAGCGCCGGGTACAGAACAGGATCATTAGATCGATGGCCACATACGAAATCCTGATAGCCGATGACCACCCGCTGTTTCGTAGCGCCTTGCGCCAGGCCGTTACCCTCGCCCTCGGGCCTGACGTGCGACTGGTTGAAGTGGCGAGCATCGCTGAGCTGGAAACCCACCTCACCGCGAAGACCGACTGGGACCTGGTGCTCCTGGACCTGAACATGCCCGGCGCCTATGGCTTCTCCGGCCTGGTCCTGCTGCGCGGCCAGTACCCACAGATCCCGGTGGTGATGGTCTCGGCCCAGGAAGAAGCGGCGGTAGTGGTCAAGTCCCGCGAGTTCGGGGCCAGTGGTTTCATTCCCAAGTCCAGCGACTTGGAAGTCATCAAGGATGCGGTACAGAAGGTGCTCGATGGCGAGGTCTGGTGGCCGCCACAGGCCTTCGAGAAGGTCGATGTCTCCGCCGAGGCCAAGGCCGCCAGCGAAGGCCTGGCTAGCCTGACCCCGCAGCAGTTCCGGGTGCTGACCATGGTCTGCGAGGGTCTGCTGAACAAGCAGATCGCGTATGAGCTGAGCGTGTCGGAAGCGACCATCAAGGCGCACGTGACCGCGATCTTCCGCAAGCTGGGTGTACGCACCCGGACCCAGGCAGCCTTGCTGCTGCAACAGCTGGAATCGGTATCCAACGGTTAAGGCAATCTGCCTTCACGCTTTTTTGACTCCGCTTGCACTAGCCTGCAGCGCTTTCACGGGTTGAAGTGACTTTCCATGTCGCCATTCAAGGGCCAGACCGGCCTCAGACGTATCTTCAATGCCGCCGGGTACTCCCTGGACGGCCTGCGCGCCGCCTTCAAGGGTGAGGCTGCCTTTCGCCAACTGGTGTTGCTCAACGTGCTGCTGATTCCGCTGGCCTTCTGGTTGCCGGTCAGCCGCGCCGAGCGGGCCATTCTGATTGCCGTGAGCCTGCTAGGGTTGATCGTCGAGTTGTTCAACTCCGCGGTGGAGGCGGCCATCGACCGCATCTCCCTGGACCGCCATCCGCTGTCAAAGAATGCCAAGGACATGGGCAGTGCCGCGCAACTGGTGGCCTTGACCATGATTGCGCTGGTCTGGGGGGTGATCCTGCTCTGACGCTCAGGCGATGGACGGCAGCACGATCTCGTCGCTGCGCCTGACTCCGGCGGTGAAGCTTCGGCACAGTTCGAGAAACTCGCGCATGGCCGAGGTCTGGTACTTCTGTTTGTGCCAGATGAAGTAGAACTGCCGCGCCAGGTCCAGTTCCGGGGTTTCCACCGGGACCAGGCTGCCACGGCGGAATGCGTCCCGCAGGGCCAGGCGGGAGATGCAGCCGATGCCCAGCCCCGACTCCACCGCGCGCTTGATCGCTTCGGTATGCTCCAGCTCCAGGCGGATGTTCAGGTTGGCGCGATGGTGACGCATGGCCTGGTCGAAGGTCAGGCGCGTCCCTGAACCCTGTTCGCGCAGGATCCATGCCTCGCGGGAGAGAGCGTCGATATCCGCCCGGCCGATACTGGCCAGCGGATGCTGCGGCGCGCAGAACACCACCAGTTCATCCTCCACCCAAGGCTGGACCTCAAGGTCCGGATGGTTGCAGTCGCCCTCGATCAGACCCAGGTCAATTTCGTAGTGCGCCACCTGGTGCACGATATGCGCGGTGTTCTGGACATGCAGCTTGACCTGGCTTTCCGGGTGGCCCTGCATGAAGCTGCCGATCAGCAAGGTAGCCAGGTAGTTGCCGATGGTCAGGGTGGCCCCGACCGACAGCGAACCGAACCCTGACTTGCCGTTGAGCAGGTCTTCGATTTCCTTGGCCTGGTCGAGCAGGGCCACAGCCTGGGGCAACAGCTGGTGGCCGAGGGCGTTGAGGCTCAGGCGTTTGCCGGCTCGGTCGAACAGCTGGCAGCTGGATTGGCGTTCCAGCTCGGTCACCGAAGTGCTAGCGGCCGACTGCGATAACGCCAGCAGGCTGGCGGCCCGCGAGACGCTCTGGTGCTGGGCCACGGCGACGAATACTTGAAGTTGGCGGAGCGTAAATCGCATATCTATATAACCGATAAGACATATCTTGATAATTCATTTAACAGATATTGTCGCTGCCTCTAAACTATCGCGCAATCGCGCTCTTGGTCAGCGCAGCGTTTTTTTTCAGGAGCCCTACATGAGCAACATGAACCACGAACGTGTCCTCAGTGTTCATCACTGGAACGACACCCTGTTCAGCTTCAAGTGCACCCGCGATCCGGGCCTGCGCTTCGAGAACGGTCAGTTCGTGATGATCGGCCTGCAACAGCCCAACGGCCGCCCGCTCATGCGCGCCTACTCGATCGCCAGCCCGAACTGGGAAGAACATCTGGAGTTCTTCAGCATCAAGGTTCCTGATGGCCCACTGACTTCCCAGCTGCAGCACCTGAAGGAAGGCGATGAGGTCATCATCAGCAAGAAGCCTACGGGCACGCTGGTGCTGGATGACCTGAACCCAGGCAAGCACCTGTACCTGTTGAGCACCGGTACTGGCTTGGCGCCGTTCATGAGTGTCATCCAGGACCCGGAGACCTATGAGCGTTTCGAGAAGGTGATCCTGGTCCACGGCGTGCGCTACGTCAATGAAGTTGCCTACCGCGAGTTCATCACCGAGCACCTGCCGCAGAACGAGTTTTTTGGCGAATCGCTGCGCGACAAGCTGATCTACTACCCGACCGTGACCCGCGAGCCGTTCGAAAACCAGGGCCGCCTGACCGACCTGATGCGCAGCGGCAAGCTGTTCAGCGACATTGGCCTGCCGCCGATCAACCCCCAAGACGACCGTGCCATGATCTGCGGCAGCCCGAGCATGCTCGACGAGACCAGCGAAGTGCTCGACAGCTTCGGCCTGAAGATCTCTGCGCGCATGCGTGAGCCGGGCGATTACCTGATCGAGCGTGCATTCGTCGAGAAGTAAGCAGCGACCCCAAAAAACGCAGGCAAGCCTGCGTTTTTTTATGCCTGGTACACCGCCTTCAGCCTTCGCGTACCACCTCCAGCACCCGGATCCGGTCCGGCTGCGGGTAGTGCCAGCGTACCTGGACATCCCAGAACCTTACGCCATACACGCGCTCGGCCGGGGGCATCTGATAGGCCGGACGTGGATCCTGGGCCAGGCACTGTTCGATCAGCTCCACCAGCGGCTCGCCCAGGCGTAGCGCCTGCTCTCGGGCCTGGGGCAGGGCGCTTTCGCTCCACTGGACTGCGATGGCGGCAGGCGCTTGGCTGGCCATCTGGTTGCGGGCTCCGTGGATGCTGTCGGCGTAGGGGACGTAGGGCTTGATGTCGAGCACCGGGGTGCCGTCGAGCAGGTCGATCCCCGACAGCAGCAAGCGCCCCGGTTCGACGCCTTCCAGGCGCACCACCGACTGGCCGATGCCATTGGGCCGGTGCGTGGCGCGCGTGGCGAACACGCCCATGGACTTGTTACCGCCCAGGCGCGGAGGGCGCACCTTGAGCCGTGGCTTGTCTTCCAGTGCCTGATGGAACAGGAACAGCAGCCACACATGACTGACCTGCTCCAGACCCGCCACGGCATCGCCCTGGTCGAACGGCGGCAGCAGCTCGAGCACGCCGCGAGCCGCCGGCGCCAGTTGCGGCTGCCGGGGAATGGCGAACTTCTCCTTGAAGCAGGAGTGGACGATGCCGACGGGTGAAACGCGATGCTCCATGGTGGCTCAGCCGCGCACGCGCAGGGTCAGGCCCTTGAGGAAATTGCGCAGCAGCTGGTCGCCGCAAGGCCGGAAGTTCTCGTGGCCGACCTTGCGGAACAGGGCACTGAGCTCGGGCTTGGAGACCGGGAAGTTCGCTGCCTTGAGTACCGCATGCAGGTCTTCTTCCTTGAGTTCGAAGGCAACCCGCAGCTTCTTGAGAATGGTGTTGTTGGTGACCTGCACCTCGATTGGCTGGGGCGGCCGGCTCTCGTCGCGACCGCGCTTGTAGATCACCAGGCCATCGAGAAAGTGCGCCATGACGCGGTCAGGGCAACGCACGAAACCCGGCTCTTCTTCCTTCTTCAGGTAAGTGGCGACGTCGTCGGCCGAGACCGTCAGGCCCGACAGGCCGATGATCTCGACGACCTGGGCATCGCTGACGTTGATCATGTAGCGCAGGCTGCGCAGTACATCGTTGTGGTTCATAGGGACAATCCTGTTCAGGAGCCGCACCTGAGCGGGGCGGCCGTGTTGCTAGAATCTTTCGGTGCTTGCCACGTAGCGCCACTGACCCAGGGGCAGCTTGCCCATGCTCACGCCGCCCAGGCGGATACGGCGCATGCCCAGCACCTCGAGGCCAAGGCTGGCACACAGCTCGGCGATCTGGCCGGGTTGCGGGTTTTTCACAGCCAGGCGCAGGTGGGTCTCGTTCTGCCAGCTGGCCTTGGCCTTCGGCAGCTCGCGGCCCTTGCGCACCACGCCACGGGCCAGGCGTTCGAGGGCCTGTGGCGTTGTCTGGCCGCTGACCTGGACAATGTATTCCTGCTCCAGGCGCGCGAGATCAGCGTTGATCTTGCGGGTGACTCGCCAATCCTGGGTGAACACCTGCAGGCCGCTGGCGCCCGCTTGCAGCGGCGCGATGCATTCCTGGCGGATGAAGTGCCCATGCAACGGGCGAAGGGTCGGACCCTGGCTTTGCGCGTGGTTGGCCATGTTCATGCTGGCGCGAGCGGCCTCGGTGTCCAGCTCGGCCGGCTGGTTGAGCAGCAGGGTCACTGGCTCCAGGGACTCGGCCTTGGCGCCGGCGAGCAGTTCGACGCGCTGGCCGTCGACCTTGAACTGCGGCTGCTCGACCACCTCGCCGTCGACTGTGACCCAGCCCCCCTCGATGTACAGCTCGGCCTCACGGCGAGAGCAGCCGAGTTGTTCGATGAGGCGTTTGGAGAGGCGGACGGGCTCAGACATGGGGATGGTCGCAGTGCAGGGGATAAGGTGCCCATTGTACCTGCCCGCGCTGCTTTGAGGCCGCTAACCTGAGCGGTTTCGGCACTTTATCGGTTTTTCCGGCATTTTCAGATGGCAGCGACGGCGTCCTTCACCTCGGTCCGAGGATTTTGTAGGAATTAGCCTCAAGCAACCTTGGCAGGCTTTAAAGACAATCATTTGCGCGGCGCTTGTCTTGGGTTTTGCGGCGCTCAAGAGATCGAGCGCCACAAGCGCCAAGACAAGCACAGCCTCAGACAGGTTCGGCCCAGAGGTCGTATTCGTCGGCATCGACGACCCGGCAGCGCACCTTGTCGCCCGGCTTGAAGCCATGATTGCCGTCGATGAACACGCTGCCGTCGATTTCTGGTGCGTCGAAGAAACTGCGACCGACCGAACCCTGCTCCTCGACCTCGTCGATCAACACCTCGATTTCCTTGCCGACGCGCTGTTGCAGGCGCGCAGCACTGATCGCCTGCTGGTGGGCCATGAAGCGGTCCCAGCGATCCTGCTTGATGTCGTCCGGCACCTCGGCCAGGCCCAGGTCATTGGCCGGGGCGCCTTCGACCGGCGAGTACTGGAAGCAACCGACGCGGTCCAGCTGGGCCTCGCTGAGCCAGTCCAGCAGGTACTGGAAGTCTTCTTCGGTCTCGCCGGGAAAGCCGACGATGAAGGTGGAGCGGATGATCAGTTCAGGGCACTGCTCGCGCCATTTCTTGATCCGCGCCAGGGTCTTGTCCTCGAAAGCAGGGCGCTTCATGGACTTGAGCACTTTGGGACTGGCGTGCTGGAAGGGGATGTCCAGGTACGGCAGAACCTTGCCGGCGGCCATCAACGGGATCACGTCGTCGACGTTCGGGTACGGGTAGACATAATGCAAGCGCACCCACGCGCCCAGGCTACTCAAGGCTTCGCACAGCTCGAGCATACGGGTCTTGACCGGGCGGCCGTTCCAGAAGTCAGTCTTGTACTTCACATCGACGCCGTAGGCGCTGGTGTCCTGGGAGATCACCAGGATCTCCTTGACCCCAGCCTTGACCAGGCGCTCGGCCTCGCTCAGCACTTCGCCGACCGGGCGACTGACCAGCTTGCCGCGCATGGACGGGATGATGCAGAAGCTGCAGCTGTGGTTGCAGCCTTCGGAAATCTTCAGGTAGGCGTAGTGGCGCGGGGTCAGCTTGATGCCCTGGGGCGGCACCAGGTCGATCAGCGGATTGTGGTCCTGGCGCGGCGGCACGACTTCGTGGACGGCGTTGACCACCTGCTCGTACTGCTGGGGGCCAGTGACCGACAGCACGCTTGGGTGCACATCGCGGATGCTGCCTTCCTCGACGCCCATGCAGCCGGTGACGATGACCTTGCCGTTTTCCTTGATGGCTTCACCGATCACTTCGAGGGATTCGGCCTTGGCGCTGTCGATGAAGCCGCAGGTGTTGACCACCACGACATCGGCGTCCTCATAGGTGGGCACGACTTCGTAGCCTTCCATGCGCAGCTGGGTGAGGATGCGCTCGGAATCGACCAGGGCCTTGGGGCAACCAAGTGATACGAATCCTACCTTTGGCGTGGCGGACGTAGGGGTGGTGGACATGACTAACCTCGGTATCGAATAAGGCTGCCCGGTGTCGATGACGGGGCAGTCCTGACGGGCGCTTTGCGCGCCTCTGATCAAAAAGTGCGCAATTCTAGCGAGCGCAAAGTCTCTTGACCAGCACAAAAGCGACGAACGCTGCGCTATGCTTCGCGGCGTCGGCTGCGGGTGCTTGTCCAGCGGCATCCGCGTCGTTTTGGCTGCGTCTGCAATTCGCTCGGCAGGCAGTCGTCGCGCCTGATCGCGGTCTGGTAGCTATCTTTTCGGCTCTGCGGGCCGTTCGTGGGAGTGGTCGATGGTTCAGGCAAGTGGTCAGGCCGCTGGCGCGGATCGCGTGGCGAAGCCGTTGAGCCTGCTGGTAGCAGCCGTTGGGGTGGTCTACGGCGACATCGGCACCAGCCCCTTGTACACCCTCAAGGAAGTCTTTTCCGGTGGTTATGGCGTGCCGGTCACCCATGACGGAGTCCTGGGCATCCTCGCGTTGATCCTCTGGTCGTTGATCTGGGTGGTCTCGATCAAGTACATGATGTTCATCCTGCGTGCCGACAACCAGGGCGAGGGCGGCATCATGGCTTTGACCGCGCTGGCGGGGCGCGCCTCGGCGCCTTATCCGAGGCTGCGCGTGCTGATGGTGGTCTGTGGCCTGATCGGTGCCGCGCTGTTCTATGGCGACAGCATGATCACCCCGGCGATCTCCGTGCTCTCGGCGGTGGAGGGCATGGGCCTGGCCTTCGAAGGCATCGATCACTGGGTGGTGCCGATCGCAGTGGTGGTATTGGTGGCGCTGTTCCTGATCCAGAAACACGGTACCGCGCGCATCGGTATTCTGTTCGGACCGGTGATGGTGGCCTGGTTCCTGGTCCTGGCCACCCTCGGCATCCATGGCATCACGCAGAGCCCGGAAGTGCTCAAGGCGCTCAACCCGGCATGGGCAGTGCGCTTCTTTATCGTTCACCCCGGCATGGGCGTGGCCATTCTCGGCGCGATAGTGCTGGCGCTGACGGGCGCCGAGGCGCTGTACGCCGACATGGGCCACTTCGGCCGCAAGCCGATCGCTCGGGCCTGGTTCGTACTGGTGCTGCCGGCGCTGGTGTTGAACTACTTCGGCCAGGGGGCGATGCTGCTGCAGGATCCGCAAGCCGCGCGTAATCCTTTCTACCTGCTGGCGCCAGGCTGGGCCCTGCTGCCGCTGGTGGGGCTGTCCACGCTGGCCACGGTGATCGCCTCCCAGGCGGTGATTTCCGGCGCCTTTTCCCTCACGCGCCAGGCCATCCAGCTCGGCTACATCCCGCGCATGCACATCCAGCACACCTCCAGCGATGAGCAAGGACAGATCTACATCGGCGCGGTGAACTGGTCGCTGATGGTCGGCGTGGTGCTGCTGGTCTTGGGATTCGAGTCTTCAGGCGCGTTGGCATCGGCCTACGGTGTGGCCGTCACCGGCACCATGTTGATGACGACGCTGCTGGTGTCGAGCGTGATGCTGCTGTTGTGGAAGTGGCCGCCCGTGCTGGCGGTGCCGGTGCTGCTCGGCTTTTTGTTGGTCGACGGCCTGTTCTTTGCCGCCAACGTGCCCAAGGTGGTGCAAGGCGGCGCCTTTCCGGTGCTGGCGGGCACCGTGCTGTTCGTGCTGATGACCACCTGGAAGCGCGGCAAGCAGATCCTGGTCGAGCGCATCGACGAAGGCAGCCTGCCGCTACCGGTGTTCATCGACAGCATTCGCGTGCAGCCACCGCACCGGGTGGAGGGTACGGCGGTATTCCTCACCGCACGGGCCGACGCGGTGCCCCATGCACTGTTGCACAATCTGTTGCACAACCAGGTGTTGCACTGCCAGGTAGTGCTGCTCACTGTGGTCAGCGAGGACCGGCCCAGAGTGCCGGCGCAAGAACGGTTCGAGGTGCATGACCAGGGTGAGGGTTTTTACCGCGTGCTGTTGCACTTCGGCTTCATGGACGAACCGGACGTGCCTGCGGCATTGGCGTTGTGCCCGCTGGACGTGCTGGATTTCAGCCCCATGCGCACCACCTATTTCCTCAGCCGCGAGACCGTGATTGCCTCCCGCCTGGAGGGCATGGCCCGCTGGCGCGCAAGCTTGTTTGCCTTCCTGCTGAAGAACGCCAACGGCAACCTACGCTTCTTCAATCTACCCTTGAACCGGGTGATCGAGTTGGGGACGCAGGTGGAGATTTGAGCTGCAAGCTGCAAGCTGAAGCTACAAGCTGCAAGAAAAAGCGAAGGCGATCACCGGACGCTTTTGCTTTGCTTCTTCTTGCAGCTTGCAGCTTGCAGCTTGCAGCTTACCGCTTGAGGCTTCCTTGGCGCATCTCGATCTCGCCGATCAGGCGCTTGGCCAAGGCCGGGTAATCCTCGTCGAAGTGGTGGCCGCCTGGCAGCTTCAGGCGTTCGCCCACCGCGGTGTGTTCGGTGCAGCCGCTTTCGTCGCTTTCTTCCTCGCCATAGATGCAGACCACCTTGGGTGCCGGCAGCTTGGCCATCTCCGGCCCGGTGGGGGCTTCCTTGCCGGCATTGCCAAGCCATCCTTCGACTTCGATCTCGAAGCTGCCGCTGCGCGCAAAGGCCAGCAGCATCAGGGCATCGACCCGCTGCTGGTCTTCTGTCGGCAGCCGATTATAGATGGCTGGCAAGACGTCTGCGCCGAAGGAGTAGCCGATGAGCACGAAACGCTTGGTGCCCCATTTCTGACGGTAGTGCTGCATCAGTTCCGATAGGTCGGTGGCGCTCTGCTCCGGGGTCTTGTGCTGCCAGTAATAGCGCAATGTGTCGATGCCGACCACCGGATAGCCGAGCTTGGCCATCTCGCCAGCGACGTCCCTGTCCAGGTCACGCCAGCCGCCGTCACCGGACAGGAACAGGGTGACGGTATCGGTGGCCTGCCCGGCCGGCACTTCCACCACCGGAATATCCAGGGCGTTGCCGTTACGGCCCACCAGAGCCTGGGTCAACTGACCCTTGAGCACCTGAGGGAGGTGGATGTCGTAGTCGCTGATGCTGGTGTCGGCGTTGGGTTGGTCGCGTACGAAGGCAGCGCTGGCGTCATCGGGGTTGTCGTTCCAGGCTACGCTCCAGTGGCCATGCGCCGCGGTCTTGGACAAGGCGCCAGGGCAGCCGGGCTGTTGCAGCTTGAAATCCACCGAAATGGCCCGCGCCTGATCGTTGTTCTGCCCTGCCAGCCAGCCCCAGGCGAGGCTGGCGCCAGGGCCGATGCCAGCGACCAGTGTCGGTGCTGCCGACAGCCGTCCCACCGCCTGCTGCAGCGCCTGCTGCCGTACGCGGCAATCGCCGGCCGGCAATTCCAGTTGGACCAACTGGGCGTCGCCCGCCTGGCTGAGATCGAGCAGTTGCCGGTCGCTCAAGCGCTGCGTCTGCTCCACCGCGATAGCGACCCAAGCCTTGGCATGGGTGCCTGGGGTGACGCGGATCAGGTTGCTGCCATCTTCCAGGGTCAGGTGCTCCAGGTGTGCCTGCGGTGCAGGCCGGGTCCACAGCCAGAAGCCGAAGGCCGCGGCCAGCAAGGCCAGCAGTAGGGGGATCAGGACGTACAGCCAGTGGCGTCGGGTCATCAGCGTTTCACCAGTCCAGTCAGGCCGCCGGCAATCAGGGCGGCGGTGTCGGCCAATGCCACCAGTGGGTCGAGCCCGGCCGGCACGGCCATGTAGCGGGGCTCCCAGTCCGGCTGGAACTTGTCCTTGAAGCGCCGCAGGCCCTGGAAGTTGTAGAGCTGTTCGCCGCGCTGGAACACCATCGAGCCCAGGCGCTGGGTCAGGGGTGCCCCCCGCCGTGGCTGCAGCCCCGAGAGCGGCACCATGCCCAGGCTGAAGCGCCCGAAATCGTGGTGTTTGTAGTGCAGGATCAGGCCGATCATCAAAAACTCCATGGTCAGCTTGGGTGCCTGCGGATGGGCGCGCATGAGGTCGAGGCTGGCCAGCTCACGGCCGTGGGTTTCCAGCAAGTTGGCAAAGGCCACCGGACGACCTTGGAAGCGCACCAGGGCGATGCGGAAATGCGCCAGGTACTCTGGGCTGAAGCGGCCGAGCGAGAAGCCTTTTTCGCGCACGTTCTTGCCGCTGAGCCAGGCGTCGGAGATCACTTTGAGCGCGTCCAGGGGCGCTTGGCCCGGCTCATGGATTTCCAGGCTCAGGCCGTCGCGCCCGCCGCGGTTCCAGGTGTAGCGCAGGTCCTTCATCTCCTTGCCCTTGGCCTCCAGGTCGAAGCGTCGCAGATCGACCCGCGCCTCCTCGCCCAGCTTGATCGCGGTCAGGCCGATGTCCATGTAGAACGGCAGGTTTTGCGCGCGGACTTGGTAGAACACCGGGCGCGCGTGATGGACGTCGCACAGGTCACGGAACTGCCAGATCATCTCGGCGCGTTCCTGCGCCGGGCCGATTGGATCGTACAGGGCCACCAGGCTGCGGCCACGCCGTGCATACATGAGGAAGGCCGTGCCCTTGGGATGGAACAACAATGCCTTGTCGCCAGTCAGGGCCAGGCCGCCGTCGGGCTGATCGGAGGCCAGCAGGATCTGCAGGGCGCGCTGCAACTCGTCGGGGCCGGGCAGGTGGATCACCGGGCGTGCGGTACGCAGCAACCAGGTCAGGGCCACGATCACCAGCAGCACTGCGCTGCCCAGTGCCGAACGCAGGCCGCGTGGCGCATCGGCGTCCAGGGTGAACTGCCACCACAACTCGTGGCTGTAGGGCACATCCTGGTAGGCGAACAACAGCAACCACACCGACGCGCCGACGACGCAGGCGCTGGCGACCACATACACCGGCGAGAAGGGCAATTCCAGCAGCCGGCTTGGCCGATAGAACGAGCGGCGGAACAGGGCCAGCAGGCAGGCAGTGAAGGTCAGCAGGCTGGCCTCTTCCCAGTCGAAGCCCTTGAGCAGGGAGAGCAGGGCGCCGATCAGCAGCAACACGGTGGTCAGCAGCCAGGCCGCCGAGAGACGACGACGCAGCCCCTGGGCCAGTAGCAGGCACAGTACCCCGATCAGGCTGGCGCCGAAGTGCGAGGCATCGATAAGTCGATGAGGAACCAGAAAGCCCAGGTGCTCCAGGCGCGTGTCGATCTCGGGCGTCGCCCCGGAAAACAGCAGCACGACGCCAGACAGAAACACCAGGATCGCCAATACCGGTGCAGCCAGTCCCGAGGCTGCCCTGAGGGCCTGCTGGGCAAACAGCAGGCGTCGCGCCTCGTTGGCCAGTAGCAGTACACACGCCAGCAACAGTGGTAGCACCACGTAGATCAGGCGATACAACAACAGCGCGGCAGCCAGCGGAGCGGCGCCGAGCTGATCGGCGAACGCCGCCAGCAGCACGGCTTCGAACACCCCTACGCCGCCTGGCACATGGCTGAGCACCCCTGCCGCCAGGGCCAGCAGGTACACCAGCACAAACGCAGCGAAGGGCGGCGCTTCGGGCAGCAGCAGGTACAGCACGGTCGCCGCGGCGGCCACGTCCAGCGCGGTGATCAGTAGCTGTAGGCCGACCAGGCGTGCGGCGGGCAGACGCAGTGTGCGTCGGCCGAAGCGGACCAACAGGCTGTCGGCCAGCGGCTGTTCCGGCAGGCGCCGGCGGTACAGACCATAAGCCAGTGCGCTCGCCATCACCAGTACGCAGATCGACATGCTCGCGAGCAGCACGGGCGGCAGGCGCAAGGCAGCGGCGGCGGCCGGCAAGTCGCTGAGTGTTGCCAGCGCCGCCAGGGGTGGCAGCGCGCAGCCCAGCGAGAGACTGGCGAACAGCGTCATGCGGGCAATTTCGGCAGCTCCCAGGCCCTGGCGTGCATAGAGGCGATAGCGCACCGAACCGCCCGACAGCATCGACAGGCCGATGGCATTGCCGATGGCGAAAGCGCTGAAGCCACCCATGGCCAGGGTGGCAGGCGATAGCTTCACCGCAGCATAGCGGCTGGCGGACCATTCGTAGCCGAGCAGGATCAGGAAACCGACCGCGGTAGCCAGCACGGCAGCGGCCACTGCGCCAGAAGGAACGCTGAGCAGGGCATCGTGCAGGGCGTAGATGTCCAATTCGCTGAGCAGGTGCCGACAGGCAACCAACGCGATGGCAAACAGCACCAAGGTCAGCACCAGGATCAGGGGTTGACGGTACTTGCTCAGTCGCTCAAGCCAGGGTAATCGTTGCACGGCCACCGGCAGGGCAGCGGTGACAGGTGTGGGTTCTTCAGGCGAAGGGGCGTTCATCGGTCACCTCGAGCAACGCGCGAGGTGGAGAGGGTAGGCGGCCAAGTGGCAATCCCTGTGGGAGGAGTCGTGGCCCAATAGTAGCCCGCGCCTGTAGCCTTGCCTGCTTAAAGAAGTTTCATGAAACAGGGGGCGAGCGAGTCGGCTGTGCGAAGCTGGCGTCTATTGCCCAGACATGGCGCGCGATGACCGAAGAGCAGGGCTCGCGTAGTTTCCCATGGCCCAGATGCAACAAACCCCGCCTGTTGCAAACAGGCGGGGTTTGTTCTGACGAATATGGTTGCGGGAGCCGGATTTGAACCGACGACCTTCGGGTTATGAGCCCGACGAGCTACCAG
>JAEWGL010000200.1 GCA_023388335.1 Pseudomonadota bacterium | reverse complement strand
GCAGGGTCATGCCATGCTCGCCGCGGGTCACCAGCAAGGCGCCCAGGTCAAGCTCCTGCATCAGCTGCAGGCCCTTGGCAACCAGCTCTGACTCGTCGGCACAGCGGCCAACGATGGTCTCGAACTCGCTGAGGTTGGGGGTGATCAGGCTGGCGCCACGGTAGATCGAGAAATCCTTGCCCTTGGGATCGGCCAGCACCGGAATACCTTTGGCGCGAGCGGCCTGGATGAGTTGCTGGTGATTGCGCAATGCGCCCTTGCCGTAGTCGGAGAGGACCAGGACCTTGACGCCCTCGAGCAAGACATCGACCTCGGCGCCCAGCGACAGCGGATCGGTGGCGAAGGGCTCTTCGAAGTCGATGCGCAGCAGTTGCTGGTGGCGGCTCATGACCCGCAGCTTGACGATGGTCGGCTGGTGCGCGATACGCTGGAAGATCGAACGCACGCCCGCCGCCTGCAGGCTGTTGGCCAGGCTGTCGGCAGCTTCGTCCTGGCCGGTAACGCCGACCAGCGAGGCCGGCGCGCCCAAGGCGGCGATGTTCAGCGCGACGTTGGCCGCGCCGCCCGGACGGTCCTCGATCTGTTCGACCTTGACCACCGGTACCGGCGCCTCGGGCGAGATCCGCGAGGTACCGCCATGCCAGTAGCGGTCGAGCATGACATCGCCGACCACCAGAACCGGGGCTTGATCGAAAAGCGGCATGGACAACTTCATGGGCAACCCATATGGAAAAATTAAACAGGGGCGGATATTAGCACAGGCCAGGCGACGGCTTTATGGCCACCTGCGTCTTTGCAATCGACGGTAACGATCGGGGCCCGACAGGCCCCGAACCGTTGGCCTTCAGGTGATATTGGCCTGGACCGGCTCATCCAGGCCCATGGCATGCAGGCGGGCATAATGGCCATTGGTTTCGAGCAGCTCGGCATGGGTGCCGCGCTCCACCAGCCGGCCCTGGTCCATGACCAGGATCATGTCGGCCTTCTCGATGGTCGAGAGGCGGTGGGCGATGACCAGGGTGGTGCGCCCTTGCATGACGTGATCCAGGGCGGCCTGGATATGCCGCTCCGACTCGGTGTCCAGCGCCGAGGTGGCCTCGTCGAGGATCAGCAATGGCGCGTTCTTCAGCAGCGCCCGGGCGATCGCCAGGCGCTGGCGCTGGCCACCGGACAGCAGGACGCCGTTCTCGCCCACCTCGGTGTCGAAGCCCTTGGGCAACTGCTCGACGAAGTCCTTGGCGTAGGCATCGGTGGCAGCGGCCTCGATCGCCTCACGGGGGGCGCCTGCCAGGTCGCCATAGGCGATGTTGTTGGCCACGGTGTCGTTGAACAGGGTGACGTGCTGGGTCACCTGGGCAACATGGCGACGCAGGTTGCGCAGGCGATAGGTCTCGATCTCCACGCCGTCGAGCAGGATCTGGCCCTGGTCGTGGTGATAGAAGCGTGGGATCAGCGCCGCCAGGGTCGACTTGCCGCTGCCTGAACGACCGACCAGCGCGATCATCTGCCCAGGTTCGGCGGTGAAGCTGATGTCGGTGAGCACCTGGCGCTCGGTGCCGGGGTAGGTGAAGCTCAGGTTGCGCACTTCGAGACGGCCTTGGACCCGCTCTTTCTCGACGGTACCGTGATCGACCTCAGGCTGCTCGTCGAGCTGCTCGAAGATGCTCTCGGCGCCGGCGAGGCCTTTCTGAATGGTCGAGCTGACTTCGGACAGCTGGCGGATCGGCTTGGGCAGCAGGCCCGCGGCGGTGATATAGGCCACCAGGTCACCGGCAGACGCCTCACCGCGCAGGAACAGCACCAGGAACATCAGGGCCGCCATGGCACTGTAGATCACCAATTGCAGCATCGGCGTGTACACCGCGCCGGTCTTGGTCATGCGCAGTTGCTTGTCGGTGTTGCCCTGGCTGGCCGCGCGGAAGCGCCGTTCTTCGTAGCCTTCGCCGCCGAAGCTGCGCACCACCCGGTAACCCTGGATGGTCTCGGAGGCCACATGGGTCACGTCGCCCATGGCCACCTGGATCTTCTTGCTCTGCTTGCGGAATTTCTTGCTGGCGGTGCTCACCATCAAGGCGATGATCGGCAGAATCGCGACCATCACCAAGGTCAATTTCCAGTTCATCCACAGCAGGTAGGCAAACAGGAAGACCACGGTCAGGCCTTCACGGATCACCACCTTGATCGCATCGGTGGCGGCACCGGTGACCATGGTCACGTTGAAGGTGATGCGCGAGATCAAGTGCCCGGAGTTGTGGTTGTCGAAGTAGCGGTTAGGCAGTACCAGCAGCTTGTTGAACAACTCGACCCGCAGGTCATGAACCAGGCACAGGGAAACCTTGGCCAGGAAGTAGTTGCCCAGAAACGACCCCAGCCCCTGCCACGCCGCGATCAGTATGATCAGCAGGGGCACGGCCTGCAGCAACTCCAGGTCGCGCAGGTAAGGCACGGTGGGGAACAACACCGCTTGCGGATTGCTCAGACCATCGACGAAGTACTTGAGAATCCCGGCCAGCATGGGCTGGGTCGAGGCGAAGATCACGAACCCTAGGATACTCAGCAGGAAAATGCCCAGGTAGGGTTTCACATAGCTCAGCAGCCGGAAGTAGATCTTCAGGCTGGAGTTCTGCTCCGCCTGTCGCGGTGAATCGGCCATCATGGAGCTCGCTGTTCGGGTAGAACCGGAAATTTTACCACAGCCTTTGCCTGCACCATGCGTCCAAGGCAACATCGCCGCCAGACCGATCGGCAGCCAGCTGATGAACCACTCCGCACGCGGTGTGCCAGTCAGGCTGGCGGCATCGAACTGCATGGTCAGGGACGAGAACACCCAGAGCGCCAGCGCCATCTTGCCGAAGGGGCTGTGGCGGGCGCGCCAGATCTCGCGCAGGGCGCACAGCCAGACCGCCACCCAGAGCAGCATGCCGGGGATACCAAGCTCGAGGGCGACGTGAGTGAACATGTTGTGGGTGTGGTCGAACACGATACCCACGGCCTCGACCCGGTAGGTCGCACCCAGGCCCAGCCCGGTCCAGGGATTCTCGCCGATCATGTGCAGCGACGACAGCAGGATCTCGGGGCGGAAGGACGAACCGCGGATCATGATCAGGTCATGCATCATCGCGAAGGCCACGCCCGTCGCCGCCAGGGATGCCAAGGCCACCAGCACGCTGCGCTTGTCCCGGCACCAGAGCGGCGCCAGCACCAGGGTGATCACCAGCGCCAGGGCGGCGCCGCGACTCTGGCTGAGGACTACGAAGGCGCCCAGACACAGCAGGGACAAGGCCCAGGCGCCCAGGGCCGCACGATGACGCGGCCAGGCATGCAGCAGCCAGACTACCGCGGCGCCGATGACGTAGGCGCCGAGGATTGGATGGGAGATCTCTCCGATGCCTTCGAGCCGGGTCCTCAGGGAGTGACCGAGCGCCCCGTAGTAATGGACGATCGAAATCAGCGCGGCGATGCCCAAAAGCCCGCCGCCAAGCTGCAGCAGGCGCCTGGCCCGCGCCATCCCGGCCTGCGCCAGCAGGGGAAACGGCAGCAGGAACAGCACGATGTAGAGCAGACGCTTGCCCTCGCGACCGCCCTCCTCGGTACTCGACCAGCCAAGGCTCAAAGCGCACCAGCCCAGGAGCAGGAGCATGCTGGCCCAGAGCGCCCGTTGCTGCTGCCAGACCTGAAGCAGCAGCCGTCGTGCCGACCAGCCCAGCAGCAACGCCGGCAGCCAGAAGAACAGGATCAGCCCTTGCTGATAGAGCTTGTTGCTGGGGGCCAGCGCGATGGCGCCGAGGAACCAGAGAAAACCGAACGCCAACCAGGCCTGGGCCCAGCGTCTCTCATACAACATCCGTTCTCCCGATGATTCGAATGACGCCGTCATGGTATATCCGTACCTTTTTCGGCATTATTGCCGGTCATTTGCTTGCCAGAAGACAAGGCTTTATTCATGCAAAGCACCCCGCTCTCCCAGGTCGACTTCGATCAGCTGACACTCGGCGCCAAGGTCCTCGAGGCAGATAGCTACGGCGCCAAAGTCTACCTGCTCGAGGACGGAAATATCCTCAAGGTTTTTCGTCGCAAGCGTCTGATTTCCTCTGCATTGCTGCGTCCCTACTCGCAGCGCTTCATGGACAACGCCGCGCGCCTGGCGCAACTGGGCATCCCGACGCTGGAAGTGATCAGCCATCACAAGCTCGAGACGCCGGGCAAGACGGCCGTGCTCTATCGGCCGCTGCCGGGGCAGACCTTGCTGCAGTTGTCGCGTGAGCCGGGCTTCAGCTGGTCGGTGCGCCTGCCCGAACTGATCGAGCTGATCCGCCACTTGCATCGATCGGGGATCTACTTTCGCTCGCTGCACCTGGGTAACGTGGTCGTCACTCCCGACCAGCGCATGGGCCTGATCGACGTGGCCGACATGCGCTTCATGCGCGCGCCGCTGCCACCGCGCATGGTCCGGCGCAACGTGCAGCACTTCGTTCGTTATATCAACCGGGAGAACCTCACCGGGCAGTTCCCCCTGGCTGATTTCGAACAGGTCCTGCTGCGTCGCTGACACGTCAGCGCTGCAGCATCTGCGCCGAGCGCTCGCAGAACCGCTCCCAGGCCAGCTCAGGCGCCAATGCCTCGAGTTGGGCATGCGCCAGCTCGCCAGGCGACCGCGTGGCGCAGCGTTGGAGGGCGGCCGTCCAGGCGTCGATATCGGCGATGGGCAGGTAACACTGCAGGTCGCCGAGCTGTTCGCGAAACACCGGCAGGTCGCTGCACAGCACCGGCACGCCGGCCATCACCGCCTCCTGCACCACCAATCCCAGGCCTTCTGAACGAGAGGGCACCAGCAGCCAGTCGAACGCCCGGTACAGTCGCGTCAGGTCAGGACGATGCCCGCCCAACACCACGCGGCCTGCCAGCCCGAGCGAGTCGATGCGCGCCTCAAGGTGTGGGCGCATCTCGCCTTCCCCAAGGATGACCAGCCTCAGCGCTGGCTGGTCGGCGCTGGCCCTGGCGAAGACCTCCAGCAGGAAGTCGAAGCCCTTGCTGTCGACCAGCCGGCCGACCGCGCCCATTACCTGCCCATCGCTCGGCAGGCCCAGTGCCTGCCGCGCCTGGGTGACGGACAGCAGGTTGCGCTGGAAGGCGTGTGGGTCAAGGGCAATGCGAACGGCCTGAACGGGGCGACCCAGGTCTTTTTCCAAGGCAGTGGCCAGCGTGGAAGACACCGCGGCGATGGTCAGGCGTTCGGCCGGGACCATGCGCAGCAGGCGGATGTCCTGAGGATGCAGGCGCGTCGACCCATGGAACAATACGGTCGCGCGGACCTCCGGCATTTTTTCCAGCACTGGCAGCATCAGCCGCGCGACACCCAGGCCATCGAGCAGCAGGACCTGCGCGCCGCCTTGCTGCAGGGCGCGACGCAAGCGCAGGCGCAGCCATGGACGCAGCAGGCGCCAGAGCAGCCGCCCCTTGAGCAGACGGTGCGGCAGATGCCATTCACGGGTCTGGCCGATGGAGCAGCAGACACCTCTGCCTTGCAACAACCAACTGGTGATGGTGGCGTTTTCACCCGCCTGGGAGAGAATCTGCTGATGGACTTTATGGACAGACAGATATGCGGAGCCGCCGGCCCACATCACGTTTACGATATTCATGGGGAAGTGTCCCCTTTCCCGGCTGTTCGGCCAATAAGCAGACTTTTCAACTTGCGATATAGCCGATACCCGCGCCGAGCAAAACACCCAGCAATAGCACCGACAGTATCTTCATGCGGTCGCGCTGCCGCCGACGTTCCTTGCGTTGGCGCTCCTCAGGCAAAGTGACATGACTGCCGAACCCCGTGTGCAGTACCGCATCGCCCTCCAGGGTGACAGCGGTCAGGTTCAATTCGGCATAGCGCCGCGACAGTGCTTTTTCTCCAGCATAGGCGCTAAACGGCGCGCATCGCTGATAATCGCTGAGTCGGCGCAAGCCGGGATTGAGGGAAAAGCTCTGCCATTCGGCCTTCTCCGAGAGCAGCGGGTAACAGGGAACGCCCCCGATCACCTGGCGATCGCCCAAGTGAATGTACGGGCTGTGGATCGCCAGGTCATGGGCATAGCTGCGCAGCCACACCTGCAGCAGGTGCGGACTGACTTGCAGAATGGACCGCGAGTCCTCGACGAAGCCTGGGCGATAGAACTGCCAGTCGTCTTCGCAATGGAAGATGTACGGCGTCTTGACCTGCCCATAGGCCAGGTCGATCGAGGCCAGCTGGCCAAGCTTCGGCGTGTTGACGAACACCGTGCAATGGCCTTTCCAGTTCGCGGGTATCGCCGCGTGCACCGCCTGGTCGCCCGAGTCCTCGGTGATGAAGACCTCGCGGATCGGCGCGGTATTGAAGCGGTCGAAACTTTCCAGGGTGGCCTTGAGCAGGTCGAAGCGCCCGCAACTGGTCACCACCAGGGTGATATCACTGCTATCAGAGAAGCGCACCGGGCTCCCTCCGCTTGAAGGTTTTCAGCTGCTCGAGCCCCATCCCTGGGGAACGAAGTGAGTGAGTCACAGACCCAGCCTCAGTCGTAGACGCTGCCAGGCAGTGAGTGCCGGGCGCGGGCGCAGAGGGGCTTGCATGTGCTGGACGATGCTACGGCCAACCTGGGTAAAACTAAAGCCCGAAACCGCGAGCTCGCGGCCGTTGGCCGCAATCCGCGCGGCCAGGGCCGGGTCGCTGCGCAGTATCCCAAGCTTCTCCTGAAGCTGGGGAATGCTGCTGTAGAGGACCACGTTGTGCATGTCCTGCAGTCCCAGGGCACGGTTTTCCGCCGCGCCTTGGTCATAGGCCAGCAGCACGCATCCACACGCCATCGCCTCGAAATTCTTGATCATGTACTCGCCCATGCCAACATCGGCACTGACGAAAAAACGTATCCGGTTGAGCGTATTGCAGTAGTCCTCACCCGACTTGGTGCGGGTCACCACTAGGTTTTCCACTTGTCCCAGCTCATCGAGCAGCGCCTTGCGCCCGCTGTAGGCCACGCTCTTGGTGCTGCCGACAAAGGCCAGTTCGATATCGCGCTCGCGCCCTTGGTCGCCGAGCAATTGCTCATCGTAGCCCTTGGGCACGAATACGGCGTCGAAGCCTTCCTGACGCAACCGCTCGCTGACCACGTAGCCGGAGCTGATCACCCGTGCCCACGGCAGTTTGCGATAATGCGCGCTGAACTTGCCGGTGTACTTGCAGGGGATGTAGTTCTGGTAGGCATCGTGCTCGAGAATCACCAGGTTGGGCAGCGTGCGGATGAAACCGACCTGACGGATCTCCTGCTTGAAGCGCAGGAAAAAGACGATGCGGTCGTACTGCGTGACATCGACCTCACGCCTGAAGTAACGGCGCAGGTTGCGCTGCTCGTCGCTGCTAAGCCAGCGCAGGTCGCAGTCGCAATTGGCGGCAACGCCTTCATACAGACGATCGAGGATCGCCCGTTGTTCCTTCTGCACCAGAAATAGGACTTTCATTGCATTCCTTGGGGCTCGTGGCGCCACAGCAGTCGATCACTCATCGCGTTACAGCTCGCGCCGCCAGAACAGTTCATGTCGGCGCACCGCCTTGCGGAAGAACTCGTTTTCACCAAAGGGCGATGGGCGCCGGCCCGCCAGCCAACGCTGCAGCCAGCGGCGTAGCCGGCGCTTGAACGGCGCGGGCGGCTGCAGGTCGTGCATCATGCCCAAGGCCATGGCCTTGTCACGCTGGGTGGCCACATCCAGCACCACGCTGCAGGGCGCCCAGGCCTCCTGCGCGCTCAGCTGCGGCGGCAGCGCCACGCCATCGCCGCTGTCGCCCATCGGCCAACGGTCGTTGTCATGCAGGTGGTTGGCATAGCACAGCAGGGTTTCAGGCTGCCAGGCCAGCCCTTGCAGGGCTTGGAGTACCGCGGCCTGGGCACAAAGGTGGTCCGGGTGCGGGTCGAGCCGCGGGTGCGGCATCACCAGCACCTGGGGACGCGCTTCGAGCAACAGGGCGCGCAGGTCCGCCAGCAGGTTGTTCCAGGTCGGCGCACCGTCGGCATCAGCAGGCAACAGGGTGGGATTGAAGCAACGGAACGGGCGGATGTCGGCCATCTGCGCTTCGCGCGAGGCAACCGGCTGGCCCGGGTTGGCCTGCATGGTGGGCAGCTGGAGACAGAAGTAGCCCAGCTGCACGCAACGTGATTCGGGCACACCGGCCCAGCGAGGCACGGCGATGCTGTCCCAGGCGCGCAGACGGCCTTTGAGGCGCGCGGCCTCGGCCTTGTCCAGGCCCATGCGCTGGTAGTGCTCGGCTTCGATCTCGCCGGCCGTCAGGGTCACCACCCAAGCCTCGTCAGCCTGGCTGTAGAGGCCATAGGCGGCAAGTTCCGCATCGTCGGCGTGGGGCGCGATGACCATGATCCGCCGCCGGCGCAGCTCCACGCCCGGCGTCAGCCACACTCGCGCCTCGCCCAGCAGGCGGCAGTGGCGTGCGCGCAGGCGCAAGCGGCTCGCCATCAGGGGCGCGCCAAGACCCGTCAGGTTGAGGAAGCGCGTGCCATTGACCCCGCGCTCGAACGTCTGCCGGTCGCGCGTTTCATCGGTCAGCAGTTCCACCACCGGGTCGAGCAAGCGCCCCAGCCAGCCTGCCTTGACCCGCACCTCGAGGAGCAGGGTCTCGCTGCCATCGAGCGCCAGCACGGTATCGGGCAACACCAGGCCGTCGCACAGCGACACCGGCAGCTCGCGGGCCTGCTCACCGAACTGGTAGGCGTAATCCTCAGCCGGCGAGTAGAACAGGTGATCGGCGAACCAGGCTTCGTGGGCAGCCCAGAGCAACGGCAGCAACAGCAGGGGCAGCCACCATTGCACGGCGACGCCAAGGGCGACCAGCAGCACCAGCGCTGCCAGCAGGCCCAGGCGCTTGTTACGCCGATGCCGCTTGAGCAACTGCTGCTTGCGGCTCACACCTGAAACACCGGCACAGGGTTGCACCAACGGTCCTTGTATTCGCGATCGGCACGACCGAAGGAGAACCGCAGCGGCTTGTTGCGCGCTTGCGCATCCTCCCAGGCCGCCTGAGTATTGAGGAAGCTCAGCACGCTACCAGGGCTGAAGGCCTTGGTGTCCGGGTCGACGCCACCGTTGACGTACTCGACGCTGATCCACTCCGGCGCCTCGACGCGATATACCAGCTGGATGGCGATCGGGGCATCTTCAAGAAACAGTACCGAACCGATCATCAGCTCGCGCAAGCGCTCGATCACCTCGGCCATGCGCGCCGCGCCAGTGGCCGCAAAACCCCAGCGGCGCTGGAACAGGTCGCAGTACATGGCGGCCATCTCGCTGGCCGTGAAGTCACTGACCGGACGCACCTGGCCACCCGCCTCTTCCAGCAGCCGCAGTTCGCGGCGCTGGTTGTAGCGAAACTTCTTCGACAGGTCTTCATGGGCCCGGGCCATGGCCAACTGCTCGCGCTGCACCTTGAGGCCTGCGAAACGCCCCTGGTTGAGCTCGGACAGGTAACGTCCGGCATGTCGCAACGGGGCGGCGGCATCCGCCGCCGCCGGGAGGATCAGCTCGGCATTGCCGAGGTCGAACAGGCCCTTTTTACCCGCACGCTTGAGCACATCCTTGGACAGCGCCAGCTGACGGCCCCAGGTCGGGATCGCGGCCTTGAGCTCGTTACCCTGATACCAGCCCAGGTAGCGCACCGGGATTTGTGCCAGTTCGGCCAACGGCTCAAGCACCCGCGGGTGGGTCGCGACACTGCCGCCGAAGCGCTGCCAAGCCTGGGCATAGGTGGCGGCATCGATGACCGTCCAGCCACGTTCGCGCCAGGCCTTGAGAAGATTGAGCATCAAGCCTCCACCGCCAGGGCACGTACCTGCGGCAACTGCCAGAAGGTGTCCCGCACGGCTTGATCACAGAAGCGTTCGTGCAAGCGCTGCAGCATGTGCTCGGCGCACGCGCGGCGCTGGGCCTCATCGAGCTGGGCCATGTGTTGCAGGCCCTGGGCCAGTTGCCCGGCATCCCCCAGCGGGAACAGCATGCCAACCCCTTCGACCACTTCGCGGGCACCCCCACAAGCCGTGGCCAGCACCGGCACGCCGGCGACCATGGCCTCCAGCAGGACCATGCCAAACGGCTCGTGATCGGAGCTCAGGGCAAACACGTCGAAGGCCTGGAAGTAACGGCGGGCATCTGGCACCTGGCCAAGGAAGTCCACCTGCGCGGCCACGCCCAGCTCCGCGGCGAGGGCCTTGAGCGAATCTTCCAGGCGCCCCTTGCCCAGCACTGCCAGGCGCGCCCCGGCGGGCAGACCAGGAAGGGCCTGGGCGAAGCCGCGCAGCAAGGTGGCCTGGTCCTTGTCCGGATGCAGGCGCCCGACGTTGCCGACGATCCACGCTTGCGGATCGAGACCCAGGGCCAGGCGTGCCTCGGCGGCAGGCACCTGGATGGCCCGCAATGCCTCGATGTCGATGCGGTTGTAGAGCGTCTGGATACGTTCGGCTGGCCACTGCGGCAGGCAGCGGCGCATGTCGTCGCGCACCGCGTCCGAAACGCCCAGCAGGCTCAGGCGCTGGCGGTGCAGGTTGGCGAACAGGCGCCGACCGGACCGCTGGTAATCACCAAAGGCATGGTGCACGCCGATCACCGGCAGGCGCGTGCCGAGCAGCGCGACATAGATCGGCTTGAACCGGTGGGCAATGCAGAAACTGAACGCGCGCTCGGCGGCGATGCGCCGCAAGGCACGAATCGCCCCGAGCTTCAGGCCGCGCACGGCCTTGGAGCTGAACGCCAGGAACAGCACCTCATCCGAGTCGCAGCCGGCGGCAACCTCGGGGTCGGCAGCGCCGGTGAGAAACACCGTGGTGACCTTGTAGCCGCGGCCAGCGAACAGGCTGGCATACTGGCGGGCGCAATCCAGGAAAGGCCCGTCGTAGCCATGGCAGAACTGCAGGATGCGCGGTTCAGAGCGGCTGGTCATACAGCTCCGCGCCATCCTTGACCACCAGGATGTCTTCCATGATCAGGTACTGCAGGTCGGACCCGAAGAACATGTTCAGCGCGTCGGTTGGCGAGCAGATCATGGGCTCGCCACGACGGTTCAGCGAGGTGTTCAGCGACACGCCGTTGCCGGTCAGGTCTTCCAGGGCCTTCATCATGTCGTAGTAGCGCGGGTTGTACTCGCGCTTGAGCACCTGGGCCCGCGAGGTACCGTCCTCGTGGACCACTTCCGGCACGCGGGTCTTCCACGCTTCGGCAACTTCGAAGGTGAACGTCATGAAGGGTGCCGGGTGGTCGACCTTGATCATCTGCGGACCGACGGTATCGAGCATCGACGGGCAGAAAGGCCTCCAGCGCTCACGGAACTTGATCTGCTCGTTGATCCGGTTGGCCACGCCCGGGACGCTCGGGCAGCCGATGATCGAGCGACCGCCCAGGGCACGCGGACCAAACTCCATGCGGCCCTGGAACCAGGCCACCGGGTTGCCGTCGACCATGATCTTGGCGATGCGCTGCGGCATGTCGTCGATCTTGCGCCATTTCGGCTGGCTCGCATGGCGGGCACAGGCGGCGATGACGTCCTCGTTGGAGTACGCGGGGCCCAGATAGACATGCTCCATCTTCTCCACCGGCACGCCACGGGCATGGGACACATAGGCGGCTGCGCCGACCGCGGTTCCGGCGTCGCCGGAAGCCGGCTGGACGAACAGTTCCTTGAGGTCGGGACGGGCAATGATCTTCTGGTTGAGCTTGACGTTCAGCGCACAGCCGCCAGCGAAGGCCAGCTTGCCGGTTTCCTTGAGGATGTCGCCCAGGTAATGGTCGATCATCTGCAGGGCCAGCTTCTCGAACAGCGCCTGCATGCTGGCCGCGTAGTGAATGTACGGCTCGTCGGCGATGTCGCCTTCACGCTTGGGACCCAGCCACTCGATCAGCTTGGGCGAGAAGTAGAAGCCCTTGCCCTTCTCTTTGTAGCGACGCAGGCCGATGACGTTGGCGTACTCGGTGTTGATCACCAGTTCGCCATTCTCGAAGCTGGCCAGGCGCGAAAAATCGTATTTGCTGGCGTCGCCATAGGGCGCCATGCCCATGACCTTGAACTCGCCGTCGAGCATCTCGAAACCGAGGAACTCGGTGATTGCACCGTACAGGCCACCGAGCGAATCCGGATCGAAGAATTCCTTGATCTTGTGGATCTTGCCGTTTTCGCCATAGCCGAAGAAGGTGGTGGCGTACTCACCCTTGCCGTCGATACCAAGGATCGCGGTCTTTTCCTTGAAGCCCGAGCAATGGTAGGCGCTGGAGGCATGGGCCAGGTGGTGCTCGACCGGTTCGATCTTGATCTTCTTCGGATCGAAGCCCAGCTGCTCCAGGCACCAGACGATCTTCTTGCGGTAGCGCTTGTAGCGCCGGTTACCCATCAGGATCGCGTCAAGGGCGCGGTCTGGCGCGTACCAGTAGCGCTTGGCGTAGTGCCAGCGGGCCTCGCCGAACAGGCTGATCGGCGCAAAGGGAATGGCCACCACGTCGACGTCCGACGGCTTGATGCCGGCCTGTTCCAGGCAGAACTTCGCCGACTCGTAGGGCATGCGGTTCTTTGCGTGCTTGTCACGCACGAAGCGCTCTTCTTCAGCGGCGGCAATCAGCTTGCCGTCGATGTACAGGGCCGCGGAAGGATCATGGCTAAGGGCGCCGGACAGGCCAAGAATCGTCAATGCCAAGGGTCTAGCCTCTTCATTCTTTGAAAATGCGCCTGGGCCTCAGGGGGCGGAAGGCAGCGAAAGGGCGGGATTATAACGCAAAGCGGGGTGTCTGTAGGAGCAGCCCGACCTACTCGGCGATCAGCCAGTCCATGCGCCAGCTGCCCTGGCTTTGCGCCAGCACCTGGGACAGCCACGGCAGCAATTCGCGCAGTTCCTCTTCCAGGCCCCACGGCGGATTGGCGATGGCCAGGCCCGAGCCGTTCAGGCCCTGCGGGCTGTCCTGGGGATGCACGTACAACTCGACCCGCAGCAACTTCGGCGCGCCAGTGCTGGTCAGGTCCTGGTAGAAGCGCACCAGCTGGCGCTGATCCTTGATCGGGTACCAGATGGCCGCGACGGTCTGGCGCATGCGGCCGATGGCCTCTTTCATCGCCTGGCTGCAACGCTTGAGCTCGTCGGCCTGCTCGAACGGCGGATCGATGAGCATCACCGCGCGTTTTTCCTGCACCGGCAGCAGTGCCCGCGGCACATGCCAGCCCTCGCCCAGGTGCACCGTCACCCGAGGATCCTTCTTCATGTTTTCCTTGAGCAGGCGACCATCCTCGGGGTGCTTCTCGTTGAGCTGCACGCGGTCCTGCTGGCGCATCAGGCGCCGGGCAAGCTCGGGCGACCCCGGGTAATAGCGCAGCTCGCCGTCGGGATTGAGGCGCTGGATGATGCGCAGGTAATCGGCGGCGGTCGCCGGCAGGTCCTCGCGCCCCCAGAGCCGGGCGACGCCGTCCAGGTATTCACCCGTGCGCGTCGCCTGGTCGCCCTGCAGGTCATACAGGCCCAGCCCGGCATGGGTGTCGAGGTAGGCGAATGGTTGCTCCTTGCGTGACATCAGGGCGATCAGCCGGGTCAGTACAAGGTGTTTGAAGACGTCGGCGTGGTTGCCGGCGTGGAAGGCGTGACGATAGTTCATGGCAACTCCTGCAAGACCGGGAAGTTTACCTTGTCGGGCCGCGGCCGTCAGGTGATGGCCGCCGAAACGACAACGGCCCGCGCCTCGGGGAGGCGCGGGCCGTGTCATGGAGGGCTCAGCAACGTATCACTTGTTGGCGTGATAGGCCGCGTCGGCGCTCTCGAAGCGCGAGATCATGCTGCTGGTCGGACGCCCCAGCTTGCTGACCACGATGATCGCGATACTGGCGAACAGGAAGCCTGGGATGATCTCGTAGAGGCCCAGTGTGTCGAAGTTCTTCCACAGGATCACGGTCACGGCACCGACCACGACCCCGGCCAGCGCGCCGTTACGGGTCATGCCCTTCCACAGGACCGAGAGCAGGATCACCGGCCCGAAGGCGGCGCCGAAGCCGGCCCAGGCATAGGCGACCAGGCCCAGTACGCGGTTTTCCGGATTGGCGGCCAGGGCGATGGCGATCAGCGCGACAGCCAGCACCATCATCCGACCGACCCAGACCAGCTCGACCTGCGAGGCGTTCTTGCGCAGGAACGCCTTGTAGAAGTCCTCTGTCAAGGCGCTGGAGCACACCAGCAGCTGGCAGCTCAGGGTGCTCATGACCGCCGCCAGGATGGCCGACAGCAGCACACCGGCAATCCACGGGTTGAACAGGATCTTCGCCAGCTCGATGAACACGCGCTCGTGGTTTTCCGTGACAGGGCCTGCCAGCTCAGGGTTGGCCGAGAAGTAGGCGATGCCGAAGAAGCCCACCGCGCAGGTACCGGCCAGACACAGGATCATCCAGGTCATGGAGATGCGTCGGGCCTTGGCGATCGACTTCACCGAGTCGGCGGCCATGAAGCGGGCCAGGATGTGCGGCTGGCCGAAGTAGCCCAGGCCCCAGCCCATCAGCGAGATGATGCCGATGAAGGTGGCACCCTTGAACATGTCGAAGTTCGCCGGGTTCTGCGCTTCGATGGCCAGGAAGGTGGTGTCGAAGCCGCCCGTGGCGATCAGCACGATGACCGGCGTGAGGATCAGCGCGAAGATCATCAGCGAGGCCTGCACGGTGTCGGTCCAGCTCACTGCCAGGAAGCCACCGACGAAGGTGTAGGCGATGGTTGCCGCGGCACCGGCCCACAGCGCGGTCTCGTACGACATGCCGAAGGTGCTTTCGAACAGGCGGGCGCCAGCGACAATGCCCGAGGCGCAGTAGATGGTGAAGAACACCAGGATGACCACTGCCGAGATGATCCGCAGCAGGCCGCTCTTGTCTTCGAAGCGGCTGGCGAAATAATCCGGCAAGGTCAGCGCATCACCATTGTGCTCGGTCTGCACGCGCAGGCGGCCGGCGACGAACAGCCAGTTGAGGTAGGCACCGACGGTCAGGCCGATGGCGATCCAGGCTTCAGAGAGACCCGACATGTAGATGGCGCCCGGCAGGCCCATCAGCAACCAGCCACTCATGTCCGAGGCACCGGCCGAGAGCGCGGTCACTACGCTGCCGAGGCTGCGTCCGCCGAGAATGTAGTCAGAAAGGTTGTTGGTGGAGCGATAGGCCATGAAGCCGATCAATACCATTGCCGCGATGTAGATCACGAAGGTGATCGTAAGTGGATTGCTTGCACCCATAGGTTGTGCCCTGGCGTTTGTTGTTATGTAGCAACAGCTTCATGAGCCGGTTGCACCCAGGCGGCGAATGCTATGCAACAAACCGATTCAGGTGCAACCATTTTTGTCCCATAGTTGCACCTCTTCTGACTTTTCTTACAAATTTTGCCGTTTTGCTCCCTTTCGGAGCAAGAGCGGCGCTGTTCATGCAAAAACGCACCAAGAACATCCATTTTCGCGGTGTGGACATGCTTGCCAGACGAGCAGCACGCCTTTCATGAATATTTTGGGTTGCACTAGGTTGCACCCGAATTGTCCGACAGCTAATCTTGCGCCAGCTTAAGCCACAGCCGTGGCAATAATGAGGACAAGAAATGGCGACGACTACCCTCGGGGTCAAACTCGACGACCCTACCCGTGAGCGACTCAAGGCAGCTGCGCAGTCCATCGACCGCACGCCACACTGGTTGATCAAACAAGCGATCTTCAATTACCTGGAGAAGCTCGAGGGTGGCGCTACCCTGACCGAACTCAGCGGTCAGCCCGGCAGCGCGGCGGATGACGCCGGCGATGTACAGGCCGACCACAACCATCAGTGCTTCCTGGAGTTCGCCGAAAGCATCCTGCCGCAGTCGGTCCTGCGCTCGGCGATCACTGCCGCCTATCGCCGACCCGAGCAGGAAGTGGTGCCGATGCTGCTGGAGCAGGCACGCCTGCCGGCACCAATGGCGGATGCGACCAACAAGCTGGCGGTCAGCCTCGCCGACAAGCTGCGCAACCAGAAGAGCGCCGGCGGCCGCGCCGGTATCGTCCAGGGCCTGCTGCAGGAGTTCTCCCTGTCGTCCCAGGAAGGCGTGGCGCTGATGTGCCTGGCCGAAGCCCTGCTGCGCATCCCGGACAAGGGCACCCGTGACGCACTGATCCGCGACAAGATCAGCACCGGCAACTGGCAGCCACACCTGGGCAACAGCCCTTCGCTGTTCGTCAACGCCGCGACCTGGGGCCTGCTGCTGACCGGCAAGCTGGTCTCCACGCACAACGAATCCGGCCTGACCTCTTCGCTCAGCCGCATCATCGGCAAGAGCGGCGAGCCGATGATCCGCAAGGGCGTCGACATGGCCATGCGCCTGATGGGCGAGCAGTTCGTCACCGGCGAGACCATCGCCGAAGCCCTGGCCAACGCCAGCCGCTTCGAGTCCAAGGGCTTCCGCTACTCCTACGACATGCTCGGCGAAGCCGCGCTGACCGAGCACGACGCGCAGAAGTACCTGGCCTCCTACGAGCAGGCCATCCACTCGATCGGCAAGGCCTCCCACGGCCGCGGCATCTATGAAGGCCCAGGCATCTCGATCAAGCTGTCGGCCTTGCACCCGCGCTACAGCCGCGCCCAATACGAGCGCGTGATGGAAGAGCTGTACCCGCGCCTGCTGTCGCTGACCCTGCTGGCCAAGCAGTACGACATCGGCCTGAACATCGACGCCGAGGAAGCCGACCGCCTGGAGCTGTCGCTGGACCTGCTCGAGCGCCTGTGCTTCGAGCCGCAGCTGGCCGGCTGGAACGGCATTGGTTTCGTCATCCAGGCCTACCAGAAGCGCTGCCCGTACGTGATCGACTACGTCATCGACCTGGCCCGCCGCAGCCGTCACCGCCTGATGATCCGCCTGGTCAAGGGCGCCTACTGGGACAGCGAGATCAAGCGCGCGCAACTCGAAGGCCTGGAAGGCTACCCGGTCTACACCCGCAAGGTGTACACAGACGTTTCCTACATCGCTTGCGCACGCAAGCTGCTGTCGGTGCCAGAAGCCATCTACCCGCAGTTCGCCACCCACAATGCCCATACCCTGTCGGCCATCTACCACATCGCCGGGCAGAACTACTACCCGGGCCAGTACGAGTTCCAGTGCCTGCACGGCATGGGCGAACCGCTGTACGAGCAGGTCGTGGGCAAGGTCGCCGAAGGCAAGCTGAACCGTCCGTGCCGCGTCTACGCCCCCGTCGGTACCCACGAGACCCTGCTGGCCTACCTGGTCCGCCGCTTGCTGGAAAACGGCGCCAACACCTCGTTCGTCAACCGCGTGGCCGACCATTCCCTGTCGATCCAGGAGCTGGTTGCCGACCCGGTCGTCAGCATCGAGCAGATCGCCACCCAGGAAGGCAGCGTCGGCTTGCCACATCCACGTATTCCGATGCCGCGTGACCTCTACGGCAGCGAGCGGGCCAACTCGGCCGGCATCGATATGGCCAACGAACACCGCCTGGCATCACTGTCCTGCGCCCTGTTGGCCACCGCCCACAACGATTGGAAAGCCGTGCCCCGGCTCGACTGCGCCGCCAGCGAGGAAGCTGCCGTGGCTGTCCTCAACCCGTCGGATCACCGCGATGTGGTCGGCCAGGTCCAGGAAGCCACCGTCGGCGATGTCGACAACGCCATTCAGTGCGCGCTCAATGCCGCGCCCATCTGGCAGGCCACGCCACCGGCCGAACGCGCCGCGATCCTCGAACGCGCCGCGGACCTGATGGAGGCCGAGATCCAGCCGCTGATGGGCCTGCTGGTCCGCGAAGCCGGCAAGACCTACCTCAATGCCATCGCCGAAGTCCGCGAGGCAGTGGATTTCCTGCGCTATTACGCGGTGCAGGCACGCAATGACTTCAGCAACGATGCCCACCGCCCGCTGGGCCCAGTGGTGTGCATCAGCCCGTGGAACTTCCCGCTGGCGATCTTCAGCGGCCAGGTCGCTGCCGCTCTCGCCGCCGGCAACCCGGTGCTGGCCAAGCCGGCCGAACAGACCCCGCTGATCGCGGCCCAAGCTGTGCGCCTGCTGCTGGAGGCCGGGATTCCCGAAGGCGTCCTGCAACTGCTGCCGGGCCGTGGCGAAACCGTGGGTGCCCGCCTGGTCGGGGACGAGCGCGTCAAAGGCGTGATGTTCACCGGCTCCACCGAAGTCGCGCGCCTGTTGCAGCGCAACATCGCCGGCCGCCTGGATGCCCAGGGCCGCCCGATCCCGCTGATCGCCGAGACTGGCGGCCAGAACGCCATGATCGTCGACTCCTCCGCCCTGACCGAACAGGTCGTGATCGACGTCGTGTCCTCGGCCTTCGACAGCGCTGGCCAGCGTTGCTCGGCCCTGCGCGTGCTGTGCCTGCAGGAAGACGCCGCCGACCGCGTCATCGAGATGCTCAAGGGTGCCATGGCGCAGAGCCGCCTGGGTAACCCGGAGCGCCTGTCCGTGGACATCGGCCCGGTGATCGACGCCGAGGCCAAGGCCGGTATCGAGAAGCACATCCAAGGCATGCGCGAGAAAGGCCGCGCCGTGTACCAGATGGCCCTGGCCGACGGCGAGGAATGCAAGCGCGGCACCTTCGTGATGCCGACCCTGATCGAGCTGGAGAGCTTCGACGAGCTCAAGCGCGAGATCTTTGGCCCGGTGCTGCACGTGGTGCGCTACAACCGCAGGAACCTCGACCAGCTGATCGAGCAGATCAATGCTTCCGGCTACGGCCTGACGCTGGGCGTGCACACCCGCATCGACGAGACCATCGCCAAGGTGGTGGACAACGTCAATGCCGGTAACGTCTACGTCAACCGCAACATTGTCGGCGCCGTGGTCGGCGTGCAGCCGTTCGGCGGCGAAGGCCTGTCCGGCACCGGCCCCAAGGCGGGTGGCCCGCTGTACCTGTACCGCCTGCTGTCGACCCGTCCGGTCGATGCCATCGAGCAGCACTTCCAGCGCATCGACGGCCAGACCAAGACCGACAATACATTGCGCGAGCACCTGCTCAAGCCCCTGCAAGGCCTCAAGGCCTGGGCGGGCAGCAACCAGCAAGCCGAGCTGGCCGCGTTGTGCGAGCAGTTCGCCCAGCAGTCGCAGAGCGGCATCAGCCGCCTGCTGCCGGGCCCGACCGGTGAACGCAACAGCTACACCATCCTGCCGCGCGAGCACGTGCTGTGCCTGGCCGACAGCGAAGCCGACCTGCTCACCCAGCTGGCTGCGGTCCTCGCCGTCGGCAGTTCCGCCGTCTGGCTGGACGCCGAGCCAGGCAAGGCCCTGCGCGCGCGCCTGCCCAAGGATGTGCAAGCGAAGATCCAGCTCGTGGCTGACTGGCACAAGGACGAAGTCGCTTTCGACGCCGTCCTGCACCATGGCGATTCGGACCAGCTGCGCGGCGTCTGCGAGCAGATCGCCAAGCGTGCCGGCGCGATCGTTGGCGTTCATGGCCTCTCGGCCGGTGACACCAACATCGCCCTGGAACGCCTGGTCATCGAGCGCGCGCTGAGCGTCAACACTGCGGCGGCGGGAGGTAATGCGAGCTTGATGACGATCGGTTAAGTCGTTATTGGTGGTCGCTGGAAGAAGGAGAGCTTGCTCTCCTTTTTTTTTGCTCTGGCTAAAAGCAAGTTCAACCTGTTAGACCGCCTATACCGGATTTACGGCTGCGCAGCGGCCGTAAAATCAGCCACTCCTCTGCCCCTGACACACCGCAGCCCCCCGCAACGCGTTCTACCTCGCCATCACCCCTGTCTATTTCAGTGTGCAGGGCTAAACCGTCTGCCTAGACTCGCTGCATCCCTATCCAAGGACCGCCGCCATGCCCGAGACCCTGCTCAGCGCCCGCAATCTCGCCTTCGAGCTTTATGAAGTCCTCGACGCCGAGTGCCTGACCCAGCGCGAACGCTTCGCCGAGCACAGCCGCGAAACCTTCGACGCTGCACTTTCCACCGCGCGCACCATCGCCGAAAAATACTTCGCCCCGCACAACCGCAAGGCCGATGAACAGGAACCAAGGTTCGAGGACGGCCGGGCCGTGCTGATCCAGGAGGTCAAGCCGGCGCTCGATGCCTTCCTGGACGCGGGTTTTCTCAACGCCAACCGCGACTTCGAAGCCGGCGGCATGCAGTTGCCGCGCCTGGTGTCGCAGGCCTGCTTCGCGCACTTCCAGGCAGCCAACGCGGGCACCACGGCCTATCCGTTCCTGACCATGGGTGCGGCGAACCTGATCGAGAGCTTCGGCACCGCAGAGCAGAAGCGCTTGTTCCTGCAGCCGATGATCGAAGGCCGCTACTTCGGCACCATGGCCCTGACCGAGCCCCATGCCGGCTCGTCGCTGGCCGATATCCGCACCCGCGCCGAACCCGCGGGCGATGGCAGCTACCGCCTGCGCGGCAACAAGATCTTCATCTCCGCTGGCGACCACGAGCTGTCGCAGAACATCGTGCACATGGTCCTGGCCAAGCTGCCGGACGCTCCGCCTGGAGTAAAGGGCATTTCGTTGTTCATCGTGCCCAAGTACCTGGTCAATGCCGACGGCAGCCTTGGGCCGCGCAACGACGTGGTACTGGCGGGGCTGTTCCACAAGATGGGCTGGCGCGGCACCACGTCCACGGCCCTGAACTTCGGTGACAACGGCCAGTGCGTCGGCTACCTGGTCGGCCAGCCGCACCAGGGCCTGGCGTGCATGTTCCAGATGATGAACGAAGCGCGCATCGGGGTCGGCATGGGCGCGGTGATGCTTGGTTATGCCGGCTATCTGCACTCGCTCGACTACGCGCGCCAGCGTCCGCAGGGACGCCTGCCGGACAACAAGGACCCGGCCAGCGCCGCAGTGCCGATCATTGCCCACAGCGACGTCAAGCGCATGCTGCTGATGCAGAAAGCCTACGTCGAAGGCGCCTTCGACCTGGGGCTATACGCCGCGCGGCTGTTCGACGACACCCACACCGCCGACAGCGCAGAGCAACGCCATCAGGCCCTGGACCTGCTTGACCTGCTGACGCCGGTCGTCAAGTCATGGCCCTCGGCGTACTGCCTGAAGGCCAACGAACTGGCGATCCAGATCCTTGGCGGCCACGGTTACACCCGCGACTATCCGGTGGAGCAATACTACCGTGACAACCGTCTCAACCCGATCCATGAGGGCACCGAGGGCATACAGTCACTTGACCTGCTGGGCCGCAAGCTGGGGCACAACGGCGGCGCTGGGCTCAAGCAACTGGTACGGCTGATGGCTGCCACCGGCAAGCGTGCGAGCCAGTACCCCAGCCTCGATACGCTGCGCCAGCCGCTGGAGCACCTGCTGGCACGGCTGCAGCCCATCACCCTGAGTCTGCTGGGCGACCTGATCCAGGGCCAGGTCGCGGGTGCGCTGGCCAATTCGGCGCTGTACCTCAGAGTCTTTGGCCACTGCGTGATCGGCTGGCGCTGGCTGGAGCAGGCGATCCATGCCCAGCACGGCCTGGAGCACGGCAACCCGGCCGATGGCGATTTCTACCGTGGCAAGTTGCAGGCGGCGCGTTATTTCCTGACCTGGGAGGTACCGGGCTGCCATAATGAGCTCGCATTGCTCGAGGCCCGCGACAACACCTGCCTGAGCATGCGCGAGGCGTGGTTCTGAGGGGGAACCACCGCACACGGAGGTTCCCGCATGTTCGATTCCAGCGCCCTGCTGCGCCAGCGCTTCGCCGGGCTGCGCAGCACGGCGGATGTCTTCTCCCTGCGTCACGTCCAACAATCGCTCCAGTCCTTGTCGGTGCGGCGCAATGTTGCCGAACCGCCGTTCTTCAGCCAGGACCAAGGCGCGATGCTGACCGTGCGCATCCAGGGCGTGGAAGCCTATGCGGCCACCGCCGACCTGTCACTGGCTGGCCTGCAACGCGCATTGGAACAGGCCGAAGCCATGGCCCGGCAGATCGCCCACCTGGCGCTGCTCGACCTGCGCGCGCAACCGGTGGCTTGCGAGCGCCATGACTACTGCTCGCCCAACCTGGACCAGCCCCTACCGCCCCTGGCCGACTGCCTGGCCCTGCTCGCCGCTGAATCGGCCAGCGTGCCCAGGGACAGCCGCCTGGTGAACTGGCAGGCGAGCCTGGGCATCAGTCAGGTCGAGCAGGTCTACCTGAACAGCGTCGGCGCCGAGCTGCGCCACGCCCAGCGCTTTCTCTTCCCAGGGTTCAGCGTGACCGCCAGCGACGGCCAGGACAGCCAGAGCCGTAGCCTGGGCCGGGAGAACTTCGGTCAGCAGGGCGGGCTTGAGGTTGTCGAGCGCTGCGGCCTGGTCGGCGGGGGCGCGCGGGTGGCCGACGAGGCGTTGCAGTTGCTGCTGGCCCCCAATACCCCCAGCGGCGTGCGCGACCTGCTGCTGATGCCCGACCAGATGATGCTGCAGATCCACGAATCGATCGGCCACCCCCTGGAGATGGATCGCATCCTCGGCGATGAGCGCAACTATGCCGGCACCAGCTTCGTCAAGGCCAGCGACTTCGGCCAACTGCGGTACGGCTCGAAACTGCTCAACGTGACCTTTGACCCGAGCATCCCCGAAGAACTCGCCAGCTACAGCCACGATGACGACGGCACTCCCGCGCACAAGCAGTTCTTGATCCGTGATGGCCTGCTGCTACGCCCGCTGGGCGGCGCGCTGTCGCAGTACCGGTCGGGCCTGGAGGGCGTGGCCAACAGCCGTGCCTGCGGCTGGAACCGGGCACCGATCGACCGCATGGCCAACCTCAACATCGAGCCGGGCGACCAGTCGCTGGCGCAACTGATCGCTGGCATCGAAAAAGGCATCCTGATGCGCACCAACCGCTCCTGGTCCATCGACGATGCGCGCAACAAGTTCCAGTTCGGCTGCGAATGGGGCCAGATGATCGAAAACGGCGAGCTTAAAGGCGTGGTCAAGAACCCCAATTACCGTGGTATCTCCTCAGGGTTCTGGCGCAACCTCAGTGCCGTGGGCGACCGCAGTACCCACCAGGTGCTGGGCACACCCAATTGTGGCAAGGGCGAGCCCAACCAGGTGGTGCGGGTCGGGCACGCCTCGCCCGCCTGTGTGTTCAGCCAGATCGACGTATTCGGAGGAGACGCCTGATGGCCGCCACGCCTTTGCAGCGTTTCGAAGACCTGCTCGGGGCCCTGCGCGATGCGCGCCGGACCGACGAACAGTTCACCCTCGGCTACAGCGCCGAGCAGTCGCAGTTCATCCGCTTCAACCACGCCCGGGTTCGCCAGGCCGGCAGCGTCAGCCAGGCCAGCGCGCTGCTGCGGCTGGTCAGCGAAGGCCGCCAGGCCGAACTGCAGTTCACCCTCGGGGATGATCCGCAGGTCGACCGCGAGCGCCTGAATCAAGCCCTGGCGCAGCTACGCCAGACCCTGCCGCTGCTGGCCGCCGACCCCTACCTGCAACTCGATGAAAGCGCTTGGCAAAGCCGCAACCTGCTGCAGCAGCCGCTGCCCGACTGCCGCCAGGTGCTGGCCCAGGTGCAACAGGGTGCCGGTGAGCTGGACCTGGTCGGCATCTACGCCGCCGGGCCGATCTGCCGGGGGTTCGCCAGCTCTTTCGGGGCATTCGGCTGGCACCAGGCCAACAGCTTCAACTTCGACTGGAGCCTGTTCCACGCCAACGGCCAGGCGGTCAAGGCCAACTATGCCGGGCAATCCTGGAGCAGCGAAGCCTTTGCAGCACGCCTGCGACAGGCCCGCGAGCAACTGGACTACCTGGGTCGGCCCTTGCGCGTGCTCAACCCCGGGCGTTACCGCGCCTACCTGGCCCCCGCGGCGCTGGAGGAAATTACCGGCCTGCTGTGCTGGGGCGGCTTCTCGGCGCAGTCCCTGGCCACTGGCGATAGCCCATTGCAGCGCCTGTACAGCGGCGATGCCCAGCTCAGCCCGTTGCTGAACATCGACGAGCAGGTCAGTGGCTCGTTGAGCCCGGCGTTTTCCGACGAGGGTTCGCCACGCAATGATCTTCGCCTGATCGGCGCAGGCCGGCCACTGGAACGCCTGGCCAGTGCTCGCAGCGCCGCCGAGTTCAAGCTGCGGGCCAACGGTGCCGACAGCCATGAGTCACCCAGCGCCCTGAGCCTGGGCGCTGGGGACCTGGCCAGCGGCGACGTCCTGGCACGCCTGGGCACCGGCCTGTACATCAGCAACCTCTGGTACCTGAACTACTCGGACCTGCCCGCCGCGCGCATGACCGGCCTGACCCGCTTCGCCACCTTCTGGGTCGAGGACGGCCAGATCCAGGCCCCGGTCAGCACCATGCGCTTCGACGACAGCCTCTACAGCCTGCTGGGCAGTCAACTCGAAGCCTTGACCCAGGAGCGCGAGCTGATGCTTTCGACCAGCACCTATGGCCAGCGGCAAACCGGATCGAGTCATTTGCCAGGAGCGCTGGTCAGAGGATTGATGCTGACGCTGTGAATGGGGGCGCCGCTGGGACCATGAGCGACGCCGTACCTGTGGGAGCTGGCTCGCCAGCGAATTGGGGCATCCTTCTCACCCGCCATGTCGTCTGTACCGGCCCCTTCGCTGGCAAGCCAGCTCCCACAGGTACGGCGC
>JAEWGL010000254.1 GCA_023388335.1 Pseudomonadota bacterium | reverse complement strand
TGGCCGGCTATTCAAATTGGGGCCCCCCCGCTCAATTGCGGGGCAACGCCCGCTCCCGCAGGAACGGTAGTCGCCTGATCCATCGAGATTCAACAAATACAACGAGGTAATCTCTCATGGCTAAAATCGGTTTCATCGGCACAGGCATCATGGGCAAACCAATGGCCCAGAACCTGCAAAAGGCGGGTCACAGCCTGTTCCTCTCCACCCACCACGACGCCGCGCCGGCCGAGCTGGTCGCCGCCGGCGCCGTCGCCCTGGCCAACCCCAAGGAAGTGGCGCAGGAAGCCGAGTTCATCATCGTCATGGTCCCCGACACCCCGCAGGTCGAGAGCGTCCTGTTCGGTGACAATGGTGTGGCCCAGGGCGTCGGCCCAAACAAGGTAGTGATCGACATGAGCTCGATCTCCCCGACCGCCACCAAGGTCTTCGCCGAGAAGATCAAGGCCACCGGCGCCACCTACCTCGACGCCCCGGTCTCCGGCGGTGAAGTCGGCGCCAAGGCCGCGACCCTGAGCATCATGGTCGGCGGTTGCCCGAACGCCTTCGAGCGCGCCCTGCCACTGTTCCAGGCCATGGGCAAGAACATCACCCACGTCGGTGGCAGCGGTGACGGCCAGACCGCCAAGGTCGCCAACCAGATCATCGTCGCCTTGAACATCCAGGCCGTCGGTGAAGCCCTACTGTTCGCCGCCAAGAACGGCGCCGACCCCGCCAAGGTGCGTGAAGCATTGATGGGCGGCTTCGCCTCCTCGAAGATCCTTGAAGTGCATGCCGAGCGCATGATCAAAGGCACCTTCGACCCGGGCTTCCGCATCAACCTGCACCAGAAAGACCTCAACCTGGCCCTGCAGGGCGCCAAGGAACTGGGTATCAACCTGCCCAACACCTCCAACGCCCAACAAGTGTTCAGCACCTGCGTCGCCCTCGGTGGCGGCAACTGGGACCATTCGGCGCTGATCAAGGGGCTGGAGCACATGGCCAACTTCTCGATCCGCGACGACCAGTAAGCCCGCTGTAGGAGCGGCCTTGCGCCGCGATCGGCCGCAAAGCGGTCGTAGAAACTGCCAATGCGGCCTTTCTGACACCCCGCATGCGCAGGTTACGACCGCTGCGCGGCCGATCGCGGCACAAGGCCGCTCCAGGTAGCAGTGCCGTCTGACGGTAGCCACGAGCAACACCGCCCCTGGTTCGGCCTGCACGGAGGCAGAACCGGGGGCGTTTTCGATTCTGCAGAACAATAAGATTGGGAGCCTGCCATGTCGGTCGATCCGCAAAAAATTCTCCGCGAGCTGTTCGATACAGCCATCGACGCCGCGCACCCTCGCCAGGTCCTCGAACCGCACCTGCCCCGCGATCGCAGCGGCCGCGTCATCGTCATCGGTGCCGGCAAGGCTGCCGCGGCCATGGCCGAAGTGGTCGAGCGCAGCTGGCAGGGTGAAGTGTCCGGGCTGGTCGTGACTCGCTACGGCCATGGCGCCAACTGCCAGAAGATCGAGGTGGTCGAAGCCGCCCACCCGGTCCCCGACGCTGCCGGCCTGGCCGTGGCCAAGCGCGTGCTGGAACGGGTCGGCAACCTCAGCGAAAGCGACCGGGTGATCTTCCTGCTTTCCGGGGGTGGCTCGGCGCTGCTGGCACTGCCGGCCGAAGGCCTCACCCTGGCCGACAAGCAACAGATCAACAAGGCGTTGCTCAAGTCTGGCGCCACCATCGGCGAGATGAACTGCGTGCGCAAGCACCTCTCGGCGATCAAGGGCGGTCGCCTGGCCAAGGCCTGCTGGCCGGCCACGGTCTATACCTATGCCATTTCCGACGTGCCGGGGGACCTCGCCACGGTCATCGCCTCCGGCCCCACCGTGGCCGACCCAAGCACCTCGGCCGAGGCCCTGGCGATCCTCAAGCGCTACGCGATCGACGCGCCCAAGGCGGTCATCGACTGGCTCAACAACCCGGCCTCGGAAACGGTCAAGGCCGGCGACCCGGCCCTGGCGCGCAGCCACTTCCAGCTGATCGCCCGGCCGCAGCAGTCGTTGGAGGCTGCTGCGGTGAAAGCCCGCCAGGCCGGCTTCAGCCCGCTGATCCTGGGCGACCTGGAAGGCGAGGCACGCGAGGTGGCCAAGGTCCATGCCGGCATCGCGCGGCAGATCGTCCAACACGGCCAACCGCTGCCCGCGCCCTGCGTGATCCTCTCCGGCGGCGAAACCACCGTGACCGTGCGCGGCAATGGCCGTGGCGGACGCAACGCCGAGTTTCTCCTCAGCCTGACCGAAAGCCTCAAGGGCCTGCCCGGCGTCTATGCCTTGGCGGGCGACACCGACGGCATCGACGGTTCGGAAGAAAACGCTGGCGCCCTGATGACCCCGGACAGCTATGCCCGCGCCCAGGCCCTGGGCCTGTCCGCCGCCGACGAGCTGGACAACAACAACGGCTACGGCTATTTCGCCGCGCTCGATGCGCTGATCGTCACCGAACCGACGCGTACCAACGTCAATGACTTCCGCGCCATCCTGATCCTCGAGACTTCGCAATCATGACGCCTGACAAAAAAGTCAAAATCCTTGCCACCCTTGGCCCCGCGATCCAGGGCATCGACGACATCCGCCAATTGGTCGAGGCCGGGGTGAACATCTTCCGCCTGAACTTCAGCCACGGCGAACATGCCGACCACGCGCTGCGCTACCAGTGGATCCGCGAGGTCGAGAGCCAGCTGAACTACCCACTGGGCATCCTCATGGACCTGCAGGGCCCCAAACTGCGCGTGGGCCGGTTCGCCGAGGGCAAGGTCCAACTGCAGCGGGGCCAGGCGCTGCGCCTGGACCTGGACGAGACACCGGGCGACAGCCGCCGGGTCAACCTGCCACACCCGGAGATCATCGCTGCACTTGAGCCGGGCATGGACTTGCTGCTCGATGACGGCAAGCTGCGCCTGCGGGTGACCGCCAAGCACAGCGACGCCATCGACACCGAAGTGCTTGCCGGCGGCGAGCTGTCCGACCGCAAGGGGGTCAACGTGCCCCAGGCGGTGCTCGAGCTCAGCCCGCTGACGGCCAAGGACCGCCGCGACCTGGCCTTCGGCCTGGAGCTTGGGGTGGACTGGGTGGCCCTGTCGTTCGTCCAGCGTCCCGAGGACATCGCCGAGGCCCGTGCGCTGATCCAGGACCGCGCCTACCTGATGGCAAAGATCGAGAAGCCTTCGGCGGTGACCCAGTTGCAGGCGATCGCCGAGGCAGCCGACGCGATCATGGTCGCTCGCGGTGACCTGGGCGTAGAGGTGCCGGCCGAAAGCGTGCCGCAGATCCAGAAGCAGATCATCAACACCTGCCGCCAGCTCGGCAAGCCAGTAGTAGTGGCTACGCAGATGCTCGAGTCCATGCGCTTCTCGCCAGCCCCGACCCGCGCCGAAGTCACCGACGTGGCCAATGCCGTGGCCGAAGGTGCTGACGCGGTGATGCTGTCGGCCGAGACCGCCTCCGGTGACTATCCGCTCGAAGCGGTGCAGATGATGAGCAAGATCATCCGCCAGGTCGAGAACGGCCCTGATTACCAGGCCCAGCTCGACGTCGGTCGGCCCAAGGCCGAGGCCACTGCCTCCGACGCCATCAGCTGCGCGATCCGTCGGATCAGCGGCATCCTGCCGGTGGCGGTACTGGTCAACTACAGCGAGTCGGGGGCTTCGACGATGCGCGCGGCCCGCGAACGGCCACGGGCACCGATCCTCAACCTGACGCCCAACCTGGCCACGGCCCGGCGCCTGAGCGTGACCTGGGGCGTGCACTCGGTGGTCAACGACCGCCTGCGCCAGGTCGACGAGATCTGCTCCACCGCCCTCGAGATCGCCCAGGCCCAAGGCATGGCCAGCCTGGGAGACACCTTGCTGATCACCGCAGGTGTGCCTTTTGGCAAGCCAGGATCGACCAATACCCTGCGTATAGAAACGTTGATCTGAGGCGCCCTCTTCGCTGGCAAGATCAGCCCCCAGGTACGGTGCAAGCCTTGAAAGCGGCGCTGTACCTGAGAGCTGCGGTTCGGCGCTGCGACTTGCCAGCGAAGAAGTTCACGCACATAGACCCGCGGAAAACCGAGGCCCACTAGAGGCCCACCGCTTACCCACCCACCTTCCCGACTGCCCATGTACACCAAAAATTTCGTCAACCCGTGCCCCGACTGGGCCACGGCCTTGCTCAATGGCTTCAGCCAGGTCCTGCTGCAGCGCCATCCGCTGTGCGGCCTGTGC
>JAEWGL010000252.1 GCA_023388335.1 Pseudomonadota bacterium | reverse complement strand
TCGACGTGATCCAGCCAGGCAACGGCATCATGCACCAGATCAACCTGGAGAAGATGTCGCCGGTGATCCACAGCGATGGCGGCGTCGCCTATCCCGATACCTGCGTCGGCACCGATAGCCATACCCCGCATGTCGATGCCTTGGGCGTGATCGCCATCGGCGTTGGTGGCCTGGAGGCCGAGAACGTCATGCTTGGCCGTGCCTCCTGGATGCGCTTGCCGGAGATCATCGGTGTCGAGCTGGCCGGCCAGTTGCAGCCGGGTATCACCGCCACCGACCTGGTGCTGGCCCTGACCGAGTTCTTGCGCCAGGAGCGGGTGGTCGGCGCCTATCTGGAGTTCCACGGTGAAGGCGCCCGTGCCCTGACCCTGGGCGATCGCGCGACCATCTCCAACATGGCTCCGGAGTACGGCGCCACCGCGGCGATGTTCGCCATCGACCAGCAGACCCTCGACTACCTCAAGCTCACCGGTCGCGAAGACCAGCAGGTCAGGCTGGTAGAAACCTACGCCAAGGTCGCTGGCCTCTGGGCCGACAGCCTGGTCGAGGCCGTGTACGAGCGCGTGCTGCGCTTCGACCTGTCTGGCGTGGAGCGCAACATGGCCGGCCCATCCAACCCGCACGCGCGCGTCGCCACTCGCGACCTGGCGGCCAAGGGCATTGCCGGCGCCTGGGAAGATGTGCCGGGGCAGATGCCCGACGGCGCGGTGATCATCGCCGCCATCACCAGTTGCACCAACACCAGCAACCCGCGCAACGTGATCGCCGCCGCCCTACTGGCGCGCAACGCCAACCGCCTGGGCCTGACGCGTAAGCCCTGGGTCAAGTCGTCCCTGGCCCCCGGTTCGAAGACGGTGGCTCTGTACCTGGATGAGGCGGGCCTGACCCAGGAGCTTGAGCAATTGGGCTTCGGTATCGTCGCCTTCGCCTGCACCACCTGTAACGGTATGTCGGGCGCGCTGGACCCGGCAATCCAGCAGGAGATCATCGACCGCGACCTGTATGCCACCGCCGTGCTCTCGGGCAACCGCAACTTCGATGGGCGCATCCACCCCTACGCCAAGCAGGCCTTCCTCGCCTCGCCGCCGTTGGTGGTGGCCTACGCCATCGCCGGGACCATCCGCTTCGACATCGAGAAGGATGTGCTGGGCGTGGTCGATGGCAAGGAAATCCGCCTCAAGGACCTCTGGCCCAGTGACGAGGAGATCGACGCCGTGGTCAAAGCGGCGGTCAAGCCGGAGCAGTTCCGCCAAGTGTATATCCCGATGTTCGCCGTGCAAGAGGACACTGGGCCCAAGGTCACGCCGCTGTACGACTGGCGAGCGATGAGTACCTACATCCGCCGGCCGCCGTACTGGGAAGGTGCCCTGGCGGGCGAGCGCACGCTCAAGGGCATGCGCCCGCTGGCGGTGCTGCCGGACAACATCACCACCGACCACCTGTCACCGTCCAATGCCATTCTGGCCAGCAGCGCCGCGGGTGAGTACCTGGCGAAAATGGGCCTGCCGGAGGAAGACTTCAACTCGTATGCGACGCACCGCGGCGACCATCTGACGGCGCAACGCGCCACCTTCGCCAACCCCAAGCTGTTCAACGAGATGGTCGTCGAGGACGGCAAGGTCAGGCAGGGGTCCCTGGCGCGCCTGGAACCGGAAGGCAAGGTGACGCGCATGTGGGAGGCGATCGAGACCTACATGCAGCGCAAGCAGCCGCTGATAATCATCGCCGGTGCCGACTATGGCCAGGGCTCTTCCCGTGACTGGGCGGCCAAGGGCGTGCGCCTTGCCGGGGTCGAGGCGATCGTTGCCGAAGGCTTCGAGCGCATCCACCGCACCAACCTGGTGGGCATGGGCGTGCTGCCGCTGGAGTTCAAGCGCGGCGTCGACCGCAAGACGCTGGGCATCGACGGCAGCGAGACGTTCGATGTGCTCGGCGAGCGTACGCCGCGTGCGACCCTGACGCTGGTGATTACCCGCAAGAACGGTGAGCGCCTGGAGGTCCCGGTGACTTGTCGTCTCGATACTGCCGAAGAGGTATCGATCTATGAGGCGGGCGGGGTGTTGCAGCGCTTTGCCCAGGATTTTCTCGAGGCCAGTGCTTGAGTTCTGCGGTTAGTTGAGGTCGTTCCCACTAGGCTTATGGGCGATGTGGAAGCGGCCTTGTGCTGGGGCAGAAGCGAGCGATCGAGGGCAAAGCCCTCGCCTGGAAATCAAGACAAACGGGACAAGAAGACTATGGCTAATGCACCGCAAGTAAAAATCCCCGCCACCTACATGCGCGGCGGCACCAGTAAGGGCGTGTTCTTCCGCCTGCAGGACCTGCCCGAACGCGCCCAAGTCCCCGGCGCGGCACGTGACGCCCTGCTGCTGCGAGTGATCGGCAGCCCCGACCCCTACGGCAAGCAGATCGATGGCATGGGCGGGGCCACCTCCAGCACCAGCAAGACAGTCATCCTCGCGTCCAGCAGCCGGTCCGACCACGACGTGGACTACCTGTTCGGCCAAGTGTCCATCGACACGGCTTTCGTCGACTGGAGTGGCAACTGCGGCAACCTGTCGGCGGCGGTCGGCGCGTTCGCCATCAGCGCAGGCCTGGTCGATGCCGCGCGCATCCCACGCGACGGCATGGCCACCGTGCGCATCTGGCAGGCCAATATCGGCAAGACCATCATCGCCCATGTGCCGATGACCCAAGGCGAGGTCCAGGAAACCGGTGACTTCGAACTCGATGGTGTGACCTTCTCGGCCGCTGAAGTGCAGCTGGAGTTCCTCGACCCGGCCGCCGACGAAGACGGCGGGGGCGGGGCCATGTTCCCCACCGGCAACCTGGTCGACGACCTGGCGGTGCCGGGCATTGGCACGCTCAAGGCAACACTGATCAACGCGGGCATCCCGACCATCTTTGTCGACGCCGCCGAGATCGGCTACAGCGGCATCGAGCTGCAGGATGCGATCAACGGCGACGTCGACGCGCTGGCCCGCTTCGAAACCATCCGTGCCTATGGGGCGGTGCAAATGGGCTTGATCGAGCGCGTCGAAGACGCCGCTCAGCGCCAGCACACGCCCAAGGTGGCCTTCGTCGCGCCGCCGCTCGGCTATACCTCATCCAGCGGCAAGACGGTGGAAGCCGCTGACATCGACCTGTTGGTCAGGGCACTGTCCATGGGCAAGCTGCACCACGCCATGATGGGGACTGCTGCCGTGGCCATCGGCACTGCCGCGGCCATTCCCGGGACCCTGGTCAACCTGGCCGCTGGTGGCGGCGAACGCACCGCGGTGCGTTTCGGCCATCCCTCCGGGACCTTGCGGGTCGGCGCCCAGGCGCGCCAGGTGAACGGCGAATGGACGGTGACCAAAGCGATCATGAGCCGCAGCGCTCGCGTGCTGATGGAGGGCTGGGTGCGTGTGCCCAGCGACGCCTTCTAGACGCTGGCGGCGCTCGGTACTGTTCAACCTGTACCAGGGAACTGTGAAATGAGTGCCAACGTTGATCTGAACGACCGCCCGGACTATGACCGGGTGCTGCAGGCCATTGCCGACTACATGCTCGATTACCGGGTCGAGTCGGAGCAAGCGCTGGACACGGCGCGCAATTGCCTGATGGACACCCTGGGTTGCGGCCTGCTGGCGCTGCGTTTTCCTGAGTGCAGTAAACACTTGGGACCACTGGTGGAGGGCACTGTCGTCCCCCACGGCGCGCGGGTGCCGGGCACCAGTTATCGCCTCGACCCGGTGAAGGCGGCCTGGGACATCGGCTGCATCGTGCGCTGGCTGGACTTCAACGATACCTGGCTTGCGGCCGAGTGGGGCCACCCTTCGGACAACCTCGGCGGCATCCTCGCGGTGGCCGACCACCTGTCGCAGAAGCGCGTGGCCAGCGGCGAGCCGCCGCTGGCCACGCGCACCGTGCTCGAAGCCATGGTCATGGCCCATGAGATCCAGGGTGTGCTGGCCTTGCAGAATTCCTTCAACCGGGTCGGGCTGGACCATGTGCTGTTGGTCAAGGTGGCCTCCACGGCGGTGTGTGCCAAGCTCATGGGCGCCAACCGCGACCAACTGCTCTCGGCCTTGTCCCATGCCTTCGTCGATGGCCAGGCCCTGCGCACCTACCGCCATGCGCCCAACGCCGGTTCACGCAAGTCTTGGGCGGCGGGCGATGCCAGCAGCCGAGGCGTGCGCCTGGCCGATATCGCCTTGCGCGGCGAGATGGGCATCCCCGGGGTGCTCACGGCGCCGCAGTGGGGCTTCTACGACGTACTGTTCAGCCACACCAACAATGACCTGGCGCTCAAGCCTGCCGAGCAGTGTGCCTTTGTCCTTGGCCAGCCGTTCGCCAGTTATGTGATGGAAAACGTGCTGTTCAAGATCAGCTTCCCCGCCGAATTCCATGCCCAGACCGCCTGCGAGGCGGCGGTGGCCTTGCACCCGCAGGTGCGTAATCGCCTGCACGAGATCGAGCGGATCGTCATCACCACCCATGAATCGGCAATCCGCATCATCTCCAAGGTCGGCCCCCTGGCCAACGCCGCCGACCGTGACCATTGCCTGCAGTACATGGTGGCGGTGCCGCTGGTGTTCGGCGACCTGGTGGCCGAGCACTATGAAGATGATTTCCACGCTGCCCACCCGATCATCGACCGCCTGCGCGAGAAGATGGAGATCGTTGAAGACCTACGCTTCACCCGCGAATACCTGGAGGCCGACAAGCGCTCGATCGCCAATGCCTTGCAGGTGTTCTTCAGCGACGGTACCAGCACCGCGCAGGCGACGGTGGAATACCCCATCGGCCACCGCCGCCGACGAGCAGAGGGTATCCCGTTGCTGGAAGAGAAGTTCAAGGCCAACCTGGCGACGCGCTTTGCAGGGCAACGCTGCGCCGAGATCTTCGCATTGTGCAAGGACCAGGTCCGCCTTGAAGCGACGCCGGTGCACCGTTTTGTGGATCTGTTTGTGATCTGAGGGCGCACGTTCGGGCGGCAGGCCTTGTTCTCTGCGCCACAGCGCAGCCCAGCGGGCTGAGTGGACTCCCATAAAAAAGCCCCGGCATCTCTGCCGGGGCTTCTTCTTGCCGCTTGTAGCTTACAGCTTGAAGCTCAGTTTACGCCTGAACCACCGGGATCTGCGCGTTCGCAGCCGCTTCGCGGAACTCGGCGATCTGATCGAAGCTCAGGTAACGGTAGATATCGGCAGACATGCTGTCGATGTTCTTGGCGTATTCCATGTACTCCTCGACAGTCGGCAGTTTGCCGATGATCGAAGCGACGGCCGCAAGCTCCGCGGAAGCCAGGTACACGTTGGCGCCATCGCCCAGGCGGTTCGGGAAGTTACGGGTCGAGGTCGAGACCACGGTCGAATTCGCGGCCACACGTGCCTGGTTACCCATGCACAGCGAGCAGCCCGGCATTTCCATGCGCGCGCCAGCCTTGCCGTAGATACCGTAGTAGCCTTCCTCGGTCAGCTGGTGGGCGTCCATCTTGGTCGGCGGCGACAGCCACAGACGGGTCGGGATCGAGCCCTTGACCTTGTCCAGCAGCTTGCCAGCGGCGCGGAAGTGACCAATGTTGGTCATGCACGAACCGATGAACACTTCGTCGATCTTCTCGCCCTGTACGGTCGACAGCAGACGGGCATCGTCCGGGTCGTTCGGCGCGCAGAGCACAGGCTCCTTGACGTCGGCCAGGTCGATTTCGATGATCTCGGCGTATTCGGCATCGGCGTCGGCAGACAGCAGCTGCGGGTTGGCCAGCCAGGCTTCCATGGCTTGCGCACGGCGCTCCATGGTACGCGCGTCACCGTAGCCTTCGCTGATCATCCAGCGCAGCAGGGTGATGTTGGACTTCAGGTACTCGGCAACGGCCTTTTCCGGCAGCTTGATGGTGCAACCAGCGGCGGAACGCTCGGCCGAGGCGTCGGACAGCTCGAAGGCTTGTTCGACAGTCAGCTCGTCCAGGCCTTCGATCTCGAGGATGCGGCCGGAGAAGGCGTTCTTCTTGCCTTTCTTCTCGACGGTCAGCAGGCCTTTCTGGATGGCGAAGTAAGGGATCGCATGGACCAGGTCACGCAGGGTGATACCAGGCTGCAGCTTGCCCTTGAAGCGGACCAGGATCGATTCTGGCATGTCCAGCGGCATGACGCCGGTGGCGGCGGCGAAGGCCACCAAGCCGGAACCGGCCGGGAAGGAGATGCCGATCGGGAAGCGGGTGTGCGAGTCGCCGCCGGTGCCGACGGTGTCGGGCAGCAGCATGCGGTTCAGCCAGCTGTGGATGATGCCGTCGCCAGGACGCAGGGACACGCCGCCACGGGTGCGGATGAAATCCGGCAGGGTGTGGTGGGTGGTGACGTCGATCGGCTTCGGATAGGCCGCGGTGTGGCAGAACGACTGCATGACCAGGTCGGCGGAGAAGCCCAGGCACGCCAGGTCCTTCAGCTCGTCACGGGTCATGGGGCCTGTGGTGTCCTGGGAGCCGACGGTGGTCATCCTCGGTTCGCAGTAGGTGCCGGGGCGCACGCCTTTGCCTTCCGGCAGGCCGCACGCCTTGCCGACCATCTTCTGCGCCAGGGTGAAGCCCTTGCCAGTGTCAACCGGTGCTTCTGGCAGCTTGAACAGGTCGGTCGGGCCCAGGCCCAGCTCGGCACGCGCCTTCTCGGTCAGGCCACGGCCGACGATCAGCGGGATACGGCCGCCAGCGCGAACTTCGTCAAGCAGCACCGGGGTCTTCAGTTCGAAGGTGGTGATGACTTCGTCGGTGCCGTGCTTGCAGACTTTGCCAGCGTACGGGTAGACGTCGATCACGTCGCCCATGTTCAGGTTCGAGACATCGAACTCGATTGGCAGGGCGCCAGCGTCTTCCATGGTGTTGTAGAAGATCGGGGCGATCTTGGAGCCGAAGCAGAAGCCGCCGGCGCGCTTGTTCGGCACGTACGGGATGTCGTCGCCGAAGAACCACAGCACCGAGTTGGTGGCCGATTTACGCGAGGAGCCGGTACCGACAACGTCGCCGACGTAGGCGACCGGGAAACCCTTGGCCTTGACTTCTTCGATCTGCTTGAGCGGGCCGATGGCGCCTTGCTGCTCCGGCTCGATGCCGTCACGGGCCATCTTCAGCATCGCCAGAGCGTGCAGCGGGATGTCAGGGCGCGACCAGGCGTCCGGGGCAGGGGACAGGTCGTCGGTGTTGGTTTCGCCCGGGACCTTGAACACGGTCAGGGTGTATTTGTCAGCGATGGCCGGCTTGCCGGTGAACCACTCGCCAGCGGCCCAGGATTCCAGGACGGCCTTGGCATAGGCGTTGCCGGCCTTGGCCTTCTCGGCCACGTCGTGGAAGGCATCGAACATCAACAGGGTGTGCTTGAGCTGGTCGGCGGCGACGGCGCCCAGTTCGGCGTCATCCAGCAGCTCGACCATGGTGGCGATGTTGTAGCCGCCCTGCATGGTGCCCAGCAGCTCTACGGCACGCTTCTTGTCGATCAGCGGGGAAGGGGCTTCGCCCTTGGCGACGGCGGAGAGGTAGCCGGCCTTGACGTAGGCGGCTTCGTCCACTCCAGGTGGCACGCGGTTGGTGATCAGGTCGACGAGGACGGCTTCTTCGCCAGCAGGGGGGTTCTTCAGCAGCTCGACCAGGCCTGCGGTTTGTTCGGCGTTAAGCGGCTGGGGCACGATACCCTGGGCGGCACGCTCTTCGATGTGTTTGCGGTAGGCTTCAAGCACAGTTATTACCCTCATCAGTGGTCCCAAATGGGTGTCCGGGACGCTTATCCAGAAATGCCCGCACCCGTGCGCAATACGGCTTTTTGAGCCGCCCAGCCAGGGTTGCGGGAAATCCTTACAGAAGCTGCTTTCAAAGTTTTACGCCTGCAGAACGGAGGGCTGATGAGGGCTGGCGCGAAACAACGATGCACGTTTGTTTCGAGCCAACGCCGTTCTACTGGATTTACTGTGCTCGTGACGCTTTGAAAACAGCTTCCAACGGACATTGCTGCCTTCGAAAAGGCGGGATGATTCTACGGCAAAACGCGGACAAAGGTAAGGCGCGGTCGACGACTTTAACGAGTGACCCTGGTTAGACAAAGGGCTAACATGGGCGCCTGTTCCACCGCCAGGCCGTTGTTTTTCCATGTCCAATCAGTCAATCAAAACCCCCTGCGTGGGCCTCTGTTCCACGGTCTACGGGGATCTGGTGTGTCGCGGCTGCAAGCGCTTCCATCATGAAGTGATCCACTGGAATGGCTACAGCGAAGAAGAGAAACGCGCCGTCTGGCTGCGCCTGGAGAAGCTTCTGGTGCAAGTGATGGAAGCCAAGCTGGAAATCTTCGACTCCGCACGCCTGCGCCAGCAGCTCGAGCAGCGCGCCATCCGCTTTCTGCCGCACCAGTCCGAATACTGCTGGGCCTACCAGCTGATCGCCCGTGGCGCCCGGGTGATTCGCGACCTGGAAGCCTATGGCATGGTCCTGATGCCGGAGTTCCGCGACTGGGAACTGCCGCAGCTGCGCGATGCCATCGACCGCGAGTTCTTCCTGCTTTCCGAGGCGCATTACCAGCGCTACATCGCCCCCTCGTTCCTCAAGGAGGCGCTGGGATAGCGATGCTTGGTCCGATGGCTGGCTTTACGCCCAGACCAGCGGTTGTCAGTCACCGCTGTATTCGCACCCGCTGGTGCAGGTCTCGTGGATGCGCACCTTGGAAAGCTCCGGCAACAGCGGCTTGACCTGCTCCCAGATCCACTTGGCGATGACTTCGCTGGTGGGGTTTTCCAGGCCTGGAATGTCGTTCAGGTAGTTGTGGTCCAGTTGCTCGTAGATCGGCTTGAACACCGCCTTGATCTCAGCGAAGTCACGGATCCAGCCGGTGTGCGGATCGAGCGGGCCGGTCAGGTGCAGGCCGACCTTGAACGAGTGGCCGTGCAAGCGACCGCACTTGTGCCCGGCGGGCACGTGAGGGAGGCGGTGGGCCGATTCGAAAGTAAATTCCTTGAAGATTTCCACGGGTAAGCCTGTAACGTAGGTGGGATAAGGCGTGGAGCGGTATCCGGCGTTTCGGTGTACTGCTCAATGTACTGATTGGTCGTTGCTGGGGATCAGCGAGGACATCCAAAGGGCGATGTCTGACTGTCGCCAGGCGACCGAATTGGGTCCTATCTTAACCTGTTTTGGGAAGGTACCCTCCCTGATTCTGCGATAGACGGTGTTCCGGCCGATACCGGTCAGGTGCAGCACCTCGTCGAGGCGCAGGAAGCGGTCGATGTTTTCTGCGTGTCGCATGTAGGTCTCCACGCCGCCGGTGGCGGCAGGTTGGTGGTCAGGCCTTTGCCGGGAACCACTCGTTGTCGTATTCGAACTGGCTGACCAGCTCGACGGAGATGTGGGGAATCTCGCGTTCGAAGCGCAACGTGCCATAGTGACGCTCGACGAAAGCCTTTGCCTGCTCGATGAAGTGGTCCTTGAAGATGCGTGTCAGGTGATCAGCGGCCTTCTCGAAGTCTTCCTCGCGGTAGTTCTCCTCGGCAATTCCGCCACGGCATACCCGCCATACGCAGCGTTTCGGCTGGGCCTCGGCCGCTTGGATCTTCAGGGCCATCTGGTCGCGGGCGTAGCGCAGCTGATCCAGGGTCAGGGTTTCCACCCACTGGTCAGTGCCAATCCGCATGGTGTGGCCGTGCTCGCACGTAATTTCGGGCATAGGTCATCCTCGCCCGCGCATGTCGGCGGGCTTGAGTTGTTGATTAGGGGGGGCGGGTTAGGCGATCTTGGGCAGCCAGGTGTCGCACATGCGCAGGAATTCGTGCAGCGGCTTTACAGGCAGGCCAAGGCCGTGGGCCAGGTCGACCTCCACCTTGGCGCCTCGGGAGTTCTCCCAGTCGGGCAGGGTGACCACGTAATCAACCCTGGCGACCTGGGCAACTGCCATGCGCATGTAGCCGAGCCAGCTGCCGCAAGTTGGAGCTGGACTTTCCGCAGGGTTCTCGACATGCAGGCCGTACACGGACCGCAGCTCAAAAGCCGCGTCGTGAAATGCCTGATAGTTGAGGCCTGGCAGCCCGGTCATTGGGCCGGAAATATAGACGCGCCTGGCTGCCGTCTTCACTTCGATCAGGTCGGTCATGGATGCGCACCCGGCGGTAAAGGGAGAGCCTGCCAGTGGGTTGGCTCATGCTCGTCGCCGGCATCGCTTTCCACCACCTCCCACTTGCCCTTGTCGAAGTAATGCCCATAGCACGCCGCCCACATCCAGCCATCGGTGCTTGAGGCGCGCTCCCCGATGATCATCACGTCCTTATCCATGCGCAGCCAGACGGGCATATCCAGTTCGGGCAGCTTGTCGCTGCATTTGATCCATTCGCTCACAGCTGATACCTCTCATCAATCCAGCGCCCAGGCGCCATAGCGGGTGTAGGTTCGGGTTGGGTTTCGTGCGGGGAGAGCTGGCGCTGGTTGCCGGCCTGCAGCTGGCTGTCGGGGATGCAGCTGATGCCGACCCCATTCAGCAGGTAGCAGGTGACACCACGCTGGCTGTCGTGCTGCACGTCGATGACGTTCTCGGTTGCGCTGGCGCCGGTGGCCAGCAGCAGGAGGCAGAGGGCGAGGCGGGTCATGCCTGGGCCTCCAGGCGCTCACGGGCAACCTTGTCGATAAATGCCGGGGTTAGCTCAACGGCCTCGTTCCCTGGCGACCAGGACAATGGCGGGCTCTTGCGGATCATCTCGTTGAGCAGCTCGAAAGCCGCCAGTAGCTGATCGTCGTTGACCTCGCCGTCTTCTGGCAGGTCATCGCAGAAGTGGTCACTCGGGTCGATCTCGCGGGGATAGTTCGGCGTGCAGAAAACCAGCTTCAGGTCGGCCAGATCAATCTCGTATTCGACAATCCAGTCGATCAGGCTTTCTTCATCGAAGAAATACCGGTCACCGTCGTAGTCAGTGATTGGCTCTCCGTCCCACACGCGCTTCGGCATGGCTGCGAACCTGGCGGCATCACCTTCGGCCTGGCAGGCCCGGCACCATCCCCTTGTATCGTGAATGGGATGGTCGGGGTTCTTCGCGCAATGGCGGTGGGTCGACCCGCAGTATCGAGCCATGTGCTCATCCTTGCCCCAGAAGCGGCCGGAAGGATCGACCCAGCCGGTAACGGTCTGGATGCTGGCGGCTTCGGGGGATTCGTACATCACGACTTTTTCTTCGCGCACGTGGATTCCTTGGCCGCCATATCGCGGCAGTAAGTTGTACAAGTGGTTGGGTTCTGTACAAGAAAATCGGCCGGTCGTCCGATTCAGTTCTCAAGCTGAGATACCGAGATTGCGTCTCGCCTCGCTTTGGCTATGGTGAAGGTTCACCTGTGGCATACAACTAAAGTCGTAGGAGGCCGACATGAGGATTCGCGGTGAAGTTTTCTGGGGGTGGGCTGATCCAACGCTTCACCACCGTGCTCACGACGAAACCCTCAGCGATGGAACGCACATTGATGTTCAGGTGCGCCTGTCGCGAACGGGTAACACGCAGATGTTCATTGGCATATATGCCGCGAGTGGCATGGCCCTTCACGAAGAGGCGTTTGATTCCCGGCCCGGTGAATCCATGTCAAGGGCTTTGGCCTGGGGAGTAGGGCGGGCTCGCCGAATTGCTACAGACACTCTCCCAAAATTCGACAAGGTCGCCTGCTCGGGATAGGGGAGATTGGTTGCAACGGGGTGGAGTGCAGATGTACTCCGTAGCGGTCTAGCCTTGCGCGCGCATAAAGGCCGCCATGTCGCCCATCTGGTCAACGATGAAGCGCTCTTCATCAGCTACGGCAGCGATGATCCTTTCACGGCGCTTGTTGCAGATTCGGCAATCGACCATGGCCCAGTCGCCTGACAGCTCGGAGGATTCCCCTAGCCAAGTGCCGCAAGGCGCCTGCTCAATGTCTTCAAGGTAGGTGAATGGTGCGAAGTGCGTCTTCACGACGTCGCCTCCGGCTCTGCGCTGGCGGCCCTGAACGACAGGCGAATACGCTCGTACAGGTCAGGCAGCATCCATTTGTCAGTTTTGATCAGCACTTCTTTCAGCAGCGCATCCCGCTCGGCTATCTGCTGAACTGCCGCCTTTACACGTGATGGAATGTCGGCGTGACTGTAGCGGGTCTTCGGTGGCTCCGGCCCCCTGAGTGCAATGGCAGTTTCGCTAAGTAGCAATCCTTGTTGCTCGACTAGTGCGACGAGCTCTGCGTTTTCTTCCCGCAGCCGCCCAACCTCACCTTGATGCTCCAGGTGCCTGCGAGCGTACTCAGTGTTCGCAGCTACAAGCCGCTCAACCTCACTGGCATCGGTCATCGGACCCAGGCCAACAATCGGCAGCCCAGTCTCAGCCGCATCCCTCTCTGCCTCTTCTTTGGTCCACCAGAAGGCAGTACCAACCATCCAGGCTATAGGGTTGGGGTGGGGCTGCGTGGTGGGATTGGCACTATTCCAAACGCTGAGCGTTGGCGCCGTTGCGCCGCAGCTTTCACACTCAGGTCCGCGCGTGCCGTCGCCACGCAGCCATCCTTCGGGATCAACCCGTCCGGCGCAGAACGGGCACGGCAAACTCTCTGTGTTGCTGGATCGGTTTTCTGTGGGCATGGGGATACTCCGTGATTAAGCGGCTGGCGATTGATCCAGCAGGAAGTCCATCTGTGCGGCGCCTTCAATCCAGGCTGTATCCAGACGTTGGCGTGCGAGGGCGGCGTATTCGGGGTTCAGCTCGCAGATTACCGATTGCCGGCCCTCCTGCATGGCAACGAGGGCTGTGGTGCCGGCGCCGCCGAAGGGATCGAGTACCATCCCGCCGCGCGGGGATCCGGCGAGAACGCATGGACGGATCAGGTCGGGCGGGAAGGTGGCGAAGTGCGCGCCCTTGAAGCTGGCGGTGGACACGGTCCAGACGCTGCGTTTATTCCGGGTCTCGTCGTAGTCCACATCATCGCGGCCTGCTCGGTGCTGCGCTGTCTGACCGTGTTCGCCTTCGGTGTACTTCGTCTCCCTGGCGAAGCTGTTGCGCCTGCTGGCACTTTCTGGGGTCGCCTGGGCTCGGGCAGGCTCGCGTATGGCGTCCTGGTCGAAGTAATAGCGCGGGCTCTTGCTCAGCAGGAACAGATACTCGTGCGCTTTGGTGCACCGATCCTTGATGGATTCGGGCATTGGATTGGGCTTGTGCCAGATAATGTCCTGGCGCAGGTACCAGTCGTCATCCTGCAGCGCGAATGCCAGGCGCCAAGGCATACCCAGCAAGTTTTTGTCGGGAATGCCCGTCTTGGTTTTGTTGCGCCCGCCGCCTCCCGCCCCATGTAGGGCGGACACCGCCTTCCCGCTTGTTGAGCCGCCCCATTTTGAATCAGAGGCATAGCTATCGCCCAGATTCACCCACATGGTTCCGTCATCCCGAAGCACGCGGCGCACTTCGCGGAACACAGCGACCAGGCTCTCGATGAATTCGCGGGGAGAGGACTCCAGCCCGATCTGGCCGTCGACTCCGTAGTCGCGCAGCCCGAAATAGGGCGGGCTGGTGATGCAGGTGTGCACTGACTGATCAGGCAGCGTCCGCATCATCTCGATGCAGTCGCCCACCAGGATGCGGTGCTGCTGGGTCATGTGGTGGTCCTTGCATGCAGGCGCCGCCCTCGCCGGGGAGGCGTTATCGTTGAATAGGGGAAGGCGCTGGCGGGCAGCGCCGGAGGGTCAGGCGGCGGCGCGAACCTTGAAGGTCAGCATGGCGGTCGCGTCATCGTTGAAGCACTCTGCCAGCTCCTGATAGGCCCGATACTTGGCCTGGCTGCGGGTGGCTGCCCAAACGCGTTGCACGTAATGGCGGGCATCGCCCAGCATGTACTTCACGTCGTCCCAGTCGTACATGCCGTTGGTGAGGACTTCCCACTGCTTGAGCGGCAGCGTTTCGGCCATCTCGCCGTACTGCATTTCCCAGGTGGGGTGGTAGTTGCGGATGCGCTTCTTCGGGTCGTTGTCGAGGATGACCCCGATGTAGTGGCCACGGTCGGCCATGATCACGCCTGGCTCTCCGTTGGCGATAACGCAGCGCCCGATCTCGGCCGGCACGTCGTAATGGCGGCGAACGTAGTCGCAGTTGTAGTTGCTCATGGCTTTCTCCATGCATGCGCCGCCCTCCGTGGCCGGATGCGGCATGGTGGCAATTTGGTTTGGGATGGGGTATTACGGGTGACCGGCATGGGGCCGGATCAAGGAGCGTGTATGCAGCAGCGTCAGGAAGGTTTCTTCCAGTTCTTCGAAAAATATCCAATGGCCGAACGCCACGAACACAAGCATGGCAATGGCCATTACTCGACCGTGAGCGTTGGTCTGTTCCAGGGGCAAGTTGACGGCGCGTTTATTGGAATCTACGACGAGTACGGTCGCCTTCGCAGCGAAGAAAACCTGCCATGGGATATCATCGAAAACAGCTACGGCCGGAACATCAGCCCGGTGGATCTCCTGTCCAAGCTGACGGAGACTGCTGTGGCTAAGGCTGGGGCGCCGATCGCGTCCTAATTTTCTGCTGATATTCTGAGGGCCTCTCGTGCCCTGAAATTCTCAAGCTTCCGCACCACAGACGGTGACACCGTGATTTCGTGGCGCGGAGGTTCCAGCAGCGGCAACGCGCCGCCTGGGCCCAGGGCATGCAAGTGATGAATCATCAACGTCATCGCCTCGCCCTGTTCCTCAATCCCAGCCCACTCCATCAGCTCCAGCAGGGCCTGTTTAGTCCCCGGTCGAACCTTCAAGCGCAGGTCTTCTTCCTGCAATCGCTCTGCTTTCTCGCGTCGTCGATCATCACGCTGCTTCTGCGTCAGAGCCATCATCGCCTCCATTGCGTACAAACGCGGTGCCAGGACCGTAATTCATCAAGTCGCACACGCGGTTCACGATCTTGAGCGCGGCGTCGAACACCTTGGCGTCGTCGGGTTCGCGCGCCAGGCGCTTCATGTTGGGCTGGTGCTCAAGACATACCTTTTTCAGCCAGTCGCCGCGCCAAAGCCCGTAGCTCGTCCGCGCTGTCGTGGAAACGCAGGCTCAAGGCAAACGTCAGGGCCACTTCCTCAGGCCGGTGCTGGCCACCGCTGCGGGTGATGTACAGCTTCTTGACCGGCCGATTCATCCAGGCCGGCAGGGTTACGACTCCAGAGGGTGCTTTCTGCATTTCGGTGCTCCGATAGGCCGCTGGGCGGCAGGTGGAACTGTTCTTGCCGCCGGCGCTGGCGAACTTTCAGATTGGTCCGTCGCATCGCTTTCCTGCCGCCTTCGGGTATTCGACTCCGAACAAGTGGATGACCCGGCAGAACTTGCGATCGGATATTCCAAGCTGTGCTTTTGCCTGGGCCCGGCTCAGGCCGGCGTCGCGCAACTCAGCGATCTTGGCGGCAAGCGCTTTGTCAGCGGCTGGATCGGTGTAGACACGGGGCTTTTGCCCGCGTCCTCGCATGGGGTCGGGTCGGAAGCAGAAACAGCCTTCGATGGCCGCTCGATAGAGCGTCGTCTGAGCCAAACCGGTGTGGACGATGGCCTCGGCATAGGTCATCGTCTTGGCAATCTCGCGAAGCTCGGCAAGCTGAGACCGGCGCTTGAGGGCCTTCTTGTTCTCTGGCTTCTCGGCGGTGGCCCGGATCACTTCGATATCGCGGTGCGGGCGGTGTGGGATGTACTGATATCCGTCGAGCACCACGATGCTTCCTCCAGATGAGAAGAAGGCCGCTTTTGCGGCCTCCAGGTCGATTGATGGATTCATGTGCGCCTCACTTGATGCGGATTGAGCTCTCGCCGCGCTCAAGGTGCGCCCAGGCCGGCTCAGGGATAAGTTCGTGTTCGCAGTCCTCGCCAGCAGCCATGCGCTTGCGGACGGCGTCGTTGTGCTCGCGGTCGGCCTTGAGTTTGGCGGCGATGGCCTTCTTGTCCGGGTCCTGCGTCACCTTCACACGGACCAGGTCGTCGGGGAGGTCGTCCGGCTTGTCGACGATCACCTTCTCAGGCGCCGCGGCGAGCGTGATGGTAAACAGCGGGCGCTTGATCGACTTGATGTTGGCCGCCTCCATATTCCGGCGCAGGTAGTCGCCGATCTGCGAGACGGTGTTTTCCTTGATCCGCTTGAGCTCGGCGAGGCGATCGATCTCGGCTTCGATGGCCAGGACTTCACCGTCGATATTGCGGCGCAGCATGACGATATTGTCAGCCTTGTCGCCGAACTCGCCCTCGATGCCGTCCATGGTGTCCTGAATAGCCTGCTTCAAACCTTCGTCGTCGGTGTCGGCCATGGCGGCCAACTCCATCATTTGCTTGGTCAACGGGTAGAGGCTGCTCATGCTGCGCTGTCCTGGTTGAATTTCGGGGAGAGCTCTGCAAGCTCCTTGGCTACACGCTGAACGCCGTTTTTGTCCTTGCGAGCAGAAAGCCTGCGCACTGCGGCGTCATGGATCTTCTTGAGCTCGTACAGGCTCTGCGCGCCCTGCATCGTCTCGACTGTCGTCCTGATGAAGTCCAGGCGTTCCTGCTTTTGCCGCTCCTCTTCTGCGAGGCGATCATCAGCCTTGCTGATGGCCACCTCATCGCGAACCGCGTCGACATACGAAGCGTCGTCGAAGAGGCCCATGTGGATGTCAGCTGCGAAGCCCAGGGGCTGTAGACATTTGCCGATAGCGTCGGTGAGCGACTTCTTCGCTGCCTCCCAGTCCGTGATGATTTTGCCCTGCTGTAGAAGAACAAAAGGCGTGTGCCCGTAATGCTCAACGGTGCATTTCTGGCCGTCTTTGCCCAGGTACCAGAGCTGGATTTTCAGCGTATGCAGCTTTGCATTGATGCGCGGGGCTTCCGGCCATTCCTTGGTGGGGGCCTGGAGCGGGGCGCCTTCATCAAAGCGATCCTCTAGGACCGTCCACCCCCATCCTTCGCCGCAAGGACCAAAGACTTCGGTCGCTTTTCGCATGAGATAGGTGGGCTTGATCGCCGTACCCTTGAAGCCGCCCATCCCGGTGAAATTCTTGGTGGCGCTCGGGTCGGTGGTGTCTACCTGGTCCCAGATGCGCATGTTGGTGTTGGACATACGAGTCTCCCGCGCCTCCATGCGGTGGGGCGCTGATGTGGTGGTTACTGGGTGAGGCAGCCGGCGTATGCACTGAGCAAGAGCCAGCCGGCGCAGAAGGTGAGGGCGATGAAGCTACCGCGCCAGGTGGCGAAGCGGCGGGCCCGCTGGTAGGAGGTCACGCCCGCACCTCGTAGCCGACCGTCCACTCGCCGCAGATGCAGAAGCGCTTCGACCAGGCTTTGGGGTTTTCGATGCTGGCCAGCTCGGCTTGGTGCACGGCGGCGGCGAAGGTCGGCCCCTTGAACAACAGCAGCACGCGGTCGGCCGGCATGGCCTGAGCTTCGGGCAGCTCGGCGACCAGTTCGTCAATCAGGGATGTCACAAGCGGGCTTGTCATGCTGCGCTCCTCAGTCGAACGATCCGGTCGCCTGACTTCGCAGCCAGGGCCTCGCGGTAGCATTCGGCTTCTTGTTGGTTGATCTGGTGCAGGAAGACGGCCATCTCGATCATTCCTTCGATGAACGTCCGGTCCTGGGCAGGGCTCGCCGAGCGGGCGATCCTGGCGATCTCCAGCTCGATGTAGGCGTGGGCCTGGTGGATGCTCATGACGCCTCATCCTCGGCCTGAGCCATCAGGCCGTCCTTCGCCAGGGGCCGGAGCAGCTTGCGGGCGATCTCGCGCAGGGCCTCGTCTGCGTCAGGTATGAACGCGGCCGCAGCGGTCCTGCAATCGCTTGAGACACCGCTGCGCGCCGCCAAGTACAGCATGCCCAGGGCTGCGGGGCTGATCTGATCTGTAGCCAGGGCCTCGCTCAGGTGCTCGTCCACCGCCGCGCCGAACTGTTCGTAGGTCACGCCCTGCTTACGAAAACCGCGCTGGAAGATCACATCGCGCCGAGCCAGCAACTCCTCGGCGCCGTCATCGATCCAGATGCGCTCTGCCTCGTCCTGGCCGTCATCGGGCGCAGGCTCGGCGTTGTCGTACAGAAACTGTGCTTTGCGAAGTGCGCCCATGGCGGCCTCCAGGTGGTGGGTTACTCGGTGGGTGGAGTGAGGTGTGGCTGCCAGTGCGTCACGCGGTGCTCGAAGCGCGATCCATCGCCGTAACGCCAGTCGATGCCATTCCAGTAGAGGAAGCGGGCGCCGTTGAAGGCGCTCTGTGCTTTTCGTGCTGGCGTGTAGGCGATTACCCAGGCCTTGCCGCCACCCTTGGGCAGCTGAGGCATGCGCTCAGAGCACTTGATCCAGCCGCTCATGGCGTCACCTGAGCCTTGGCGATGGCGGCGCGGGCATCGGCCATGAGTTCCGACTTCTCGGACTCGTAACGGTCTGGGTGCCATTGCGCATCAAGTGCCAGGAATCGCTGCGCAATGCTCAACAGATCGGGCGCGGCGGCGATCAGGTGGGCGTTGGCAGCAGCTTCCTTGCAGGAGTAAACGCTGCCTTTGCTGGCTCGGCGATGAATTTCCGCAATGGTGTCATCATTGCCGTTTGTCTCGATCCAGCGCTTGCCGTGATCGTCCTGGACATACCAGGGGCCGGGCGTGTGGTTGCTCATGCAGCCTCCGGATGCTTCTCGCCGCAGAACATGCAGTAGTTGCCAAGCACGTTGATGGTCGCCTTGGCTTTCACTTCTTTGCCTTTGGCGGTGGTGCGGGTTCCGGCGACCTCGCATTCCGCATATTGGCGGCCGGCTGGAATGAGCATGTAACCCTGTAGGGTCGCCTTGGCGCCGTTAATTTCCGGGTGCCGCTCTGCCGCCGCCTTTTCGAATTTCTGTCTGCAATCGCACATGGGAAGGTCCTCTAGACCGCATTAGGCAAATGCCGGGCGAGGTGACCAAACCCCGCGCGCCGTGAGGACGCGGGCCTGGCATCTGCCTGATGCGGTCGTATGTGAAGGGAAGGGGATGCGGGATGCATCGGAGATTGATCGGAACACCAGGGCGCTACCCCTGCTTGGTTCCCGCCGCGTTTCTGGTATTGGCCGTCTCGCTCATACCGGCTCAGGAGGTTCACGGGTCTTTGCGATCCTAGCGCTGCAGCTCGCTTGAGCACGCTCCGATCAATCTCCGATGCAGCCTGCGATGGGGAACAGGGCATCGGGCAGTTAACGACAGGCTGTCGTGACGCTGGTTGTCCTACTCCCCGGCGGCGTCGTCGTGCTTATCGAGGTTTGCGCGCTTTTTCGCGATGCCCGCTTGCTGTTTCGCGATTCTCGCCTCTTGCTGCTCGATCTTTTCCCGGCCCCTGGCGATGGCCTCCCCCTTGGTTTCGAAAAGATCGGATACGTGGTAAACGGCGGTGCCGCTGGACTGGAGCCAGTTACCGCTCGCCCAGCGTGGTTCGGTGATTTCAACTTGCTTGGGGATGAAGGTCCCGCCCAGTGCCCAGGCGGTGAATGGGAATTTCCTGCTCATGTTCTTCTCCAGATCACATTCCCCCTGATGCGCCCCGCTTGAGGCGCACCGGGAAGTTGATTTCATGCCGTAATCAGTTCGTTGGCGCGATCAAGCAGCGCTTTGCAGATTCGCTCATCAAACCGATCGGTAGTTCGGTATCTGTCGACGGTTTTTCTTATTACGGAAGACTTGGCAATGGCCCAGGCCTTGTGGGCTTCGCCAGGGGATTCGAAGCTGCCCAGGAACAAGCGACTGCCATGCCCTCGGTGAACGCGGGCTACATACCTTTTTCGAAATTGGTAAACGCCTGTAGGCAGGGATCCGCATCGCAAGCGACAGTCGTTGAGCAGCGTGTTTATCCAGATGGGTACGAACACACTTGTTTCTGGCGAGTAACACTTTTCGCCAGGGCTGAGAATGTCTTTGTCCAGATGATTTCCCTCCCAGGGTTGCGCCATCATCCAAGACTTGAACTTGCTAAACGTCAGCCATTCCTCAGCCACCTGACAGCCTTCATAAGCCCCGTATCTATTGGGATCGACCGAGTAGCAGCGCTTAATCATCCCTCGCCAGCGGCTGTAGAAAGGGCAGCTGTTCGAAGTTTTCTCGTCAGTTATTCCGACACCGCAAATAAGTCCTCTTGGCATCTGTCACCTCCATTCACCAAAGCCACCTGGTGCAAGTGACTTTGGTGAGCACCCGGTCGCCCAGGTGCTTCAGTGAATCGTTCTGTCCCATTACCGCCGGGATGGCGGGGCGCATTGCATGCCCGGGTCGTTCTCTCGGTTAAGGCGTTTCACCTTCGTCAGCCGTACAGGGTTCTCCCTGTCGTGGGCAGCCTTTCGGGGCTGTCTGATCGCCGGTCGCCGGTAGAGGCAATGCGGTCTGTTGGTTGTTGCGCTGATTTTTAAAGAGCGGTCGGCTTGAGGGCCTCCCGAGGGGCTGTGCCGTCTCGATGAATTAAAGTTACCGCATGGTAATAATTTAAGTCAATACCGTTTGGTAATAAATTTTCTCGCACCCACAAAAAAGCCCGCACGCAGCGGGCAAGATGGAATACAAGAAATCAGTCTTCGTCAGGCACGGTCCAGGCCAGCCGCACGGAGCCGTCATCACGATGATCCATAGAAACATTGTCGTTCTCGGCAACCTCGCCAAGGAATCGCTCCCAGTTCTCCTGGGATTCATGCGGCGCCTTCTCAACCACGGCAGACTTAGCCTTCTGCGCATCCGGTGAATTGATGATCTTCTGAATGCGCACCGCCATCAGATCAAATGGTGTAGGCGGGGCAGGGGCTCGGGATTTTGTCGCGGGCTTGGCTTTAGCCATGGTGGATCACTCCTTTACTGTATGGATGAACAGTATTTTATCCTTTAAGGAAAGGCAAGAGCGCCGGAGCACATTTGTACTCCTCTGGGAAGCAGGCACAAAAAAGCCCGCTCAGCGGCGGACTCATGTGCTTTTCAAAAGTCAGTCGGGCAGAGGTGGGAATTTCCCGCTCACAATGTCGCGGTAGTCCACGCTGGCGAAGATCTTGTGCTCTTGGGAGAGTCGCTGCGCCGCAAGCTTCGCCTCTTCCTTCGTTTCGAAAGGACCGGCGCCAACATTGGGCCCGTCCATAGGCACGGCCCGAAAGCCAAGCGCGGTGATCGCTTCATTCGCTCTGTCTTGCTCGTCACCTGGCCGACAAGGAATAGATGCAACCCATCCGTACTTGAGCTGCGGAGCGTTAGCGGGGCCGACATCTGCGCCACAGTGCTTGCATTTGATGGCGGCTCGCTTGATCTGCTCAGCACACATTGGACAGGCCCGGGCGTCATTGGCAGTAGAGATATCGGCGGAGCTACGGCGGCCGCTACGCATTGCCATGAGAATACCCGCAAGCAGCAAAATACCACCTATGATCGTGTAGTTCTGCCGCTCGGCCATTAAGCCTAGGTTGTTGACTCGGCCAAGTCCCGAGGGCACTGATACGTCCATCATCATGGCCGCGATAACAACAAGTGCACCGGCGACAATCGCCAAGATCCCAAAGCCCCGCATGGGCATCCCTCCCAAAAAAATTGAGCGGCGATCTTATCATTCTGGATCAGAGCCATCACGCAGCCATGAAAAAGCCCGCCGAGGCGGGCTGCTTTTCACAAGGGGCCGCTGATCCTTCAGCTGATTTAAGCCTAGTTGATAGGTGTCATATTGCCAGTAAGCAAAAAGCCCACACATGGCGGGACATGGTGGGCTTTTTGTATTGCGGTGCGCCGATCCTTCGGCGCGTAAGATTGTAGGACAATCCAATCGGGTTGGATAGCGGCGCTACGCATTCATTGGATAGCGGTGCGACGTGGCGATACTTGGCAGGGTTGACAGGCAGCAAAAAGCCCGCCGAGGCGGGCCGAGTCTTTGGTCAGTACTGATGTCGCTGGGTGATTACCGCTATTTCGGATTTTTTCTGGTTTTCAAGAATGAGGTGACAATTGCGACCAATACGCCTCCTCCAAGAACCGAGGCGGTGATCTCTTTGCCATTCCAGGCAAGCCCAACACTGGCGGCGAGGAAAAGAATGACAATTGTAAAGGCCATCCACTGGCTGCGGCGAGCTTCAGCGCTGGCAGCATCTGAGGCTCGGGCGCCGGCTAGCACCGCCTGTGCATTGGCGCTAGCAAGCATCTGATTTGATGCGTCGGTAGAGGACTCGCTTTGGTGGCGCCTAGCCTGATTCCCTTCAGCCATAGAAAGGATCCGATCAGCGGCTCCGGGCAAGACAGCCTCATAGCGCTCAATTTCCGCCGCGCTCGGAATGGGCCCAGAGGTTATGGTCTGCTGGGCAGCTATCTGCATCATCGGAACTTGGGGTCTCGCTCCAGGCTGAGCTGGCATCGACGGGTTACGATTTTTGGCCATACTGAGCCAGCGCCAAGCGCATATCATCGCCAACGGCGCGGAAATCAGAGCGCATGGACTCTGCATCAGATCCGGTGCTTGGCTTCAAATAGCTTTCGCACAATTTCGGAGCATTTCGTTGCTCCGGCCTGAGATCGAACACAGATGCTAAGGCTTTAGCTACAGATTCGCCTTTCATGGCACGCCTCATATGGTGTCGGATCACTGAGAGTAAACCTCACTATAGCCACTTTCAATAGCAGTCGACGAGTGCCGAATGCTTTGCAAAACATATTGCTTATGATCTCTTTTACCGCTTTTGCGCCTACAAATCCTCACCCCCGCCAGATCACCTGGCCGATGATCCGGTGCTATTCCAGTCTGCCTCGCTCAATCTGCCCCACCTTAACCTCTTCCCCATAGGCCACCAGCCGATCCTCCCCGGCCTGCATCACCTGGCAGATCCGGATCACTGCCTGGGCGTCGTGCTCGTTACCGGCCAGGCTGAGGCGTTCGGCTATCCGCATCAGCTCGACCGCAGACCATTTGAGGTCAGAGGCTAGGCCGTGAAGATCGCGCTGGAGTTCTTGGTTGGATCTGGTCTGGATCATTCCTTTGTCCTTGTCACTCGACCGGCTTTTACTTCTCCCCCATACCCTGTGAGTCGATCTGCCAGCTCATGCAGCTCTTCGACGCGCTTCATCGCTGCCAAGAACTCAGCCTCCTCGCAACTTTGGGCCTTGTGGAAGATCTCCAGTGCGGCACTTTCCAAGGCGAATGCCGCGTCTTTGAGATCTCGGCGCAGTTGCTGGTTGGGCTTGGTTAGGGGCATGACTTAGAAGCTCCGACCGGTCCACCAATAGATAATCTGAGCCAGCACAGTGATGTCCGACTCTCGCTCTCCGGGCACTTCAATCGGCGGGTACTGCCCGTTGTCCGAGATAATGGTCAGCCCATCCAGGCCGCGCTGAATACGCTTGATCTGCAGCTTTCCGCGCATCAGGAAAAAGTAGATCGCATCGTCTTCGACTGTCGTGACGCCTGCATCCACCAACACTGCGTCGCCGCTGCGGATCGTGGGAGCCATGCTGTCGCCGCGGCCGGAGATCAGCTTGAGGTTGTCGAGCTTGGTGTAGGTCAGGTTCTGCCGGACCCAGTTGGCATCCAGGCTCATGTGCTCAACAACCATGTTCATTTCAGGCGGCTCCGTGCCAGGGCCCATAGATCCAGCGACGTCGTAGCGCGGAACATCCACGATCGAGCGGAAGCTCTTGATTTTCTGGGCAAGCGGGGCGGGCAGACCTTCCACGTCAATGGTGCCCCTGGAGATTTCTAAAGGCTTGTCGAGGCCGTAGCGTTCGACAGCAAAAGCCATCTCAATCTCTCTGGCGAAATCCTCGCCGATAGTTTTTGCACCCGGACTTCCCGGATCTGCAAGGCAGCGTGAAATGAAGTTTTGTGGCTTGCCGAGCTTTTCAGCCAGGCGCGACTGAGCGCCGCGCACCCCAGCGCCGTATTCATTGTCCATCAGCTTCTGCAGGTTGAGCCTGCGCACGTCACGTAATTCCATTTCGCGATTCTCATCGGTCATTACTTTTTGGTAAATGACCATCTGGTATTGATTTAATGGTTACCAAGCGGTAATAATTGACGCATCACAGAGGAGATTCGTGATGCGAACCAAACACACCCAGCTATTGGAGTGGCTCAAGGAGGCCTCAGACGAGGCTGTAGAAAGAACCGGGACCACTCGCGGCTACCTGAAACAAATTGCCTATGGCAACAAGCAAGCGTCCGCAAGCGTGGCCTCGTCTCTTGAGCGGGAGTCGCGCGGCCTGTTGACCCGGCAGTCCCTCCGCCCAAATGACTGGACCGTGATTTGGCCTGAACTAGCGTCGGCGGCCTAACCATGACCACGAACCAATTAAGCCAGGACCAGGCTGTAAGGGCCCGCAAGAATTACCACTTCATCGTGCAGAAGCTTGCGTCTGTGGGCAATGCGCCAGTAGCGATTGCAGTGGGTTGCGATGAGGCAACGATTAGCCGAATGAAACCGGAGAAGTTTGAGCAGTTCGCCCAGATTCTGGCGGTGCTCGATCTGAAGATCGTCCCGAACGAGATGCGCTGCTTCAACGAGCGGGATATCGAGATGCTGATCCATGCCTCGAAGCGCTGGATGGAGCATATCCACGGCGTTGATCAGCTGCAGGAGGAGTGATGCAAGCCATCACCGCCTTCCTGCGCCTGAATTTCAGGCACAAAAAAACCGCCTGGCAGGGCGGCTTCTTCGACAGCTACATACGAGACGAATCATGACAAATATCATCCCGCTACGCAACACCGGGGGGTTCACCCGGATGGACAACCAGCTGATGGAAGCCCTGGCGGCAGTTCATCTGTCACCGGCTGAGTTCAAGACGCTGCATGCGATCACCAGGCTGACTGTGGGCTTCCAGATGCAAGAGCGCCGCATCACCGCCGAGGAGGTCGCCAAGAAGACCAACATGCTCCCTGCCCATGCTTCCCGCGCTATCAGCAGCCTCCTGGCTCGTCGCGTGCTGTACCGAGTAGGTGGTAGCCGTGGCGATATCGGCATCTGCAACCCTTCGGAATGGGTGTACCAGGAGCCGAAAAAAGAGAAATCGACTCAACCAAAATCAGTCGAAATTACCAATATTGGTAGTCTCGACAACGTAACGAAACTACCAATTTCCGACGACTCCCTTCTTTATAGGAAAGAAATACCCCTAGTAACTGTTCCTACGGAACAGATTACTGCCCCCCAGGGGGCTGAACCCGCTCCGGTCGAAACCGAAACCGAAGCCAAGGCCAAGCAGGTCGAGTTCAATGGCGAGGACTTCGAAGTCGACGCCGACCTGATCACCAAATGGGCTCAAGCCTACGCACCGATCGACGTGGAAGCCGAGATCAAGCGCGCCGCCGCCTGGGCCAGCGGGAGCAAGCCGAAGAAGGACTGGCGCCGCTTCCTGGTCAACTGGCTGGGCCGTGAGTTCAAGCGCAACCCCAACGGCGCCTCCGAGGCCGGTGTGCCGGTCGAAAAGATCATCGAGCTGTACCACCGGGTCTGCCCAAGCCTGCCGGCAGTCACCGTGGCCAGCGACCGCGTGCTGCGCAGCATGATCGCCGAGCGCTGGAACGAGTCGACGGCTCACCAGAGCGGGCAGGGTTTCTGGCTGCCGTTCTTCCAGAAGGCCAACAACCGCAGCCAGGTGTTCTTCCGTGGTGCCAACGTTGCGCCGCGCCTTGAGGCCTTGGTCAGCCGAGCTGTCTTCCGGGAAATCTCGGAGGCTGCGCAATGATCGAACTTCACAGCCTCGAAGCCGAGCACGGCGTGCTGGGCTCCATGCTCCGCCAGCCGCACCTGATCGACGTGATTTCCGACGGCCTTGCTGCGGATGCCTTCGCCTGGGACGACAACGCGGACCTGTATCGCCTGATCCTGGAGCTGCATGCCGACGGCCAGCCGGTCGACGTGATCACCCTGAGCGACCGCCGTGCCGAGCTGCCAAGCGGTACCCGGACCATGGCCTACGCCGGAGAGATCCAGGCCAACACGCCAAGCGTGGCCAACGCCAAGAGCTATGCGCAGATCATCCGGGACAGGGCAATCTGCCGTCAGCTGGCCGCCGCCGCCGAGCGCATCAACGATGTTGCCCATGAGCAGGCCGATATCGAGGACAAGATCTCCCTGGCTCAGTCCATCGTTCTGGGCCTCGACGCCGCTGGCAACGACGGCGAATGCCAGATGATCGGCGACATCCTGGCCGAGCACGTCGAGGTACTGCAGGCGCGCCTGGATCGCTTCGAGAATGGCGTTGTCATGGATGGCCTGGGTACGGGGATACCCGACCTGGACAAGTTCACGCAGGGCCTCAAGCCCGGCCAGATGATCGTCGTGGCAGGCCGCCCGGCGATGGGCAAGACGACCCTGGCCATGAACGTGGCTGCCGACGTGGCTATCAGCCAGAAGAAGCCTGTGCTGGTGGTCAGCCTGGAAATGACCAAGACGCAGCTGATCGACCGGCTCCTGGCGGCTGTCGGCGGCATTCCGCTGCCATCCCTCAAGACTGGCGAGTGCGCCAGCGACTACGGCGTGCAGCTGGCAGCCGCAACGCTGAAGCTGCGTGACGCCCCTATCTGCGTGTCGGACGTGCCGGTGATGACCATGCCACGCATCCGTGCCATTGCGCGCCGCCAGGCCCATCGCATGGGCGGCCTGGGTCTGGTGGTCATCGACTACCTGGGCCTGATGGAAGGCGAGGGCAAGGGCCGCACCGAGGACGTCACCGCCATGTCGCGCCAGATCAAGCTCCTGGCGCGCGAACTGGGCTGCCCGGTGATCATCCTGTCGCAGCTCAACCGCGGCTGCGAAGCCCGCCCGGACAAGCGCCCGGTGCTTAGCGACCTGCGCGAGTCAGGTGCCATCGAGCAGGACGCCGACATCGTGATGTTCGTGTACCGCGACGAGGTATACCACCCGAACACCCAGGACAAGGGCATCGGCGAAATCCTCATTCGCAAGAACCGGGACGGCGAGATCGGCATGGTGCCCACCGTATTCCAGGGCGACCGATCCCGCTTCGTACCCCTGGCCAGCCGTGCCAGGCAAGAAAACGTCGTGCAGGTGAACTTCTGATGAGACAGCGTAGAACGATGTACCACCACCAGGGTTACCGGCTCCGCTCATACACCGAGCTGATGTGGGCTCGCCTGCTTGATGCGGCCGAAATCTTCTACCTCTACGAGCCAGATCTGGTCCGCGTAGATGATGGATTCTACCTGCCCGACTTCTGGCTTCCGCATGTCGGGTGTTACCTCGAAGTAAAGGGTGCAGACCCAACGGCCGAGGAGATCCAGAAGGCTGACGCCGTAATGGCTCGCACCGGCCGCGAGGTGTTCTTCCTGGTCGGTCGCCCGGAGTCGGATGGTACCGGCCTGTGCAATTGCGGGCTGCTGATGCGTGGTGCCAGAGGCTGGCATCACAACATCTCGCCGTTCGACCTGCAAAAGCTGGTCCGCGATCACGTCAGCACGAACTTGGCTGTTCGGATGAGCCTGGCCGTTCGCGAGGATGAGTTGGACTACGTCCGACCTATCGGAGATTGCTTGGAGGAGATGTTCCTGCGGATCGCCGATCGCTCGGACATGGAGCAGGCGCTGCGCGAGATCCACGCCCAAGCCAACGCTAACCGCCTGGCCGCTATGCCAGAGCCGACCATCTGCGAGAAGGGCGTGAGGCTCTTCCTCGACCGCCAGCAATTTCGCACATCACAGCGAGGTGCCGCATGAGCCTTCAATTCGTCCCCACCACCGGCGCCGCTGCCCGTGCGCAGCTGCTGGCCAAGTTCAAGCGCGGGCCTCAGGTCGGCAAGGAGTTCAGCTGATGAGCAAGCCAATTCTTTGCTTGGACTTTGACGGTGTGATCCACAGCTATGCCAGCGGCTGGAAGGGTGCTGACGTGATTCCCGATGCAGCCGTTCCTGGCGCTGTGGAGTTTCTGGATCGTGCGGTAACTGAGTTCACAGTTGCCATTTACTCCAGCCGGTCCGGCCAGCCAAACGGGATCATGGCCATGCAATTCTGGCTCAGGCTGAACCTGTACAGGGCGGTTGAGCAGGCGCGGGCCGAAGAGATCATGGCCTCGATTGAGTGGCCAACTGAGAAGCCGCCCGCGATGGTAACCATCGACGACCGCGCGATCACGTTCACCGGTCGGTGGCCTTCGATCGCAGCCCTGAAATCGTTCAAGCCCTGGAATAAGGTCGACCGCGGTGCCAAGCACGACGGGTGTGACGGTCTTCCCTCCCTGATGAAGGAGGCGCAAGCCATCGTCGAGCAGAAATTCGTGTTCCCCAAGTTCATCGACGGGACGCCGCTGGCAAATGACATTGCTGTCTGGATGGCCGAGTTCGCCGCTCAGAAGATCGAGGAGCAGCACTGATGGACACCAACAAGATGCGCGAGCAGGTTGGCGCACAAATGAATCTGTGCCCTGACTTTTGGCTGTACGACGAGCGCTTCAGCTACGACCCGGTGACTGGGTATTTGTTCTGGAAGCCAACCGGCGTAAAGCGCTGGGATACGACGCATGCAGGCAAGCTCGCAGGGACAAAAAAGACCGACAAGAAGAGCGGTAAAGCCTACTGGGTGGTCACGGCAAACAATCTCTGCACATCCAAGCCTCAGCACCGGATCGCATGGCTTCTGATGACTGGGCAATGGCCGGTTGAGGTCGACCACAAGAACGGCAATGGCTGCGATAACCGATGGGTGAACCTTCGCGATGGTGGGCGCCTCGACAACAGCCGAAACCATGCTCGCAGAAGAGATAACAGGTCTGGGATTCCAGGCGTGTACTTGAGGGGTGGTCGCTACCGAGTGATCGGAAAGGTAGGCAGAGCATCCGTCGGACTTGGGACGTTCGACACGATCTTCGATGCCGCATGCGCAAAGAAGTCTTTCGAGGCGGCGAATGGATATTTCACGGGGCACGGCAGGAACACCGGTGTATTCCCTATCGAGGCCCAGGGCCTGAAGGTGAAGCCATGAGCGAAGTCCATCGCTACAAAGTCGCCAAGATGCTTTCCCAGGTAGGCAACCGGATCAGCTACGACCCGCATGGCCCTGAGGTTGTGATGGCGTCGGCTTATGACCAGCTCAAGGCCGAGAACGATACGCTACTTCTGTCTCGGGACAGGGCTGCCCGCCTTCTGGACAAATTCGAGGCGCAGCATGCCGAGCTTAAGGTCGCCTTGGCGTCGATCGAGAAGGATGCCGAGAGGTATCGGTGGCTTCGCGATGAAGAGTACCTGCACAACTGGGCTCAGGTGCATGTCTGCGACGAGTCACGCCGCGCTGAGATCACCGACAAGGCCATCGACGCGGCCATGGCCAAGGAGGCGACCCGATGACCCTCCCATCCTTCCCGCTACGCACCGAGCAAGATCGGGCCCGAGCCATCCAGATACTGAACCGGGTCGACCTGAACCAGGGCATCACCTGGTCCATGCGCGAGGAGGCCCGCAGTGACGCCCAGAACCGCCGCATGTGGGCCATGTTGCGCGATATCGCCCGCCAGGTTGAGTGGTACGGGCAGAAGCTGAACGACGAGGACTGGAAGCACGTCTTCAGCGCCTCGGTTCAGCAGCAGCGCGCCGTGCCTGGCCTGGACGGTGGATTCGTCGTTCTGGGCATCTCCACCCGCCGCCAGTCCAAGAAGTGGTTCTCGGACATGTTCGAAGTCATGGAAGCGTTCGCGGCTGAGCGGGGTGTCCGGTTCACCACGGCTGATCACTGGGGGATCGCGGCATGAGAGTCGTGAGCAAGAAGGTCCGAGAGAGCGCCCGCGGCCAGGACTGCACCGTCCGCATCCCCGGCACCTGCAACTTCAACCCTGACACCACCGTCCTGGCTCACCTGCCATGCGGCCAGAAGGGCATGGGCATGAAGGGCTTCGACACCGTGGCCGTCTACGCCTGCAGCGCCTGCCATGACGTGCTCGACGGGCGCGAGAAGGGAGAGGTGGACTGGTCCGACATGCCCAGGGCGATCGCTGAGACTCATGAGGCCCTGATTCGGGCCGGAATTCTGACCGTGAAGGGAGCTGCATGATGGAACTCACACTGCCTTGGCCGCCGGCCGCATGCAGCCCCAACGCGCGCGGGCACTGGAGCAAGAAGAGCAGGGCGGCCAAGGGCTACCGCGCGGCATGCCATCTGCTGGCCAAGCAGGCCCGGATCACCGCGCCGGCCGGCGAAGCGCTGCTGATGCTCGAGTTCGTGCCGCCGGATCGCCGCCGGCGCGACGACGACAACCTGCTGGCGATGTTCAAGGCCGGTCGTGACGGCCTGGCAGACGCCCTGGGCATCGATGACAACGTATTCACTACCCAGATCAGGGTGAGCAAAGAAACCATCAAGGGCGGCGCGGTGCGCGTCCGGATCGAAGAATTGAAGGGGGTGGCAGCATGAACACAGCATGGGCGTTTTTCATTCTGGCCGTGATGCTCGCGGCGTCCGGCGGCGTCCTTGCGTGGGGCGCTGCGCTGGCACGCAAGCGCAGCTACGAAGAATTCATCGTGAACAAGAACAACCGCACCAAGACGAAGGAGAGCGATAAGGAGGTCGAGTTCTACAGCGGGGGGCAGTACCGCAGCACGACAATCTGCCGCTCGATGGAGAAGCCGCAGACCATCGTGGGCTTCAAGATCGGCCACGCCCTGGTTGATGAGCTTGATGTTCTACCCGCGCCCAAGGCCCAGCACGCCTGGCGCAAGATCATTGCTCGTATGCGCTACAACGTGGACGGGCTGAAGAACGGTGTAGACGTCACCACGACCCCTGAGGGGTTCAAGTTCGTCTATCAGCAGTTCGTGAAGCAACTGCGGGAGAAGCCAGCGCTCAACGGGATGTACGGTCTGGTCCAGGCGAGCACGTTCGACAACGAGCTGAACCTGCCGCCGGACTACATCCCGTCGCTGATGGATTCGTACCCCGAGCAACTGATCATGGCCTACCTCAACGGCCAGTTCGTCAACCTGACGTCCGGGACGATCTACACCGCCTACGACCGCAAGCTCAATGGCAGCCAGGAGACGATCCAGCCTGCCGAGCCGCTGTTTATCGGCATGGACTTCAACGTCGGGAAGATGTCGGCAATTGTGCACGTCAAGCGCCTGGGATTGCCGCATGCGGTGGACGAGATTATCAACGGGTATGACACGCCCGACATGATTCGGCAGCTGAAAGAGCGTTATTGGCTTTACGCCGATGGTCAGTACAAGAAAGGTCGCGAGATCAGGATCTACCCAGATGCATCTGGTGACGGTCGGCGTTCGGTGAATGCCAGCACCACGGACCTCGCACTGCTCAAACAGGCAGGGTTCATCGTGGTGGCGCCTGCCGCCAACCCGCCCGTCAAGGACCGCATCAATGCCATGAACGCAATGTTCTGCAACGCAGAGCAGGCACGCAGGTACCGCGTGAACGCTGACCGCTGCCCTACATATGCCGATTGCCTAGAACAACAGATCTGGGCTCCAAATGGTGAGCCGGACAAAACGCAGGGGAATGACCACGCCCCAGATGCAGGCGGGTATTTCATCCATCGGGAATATCCAATCATTCGGAACACAGGCGGAACCCGCCGCATCGGAGGCTTGGCGTAATGCCTGTTCAATCAACCAACCCAGACTACGACGCTCACATCGATGAGTGGCGGATGATGGACGACGCCCTGGAGGGCGAGAGCGCGATCAAGCGCAACCAGCGGAACCTGCCCAAGCCGAGCGGCATGGTCGAGGCGGAGAAGCTGGACGGCGCCGGGAACGCCTACCTCTACACCAACTACACCGACCGGGCCCAGTACGAGCACTGGGTGCGCGATTCGCTGCGCTCAATGATGGGCCTGGTCTCCCGGCTCATTCCCGAGGTGAAGCTGCCGGCGGGTCTGAAGGAGCTGGAAGAGAATGCAACCGCTGACGGCTTTGGCCTGACCCAGCTGTTCATGCGGGTCGTGCGCCAGGCCATTTCCCACGGGCGGGTGCCGCTGGTGGTGAACGTCGACGACTCCGGTCAGCCGTACTTCGCCACCTACGCAGTGCGCAACGCCATCAACTGGGACACCGCTGACCAAGGCGGGCGCCAGGATCTGGTGCTGTCCGTGTTCCGCGAGTTCCGGAAGAAGGACGCCGAGGATCGCTACAGCCATGAGTGCGTGACGGTCTTGCGCGAGTTCTACATGGAAGGCGAGGTCTGCTACACGGCGGTGCGCAGCGAAGGTGGCGAGCTCATCGAGGACGCACGCCCGCTGGGCACGGTCGGCACGGACAACCAGCTGGTACGGGGCCTGGAGTACCTCCCGGTGATCTACTGCGGATCGACCGACAACTCGCCTGACGTGGACGAGATCCCGCTGCTGACCATGGCGCGGGCGGCCCTCAAGGCGTCATGGCCGGCACGATCAGCGCCGAGACCTACTGGCAGTACCTCACCACCGGCAAGCTGCCGGAGCGCCCTTACGATGAAGAGGCCGAGCTGATCAGCGACGAGCGCGAGGCAATCGCTACCAACCGTGATGGCGAGGTCATCTACGGCAAGGACGGCAAGACCCCGCTGTCTCCCCTCGAATGGGCGGAATCGCTGCGCGAAACCGCTACGCACCTGTGGCCCAGGGCCCAGGGTGCCGGCCCAACCGGCGACAACGGTGGCAAGGCCACGCAGAAGTTTTCCGACATGACCGAAGCCGAGCGAACCGCCCTTTACCGGTCGGACCCGACGAAATATCGCCAGCTGCGCGATGCCACCAAACAGGAGTAACACCCTATGGCGACTACTCGCCTTTCCGATGCTGTAATCCCCGAGGTCTACGCCGACTACCAGGCGGAGAACACTCCCGAGAAGACCGCGTTCTTCGAGTCCGGCGTCGTGGTTCGCAACCCGATGCTGGACCAGAAGGCGAACACGGGCGGCCAGGAGATCCAGATTCCGTTCTGGCGCGACCTGGATGCGTCTGTCGAGCCGAATGCCTCGAACGATGACCCCGCCGACATGGCTGCACCCAACAAGCTGGGCTCTGGTCTGCAGAAGGCACGGATCAGCTACCTGAACCAAGGCTATTCGGCGGCTGATCTGGTGGTGGAACTGGCGGGCTCTGACCCGATGCAGCGTATCCGCAACCGCTTTGGCACCTACTGGCAGCGCCAGTGGCAGCGCCGCATCATCGCCTCCGCCGTCGGCCTGCTGGCAGACAACGAGGCCAACGACGACGGCGACATGGTTTACGACGGCGCAGCGAGCCTGTGGTCTCGTCAGGCCTTCACCTCCGCGGTGTTCACGCTGGGCGACGCCTTCGGCCAGCTTTCTGCCATCGCAGTGCACTCGCTGGCGTACAAACAGATGATCGATGCCGATGACATCGACTTCATCCCTGACAGCCAGGGCAACCTGACGATCCCGACGTTCATGGGTCAGCGCGTCATTGTTGATGACTCCATGCCGGCAACCAGCGCAGGTGACCCGGCGACCATTACCACAACCGCTGTGCTGTTTGGTGCTGGCGCGTTCGGCTATGGCGAGGGCAGCCCAGAAGTGCCGGAGGAGATCGAGCGCCAGGCGCGCGCGGGCAACGGCGGCGGTGTGGAAACGCTGTGGGAGCGCAAGACCTGGATCCTGCACCCATTCGGCTACCAGTTCACCGGCGACGACATCACCAATCGCGCGAACCTGCGCGGCCGCACCGGCGCCGATACCAGCGTGGACGAGTTATCGCCGCTGCTGGCCGACTTGCGCAAGGCTGCGAACTGGAGTCGCGTCGTGGACCGGAAGAACGTGCCAATCGCGTTCCTGAAGATCAAAGGCGCCTGATGGCGGTGTGAGGGCTTCGGTCCTCACTTACTGGAGAAGGACATGAGCAAAGATCGCATCAAGCCAGGCGAGCAGTTGACGCTCGCCCAGATCAACCGTCTGCGCAAGCAGGCGCAATCGACTGCGGCATCCGGCAATGGTGGCGGCACTGACGAACCGCGCCATGACGCCCCGACCGTTGGCGAGTTCGTGGAAGCCGGCTACAAGGCTGTGGACTACCCACCTCATGGGTACGTCTCTCGAAGCAGTCAAGACGAGATCGACGCAGCCATCGCCGCCCAGCGGGAGGGTGGGGACGGTGCCGAGGCCGACCCGCACAAGATGAACGTGCCCGAGCTGAAAGAGTGGCTCACTGCCAAGGGCATCGACTTCGACGCCAGTGCGAAGAAGCCCGACCTGCAAGCCCTGATCCCGCAGGAGTAAGCCATGACCGACTTCATCACCGTTGCCGATGTGAACGAGAAGCTCGGGCAAGGCTGGGCTGGCGCCGGTGATGCGGTCCTTGCCGTGGCCATGGCCAACGCCTGGCTCACGGCCAAGATCAAGCGTGCGGTGTCAGAAGTGGTGCCGGACGCAATCACAACCGCTGGCGCCCAGGTGGCCAAGCTGGCCGCCGAGGGCAAGCTCTACAAGGACACCCAGCGCGAAGTGCAGAGCAAGACCGTGTCGGCCCAGTCGGGAACGTCTGTCAGCAAGACCTACGTTGCTGGCTCCTCCGACCTGTCGGGCGCCGAAAACTACGCGCTCGCGCTGATCGCTCCCTGGACCCGGCGCTCCGGCACCGTAATGCTCAAGAGGGTCTGACCATGGGCATGCGCGAGGAACTACAGGCCGACCTGGCCGAAGCCTTCGATGACCCAGACGGGCTGGCGGATGCGGTGAAGCCGGTCGCTGGCAGCCGCACTATCAAGGGCGGCTATGACCCGGAGATCGGCGGCACAGTGCCTTCCACGACGATTCACTACTCAGGCCGCGGAGTGTTCGGCAGCTACCTGGCCAAGGAGATCGACGGATCACGCATCCAGACCGAGGACGTGAAGCTGCTGGTGCTGCAGAACGAGCTGTTCGAGCAGCAGGCAGGCGTTGTCACTGAAGCCCCGGCGACCCCCAAGATCAGCGACCAGATCAGCGGCTACCGAGCGCTCAACGTGTCCGAGGACCCAGCCCAGGCCACCTGGACCATTCAGCTGAGGAAATGACCATGCCCCGCGGCTCACACATGACCCAGCGATACGGCGGGCTTGAGGGCGGGTTCGCCGAGAGCATCCGCGCGTTTGCCGAGCAGGCTCAACAGGCACTGGATGCCACTTTCCGCGAGATCGTGATCGAGATCGGCAGCAGCGTGATCCGCATGTCGCCGGTGGGTAATCCTGAGATCTGGGCGGCCAACGTCGCCCATCGCCAGGCGCGAACTGCAGAAGCTGATCGATACGACGCCCGGGTCGCCGCTCGAAACGAAGCAGTCCGCCAGGATCCGAGCAATTTCACCAAGGCGGGCAACCTCAAGCGCGGCGTGAAATACGCGAAGCCGCTGACCAAGACCGAGCGCGAGCAGAACTTCGCTGTGAACGGGCTGGTGGCGGGCCAGGGCTATGTCGGCGGCAGGTTCCGGGGTAACTGGCAGTTCTCGATCGACACGCCGGCCACCGGTGAGCTTGATCGCATCGACCCATCAGGGAATGAGGCGATCGCCGACCTGCTGGCCCAAGTGCAGGCCCTGACCATCGGCCAGACGGCTTACATCGTGAACAACCTGATTTACGCGGTTCCATTGGAATATGGACATTCAACCCAGGCGCCGCACGGCATGGTCCGGGTCACCCTGGCCAACTTCCAGCGCATCGTCGACGAAGCCATCAGGAACAACCAGGTATGAGCCACGCAAGAGCCCGCCAGGCCATCGAAATTAAGCTGATAGCCTGGGCCGCGGCGCGCCCGATCCGAGTGGCCAATTTCGAGGAAGGCTTCGAGCCTCAGCCTGACGAAACCTATCTTCGGGCCTACCTCCTTCCGGCCGGAACCAACTGCCGCTACCTGGGCGGCGAGGCCTACGAGTACGCCGGGGTCTACCAGGTCAGTATCGTATGCCCAGCGGGCCAGGCCCTGGCCACCGCCGAGACCCTCATCGACGAGCTGAACATCCTGTTCCGCGTCGACTCCCGGCTCAGCCGCAGCGGCTTTGAAGGCCTGATCACCGAACCGGTAGAGCAGGGCCCAACCATCCCCGAGCCGGCGACCTATACGGTCCCGGCCAGCTTCACCTACCGCGGTGTCGCGGACCAGCCAGCCTTCCAGGAAAAGAGCCCATGAGCCAGTGCCCAGTCATCTCTCAGCCTGTCCAGTTGCCTCCTCCTTTCTTGGTTCGGGGTGGCCAGCTGTTTATGAACGAGGCCTTGATCCAGCCGGCCTGTGCTCATCCGAAGAGCCAGATAGAGCGCATTGAGGCTGCTTTCAAGCGCCGGTTCATTGCAGACCTAAAGTTCATTTGGAATACCTAGAACTCGCCTCCACTGTCCGCTGCGTGCGGACATTTCTGTTTCTATTCAAGAGGAAAACACCATGGCCGCACGCTTCCCGCTGCCGAACGGCTCTGTGCTGGAGATCGCCAGCACGCTGGGCGCCGCCGTCGCCTTTACCGCTTTGACCAACGCTGCACCACCGGTGGCCAACGCGGCCGGCCACACCATCAAGAATGGTGACGTCCTGCTGGTCAACTCCGGCTGGGCGCTGATCAGCGACCGCGCCGTGCGGGCCGCCAATGTGGCAGCCGACAAGTTCTCGCTTGGCGGGCTGAATACCACCAACACAGACAAGTTCACTGCCGGAGCGGGCATCGGCTCGGTCATTCCGGTCAGCAACTGGGCGCAGATCTCCAAGGTCACCGCGTTCACCTCGGCCGGCGGCGAGCAACAGTACCTGACCGTAGGCTACCTGGAAGACGATGATGACCGTCAGTTCCCGACCAACCGCAACCCGATCACCTTGTCGATCACAGTCGAAGACCAGCCGGCCGCTGCCTACGTGGAGCTGGTCGAGGCCTACGGGGATAGCAAAGAGCTCACGGTGGTGCGCCTCAAGCTCCCGGGCGGCGACCAGATCCTGTACCCGGGCTACGTGAGCATCACCACCACTCCAACCATGGAGCGGAACAACCTCATGACCCGAACCATCAGTATCGCGCTTTCGGGCCGTCCGGTGCGCTACATGGCTGCCGCCTAAGGAGACCCCATGGCGAAGATCAAGATCGCGCAGAACCCGACGTTCAGCGCCGAAGTGAAGATTCCGCGTGTCGGCGGCGAACCGGTGCCAGTGGAATTCCAGTTCCGCTACCTCGACCGGGTGGCCCTGGCCGAAATGTTCGACCGCTGGAATAAGGCACGTGACGCATGGGCTGCCAAGGTGCAGGAAGACAGCCCCAGCTGGAAAGAGGCCACCGCGGCGGAAATCGAGCTGCAGGCCGAGCAGCTGAAGGACATCGTGGTTGGCTGGGATCTGGATGACGAATTCAGTGAGGAGGCGATTCTCGACCTGGTGAAGACGTGCACCGGTGCGCCCAAGGCTGTCACGGAGGCATACCAGAGCGCCTACAGCCCGGCACGCTTGGGAAACTGAGAGCGGCAGCCAGGGCCATCTATGAACCTGGCCCTTCTGCCGAGCAGCTGGCGGTGCTGGGGCTGACCCTCGCAGACATTCCGGAAGAAGAGGTTGAGGTCTGGCCCGATGCCTGGCCAGCCTTCCGCCTGTTCGAGGCCCTGAGCACGCAATGGCGCCTGGGGCAGGGCGGGCCCTCCGGCCTGGACTACGCCGCTATTCCGGTCACCGCCTCGATGCTCGGCATCAAGCGCCGCGACCTCACCGACATTTTCCCCGACCTGCGCATCATGGAGGTCGAAGCACTGGCCGTCATGGCCGAATCCGTGGAGTAGATCATGACCACCATTGCCGACCTCGGAATCAGGGTCGATTCCGGCGATGCCGTGCACGCTGCGACTGACCTGGACAAACTGGTTGAGGCTGGTGGCCGTGCCGAGAAGGCGGCTGCCGGGGTGGAGCAGAGCGCCAAGAAAGCTGGCCAAGCCATTCGTGGACAGGCTGACGACCTTGGCCAGCTACTCGGCGAGATCGACCCAACAGTTAAAGCCCTTGGTCGGCTGGACGAGCTTGAAACCCGCTTGGCTAAGCAGAAAAAGCTGGGTGCTCTGGATGTCGCTACCTTCAGCGAATACCAGGGCAAGATAGACCAGACCCGAAAAGCGCTCACCGGCTTTGATGAGTCGCTGACCCGCACCGGCAATACGGCCAAGCAGAATGCTGCTGCGCTGCGGGGCGTTCCCGCCCAATTCACCGACATCTTCGTGTCGCTGCAGGGTGGCCAGGCCCCGCTGACTGTCCTGTTGCAGCAGGGCGGCCAGCTCAAGGACATGTTCGGCGGCATCGGGCCGGCCGCGCAGGCGCTTGGCGGCTACGTGTTGGGCCTGGTAAATCCGTTTACCGTCGCTGCGGCAGCACTGGGCGCGCTGGGCCTGGCCTACTATTCCGGCAGCGAAGAGGCCATTCGCTTCCAGAAGGCGCTCATCCTGTCCGGCAACGCCGCCGGCACGACCTCTGACCGGCTGTCTGGCATGGCGCGCGAGGTTGCGGCCACGGTCGGTGTCACCGGGGCCGCCGCTGAAGTGCTCACTCAGCTGGCTGGCAGCGGCAAGGTGGCCTCGGCCAGCTTTGTGGAAATCACCGAAGCTGCCCTCGAATGGCGCTCGGCAACAGGCCGGGCAATAGAGGAGACGGTCGCCGAGTTCGTGAAGATCGGCAAGGACCCGGTGGCAGCCGCCAAGGACCTCAACGAGCAGTACAACTTCCTGACCGCAGCAACCTACTCGCAGATCGTTGCGCTGAAGGAGCAGGGCGATACCATTGGGGCCGCCAAGCTCCTGACCGATACCTACGTCGACACGATCAAGACCCGCAGCAGCGAGGTCACTGAAAATCTGTCGCTTTGGGAGCGCGGCTGGAAGGCGCTGAAGGGTGAAGTGGCCGCAACGGTTGACGCTATGAAGGACGTTGGTCGGGAGCAGGACCTCTCCAGTCGAATCGTCGAGGCGCAGCAGCGCGCGGCAGCCGCCCAGAGCGCGGTAAATGCCGACCCCGACGACACAGACGCGAAGCGCAAGCTGGCCAACGCCGGCCTGGAACTGAAAGGACTCGTCCAGCAGCGGGATACGCTCGAAGCGATCGCGAAGGCGCGGGCGCTGGACAATCAGCGCCAGCAGGCAGCAATTCTGGCCATCGGCAAGGTGGATGCCCTGGAGAAATCCGCCAGGACCAATGCCGAGAAGCGCGCCGATGCCCTGAAAGAGTACAAGAAGTCTCTTGATGCTATCCGCAAGGTCGATCCCAACGACGAGCGCCTGAAGCCTGAGAACGTCGCAAAGATTCAGGCGAATATCGCGCAGCAGTTCAAGGGCCCCGCCGGGCGCACGTCGGCTGTCGATCTCACCGGCTTCAACGACCAGAAGAACGCGCTCAACGCCATCCTCGCCGAGTACAAGAATCATCAGAAGGAGCTGGACGCCGCGCAGAAGGCCGGGATCATCTCCCAGGAGTCGTACGCCGCCCAGCGCGCCGCGATCATCGAGCAGCAGAAGGCCGAGGTCACCAACGCCTACGAGGCCGAGATTAAGGCCTTGGAGGAGGCCAAAGGACGCAGCAGTACCAGCGCCCAGCAGCGCATCCAGTTGGACCAGAAGATCGCCGACGCGCGCGCCAATATGGTCAAGGCACAGAAGGACGCCGATTCGGAGCTGGCCGTGCTGGCCACGAACGAAGAAGGGCGTCTGCGCAAGCAGACCCAGGCGGTGCAGACCTATACCAGCGCGCTCGATCAGCAGGTGCAGGCGCTGCGCCAGCAAGGCCAGCGTGCTGCCGATGGTCTCGGTTTGGGCGACCGCCAGCGAAGCCTGCAGGACCAGCAGAACGGTATCACCGACCGGGTCAACCAGCAGCGCATGGACCTGGCCAACCAGTATGGCGATGGCTCCCGCGGCATGAGCCTCGACGAGTACAGCCAGAAGCTGACTGCCCTCGACAAGACGCAGCGGGACATGCAGGAAACTGCGATCGCCAACTACGACCAGATGACCGCTGCCCAGAGCGACTGGGGGGCCGGTGCGTCGTCGGCCTTCCAGAACTATCTGGAGCAGGCCAGGGACGTGGCAGGACAGACCAGAACGCTGTTCACCAACGCCTTCAGCTCGATGGAAGATGCGGTCGTCAACTTCGCCATGACGGGCAAATTCTCGTTCGCCGACTTCACTAAGTCGATCCTGGCCGACATGGCGCGGATTGCGACCCAGAAGGCTATCGCCGGTATCGCCGGGAGCATCCTGGGCTCCGTGGCTGGGGCCTACTTCACTCCTGGCGGGCAAACGGTCAGCACCAGCGGCTTCAGCGAAGGTGGCTTCGTAACTGCTAACGCAAAGGGCGGTGTCTACGACTCGCCCAGCCTTTCAAGTTTCAGCAACCAGGTACACGACACGCCGAAGTTCTTCGCGTTTGCGAAGGGTGCCGGCGTGTTCGCCGAGGCTGGGCCTGAGGCGATCATGCCGCTGACCCGCACCTCGGACGGTAACCTCGGCGTCCGAGCAATCGGGGGGAGCGGGGGTGGTACATCCATCTCAATTAACGCGCCTGTGAGCATCAGCATCCCTGATCGGAGCGATGAGGGGATGGAGCTCGATCAGGACCTACTCCAGCAGAACATGCAGAAGCAGATGCAAGTGGCGGCAGAAAAAGCGATCGCCGCTTCGTGGCGACCTGGTGGCATGAGCTACCGAAACGCAAACGGGAGGCGCTGATGGCCATCGAGAAATTCAGCTGGCCAACCCAGCGCGGCGAAACGCCTGACATCAACTATCGGGTTCGCGAGTCAAGGTTCGGTGGGGGGTACCGGCAGGTGATCGGCGACGGTCCCAACAACAAGGAAGACAGCTACCCCATCACGGTTTTCGGAACAAAGGCCAAGGTCCGCCAGATCATGGACTTCCTCGACCGCCACGGCGGTTCGAAGGCCTTCCTCTGGACTACGCCGCTCGGCGACCTGGGGCTGTTCACCTGCACCGATCCGAAGCCCACACCCGTCGGCGGCGGCCGGTTCAAAGTCTCCGCCACCTTCCAGCGGGCTTTCCACCCGTAAGGACCCACAATGTCACTGATCAAGGACATCCAGACCCTGGAACCGGGCAGCGAGGTGCTGCTGTTTGAGCTGGATGGCTCGGACTTTGGAGCCGACACCCTACGATTCCACGGGCATGCAATTCCGCACACCCCGGAGGAGCTGGCGGCGGCCGGCGCCAACGCTGACCAGTTACCTGCCAAGGCCATCTGGTGGCAGGGCAATGAGTACGGCGCCTGGCCCATGCAGATCGACGGTATCGAAGCCAATTCGGATGGTACTGCCGTGCGCCCCACACTTACCGTCGGCAACGTAAATGGCAGGATCACGGCGCTATGTCTGGCCTTCGACAACCTGCTCGAGTTCAAGCTGACCATGCGCCACACCATGGCGCGATACCTGGACGCGGCCAACTTCCCTGGCGGCAACCCAGAGGCCGATCCGACCGAAGAAGCGATCGAGGTCTGGTACATCGACCAGAAGGTGTCGGAGAGCGGCACCACGGTCGCCTGGGAGCTTGCCAGCCCTGGCGATGTCGGCGGCGAGACCATAGGCCGACAGATGACCCAGCTGTGCCACTGGGCGATGACCGCCGGCTACCGCGGCCCGAACTGCGGCTACACCGGCCCTTACTACGACCTGGACGGCAACCCAACCGATGACCCCGCCAAGGACCAATGCAACGGCTGCCTGGACACAGGCTGCACCGTTCGCTTCGGTCAAGGTAATCAGCTGCCCTTCGGCGGCTTCCCTGCCGTTTCCCTGATCGCCCGGAGTTAACCATGCGCAAACACATCCTGGCCGCCGTGCAGAAGCACGCCGCGGCGGAATACCCGCGCGAGTGCTGTGGCCTGATCATCGCCGTCGGCAGGGCCCACCGGTACATCGCCTGCGACAACACCGCGACCGAACCCGCCGAAGAGTTCCGGATCTCGCCGGAGCAGTACGCGGCAGCAGAGGACCAGGGCGAGGTGATCGGTATCGTGCACTCGCATCCGGACGCCACCAGCCGGCCGTCGTCGCGGGACCTGGCCATGTGCGAGGCCACTGGGCTGCCCTGGCACATCCTGTCTTGGCCCGAGGGTGATCTGCGCTCGATCACGCCGACCGGTCAAACACCTCTGCTGGGTCGGCCGTTCGTGCACGGCGCCTGGGACTGCTGGCAGGTCTGCGCCGACTGGTACCACCGCGAGTGGTGGCTGGAGTTCCCGGCCTATGCCCGGGAGGAGGGCTGGTGGGAGCAGGCGAGCGGGCCAAGCCTGTACGAGCAGGCCTATGAGGACGCCGGTTTCTACCAGGTGAGCCAGCCGCAACGTGGGGACATGATCGTCATGGCCGTGGGGCGCACGGCGCACCCGAACCACGCCGGCATCTACCTGGGCGCCAACCCGCAGCTGCCCGGCGAGCAGGTCGAAGTGTTTGGCCCAGGCCCGTTCCTGCTGCACCACCTGTACGGCAGACCATCAGAAATCATCGTGTTCGGCGGGCCATGGCTCGACCGGACGCGCCTGGTCCTGCGACACCGAGACGCCGAGTGATACATTCCAGCTTTCAAAGGAGGAGTCACATGCGAATTTTGATCGGTGCGGTAGGGCTGGCGTTGCTGGCGGGGTGTGCTTCATCTGCGATATCTGTCGGCCAAGCGAAGCCGGTGCCGAGTGACGAACTCTATGCTTATCAGACAAAGCCCGCAGGACAAAGCGGGACGCTCACTGTCGTCCGGGACTCTGGTTTCGTGGGGTCTGGATGCGATGCAGTCGTCTACATCAACGGCGTGAAGGCGGCGAAAATTGGCACAGGACAGCGCGCGACGTTCTTTCTTCCTCCAGGCCATCCCAACATTGGGGTCGGCTTCGCGGGATCAGGCCTATGCATGGGCGTAGCCGTCCGAACCATTACGGGCGCCGTGCAGGTTGGGGCTGAAAGCCTCTACAGCATCACTGGAGACATGAGCGGCATCTATATAGGGCCGTATGTCAATTACAACTGAACAAACCGCCTCCGGGCGGTTTTTTATTGCCCGGAGGAAAGCATGGCGGTCACAGCAGCACACTACGAATCATTAACGACGATCAAACTCTCCGGCTCTCTGGCCCAGAAGTTTGGCCGCACGCACCGCCGACAGATAGACAGTGGCGAAACCTGGGAGGTCTTCAAGGCTCTCAAGGCCACGCTGGATGGCTTTGAGGCAGAGATCAGGCGCCTGGATGGACTGGGCATGCGTTTCGCCATTTTCCGCAACCGGAAGAATGTCGGAGTGGATGATCTGGGGCGACGCGGCACTCAGGAAGTGCGCATTGTCCCCGTAGTAGAAGGCAGCAAGCGAGGCGGCGTATTACAAACGGTAATCGCTGCAGTCCTGATTGTCGTTGGCGTCGTCACCGGGCAGCCCTGGCTTGTTCAAACGGGTATTGCGGTAGGGATCGGAGGTGTGATCCAGATGCTCAGCCCGCAGGCCAAGGGCTTGTCACAGAGCGGGTCGCCCGAGAACCTGCCTTCCTACGCTTTTGGTAGCGCGAAGAACACCACTGCAAGCGGTAACCCTGTCCCAATCTGCATCGGTAAGCGCCGGTGGGGCGGGGCAATCATCTCTGCCTCCATTGAGGCGCAAGACAAGGCCTAGTGCCAGAACAGCAAACAGACCGCCTCCTGGCGGTTTTTTATTGCCCGGAGGAAAGTATGGGCGCAGCAGCTCACCTGGATATCACTGGCGCCAAAGGCGGCGAGAGCAAACCGAAGGAGCTCACTGAGAAGATCGAGCTCATCGATGGCAATGGCCCTGGCTCTGTCAACGAGCGCGTCGGCACCGCCAAGACCGAACTGGCCCAGCAGGTGGCGGACGTCAATACCGCCCTGACCCAGGCAAAAAATGATCTACAGGGGCAGATCGCCGACACTGACGAACTGGTCGTCCAAGTTCGCGATGATGCGGCCTCCGCACGGCAGAGCCTTCAGCAGCAGATCACGCAAATCGGCAACCGTACCGATGCCATGCCGTATAAGCCTGCCCAGCCGTACACCGCTGGTCAGGTAGCCCTCTGGACCGACGGCAAGATTTACCAGGCGACCAAGGCTGTACCAGTCAACACGCCTCCACCAAACGCCAATTACTGGATGGATGTGGGTCAAGCGGTGGTCACTGCCAATGGCCTGGCCTCGCGCGTACAGACCGTGGAAACCACTGTCGGGACGCTGGACGGGAAACTGACCGCTCAGGCTGGCCAGATCACCAATCTGCAAAGCGGCCTGACCACCACGAACGGCAACGTCACCGCCGCCCAGCAGGCAGCAGAGGCTGCAAGCGCTCTCGCAGGCGGTAAGGGCAAGGTCATCGTCCAGAACGCGGCGCCCGCCGCGGCAGACCGTTCACCGCAGAACCTGTGGATCGACACCACGAACAGCGCGAACACCCCAAAACGCTGGAACGGTTCGGCCTGGGTCGCTGTGACCGACAAAGTGGCCACGGATGCAGCGGCCGCAGCGGCGAGTGCCTTGTCTCAGGTGGCTACCAAGGCGGAAGCCGCGGCACTGAACAGCCTGACCACTCGCGTCACACAGACCGAGCAAGGGATTACCACCCAGGGCGAGTCGATCACTGGCTTGACCAACAGCTTGACCGTGACCAACAGCAACGTCACGGCTGCGCAGGCAGCTGCGGATGCTGCGAACACGCTTGCAGGTGGCAAGGGCAAGGTCCTGGTGCAGTCCACCATTCCGGTTGTCGCTGACCGTCTAGCGCAAAACCTCTGGATTGACACGACTGGCAACGCCAACACGCCAAAACGCTGGAACGGTACCGCTTGGGTCGCTGTCACCGACAAGGTTGCGACAGATGCGGCTGCCGCCGCAGCCTCCGCCCTGTCTCAGGTGGCCGCCAAGGCTGACGCCGCAGCGGTCAACAGCCTGACCACTCGTGTCAGCCAGACCGAGACGGGCCTAGCTACGCAGGGGCAGGCAATCACCGGCCTGACCAACAACCTGACCACCGCCAACGGCAATGTCACCGCCGCGCAGCAGGCCGCACAAGCTGCCTCGGACAAGGCTGGCGCCAAAGGCGAAGTCATCTACGGCACCTCCCAGCCAGCTGCTGACAAGCGCCTGGCGCAGAATCTCTGGATCGATACAACTGGCAATACGAACACCCCAAAGCGCTGGAGTGGGAGCGCCTGGGTAGCGGTCACGGATAAGGTTGCAACGGATGCGGCGGCAGCTGCAGCCAGTGCCCTGGCCCAGGTGGCAACCAAGGCGGAAGCTTCAGCCGTTAACAGCCTGACAACCCGCGTTGCCCAGACTGAAACCGGACTGACCACGCAGGGGCAGTCGATCACCGACCTGAAAAACAGCGTCGCAAACAAGGCTGACTCTACAGCCCTGCAAACGCTGTCTAGCCGCGTTACCGCCACGGAAGGCAAGAATGCCAGCCAAGACCAGCAGATCAGCTCGCAGAGCTCGGCCATCACCTCGCTCAACGACAGCGTGAGCAAGAAGGCCGATGCCTCTACCGTTCAGGCGCTGAGCAATACAGTGACCCAGCAGGGCCAGGGCATCACCGCTCAGGGCCAGGCGCTGACCCGGATTGATGCAACCCTGCCGAACGTAGGCGGGGAGAACATCCTCTACAACCCTTCCTTCGATAGGGCAGGTGCTGGATCCACCCTGGCAGATGGATGGGTTCAAGGGGGAAGTGCATCAGCTGTTCTGAGTCTTGTTGACTCGACCCTTGATCCGGGCGGCAAGGCCCAAAGGATCGTCGTATCGGGGCTGGTTGTATCGCCGGAAAAGTATTCCGAAATATCAACCGCCAACACTAAGCGCCCATCGGCGTCCGAGGGGCAGAATGTAGTCTCTTCTATCCATGTCAGGGGCACTGTAGGCCTCAAGGTCCAGCTGTATATACAGGCCATTAGCTCCCAATCCACGCCCCTTGCTACCACTACTGGGCCTCATATCGACCTGACTGGCGAGTGGCAGAGAATTTCACTCCCTACGGAGGTCGTCTTCCCGGCAGGTACTATCACGGCCCACTTTATTTATCGGGTCCGGGCCGGGTCCCTTACAGAAGGGTTTGTTGAATTTGATCGCGCACAAGCCCAGGTAGGCGCTGTTGCGTCAGGGTGGCAGGACAATGGACAAGTCAATGCCGCCGATGCATTGGCTAATGCCACTGCTACCACCGTACTGGCCGGCCGTGTTGAGAAAGCCGAACAGGGTGTGACTTCGACCAGTTCCCAAGTCACCCAGTTGACCGGCAAGCTCGACACAACCAACCAGGGTGTCACCAATGCACAGCAGGCGGCACAGGCGGCTGCCGAGTTGGCAGGGAGCAAGGGCAAGGTCATCGTTCAGGGCGGAGCACCCGCCGCTGGCGATCGGCAACCGCAAAACCTCTGGCTTGATACCAGCACCGGTACGACCACACCATCGCCCAAGCGTTGGAGCGGTAGCGCCTGGGTATCGGCAACCGACAAGGTGGCCAGCGATGCAGCAGCCGCAGCTCAATCGGCGCTGACGGAGGTAGCCAAGAAGGCCGATGCATCGACAGTTCAGGCGCTGAGCAACACGGTTTCGCAGCAAGGTCAGGACCTGACGGCTGTTGGTCAGTCGCTCACGAACATCAATGCCGCTATCTCCCAGGTAGGTAGCGAGAACCTGCTGGTCAACCCTTCGTTCGACAGGGAGAGCACGGTGGTTTCTGGCCTTGCTGCCAGCTGGGTGGCAGCCAGCTCTAACTCGTTGGCGTTTTCCAGAAGTCTTGTGCCGTCTACCCTGGATCCGGCAGGGCTGGCGCAGCGTATCGACTCCACCAACCTCAACTCTGCCAATAATTACGTGGACTTGCAGCCCTCGGTCAATGTGCCCATCGGCGCAAGCCAGGTAGTCAGCCAGTCGGCCTTTTTCAAAGCCACCGCTGGTTTCTATGTGCGACTCTACTTGCAACCCCAGAATGCAGCGGGGGTAACCCTTGAAACCCACACTAGTGGTGCGCTGTATGCCACTGGTGAGTGGCAACGGATGACGTTCGAAGGGCGCAAGATGCCGGTCGATACGGTATCGGTTCGGGTTCTTTTCCGGGTGTTCGGCGCGTCGTCAGCGGCCCAGGGAGGGGCGATCGAGTGGGATCGAGCCCAGCTTGAAATCGGCGGTGCAGTTTCGGGATGGCGCGATAACGGGTCCCTAAGCAGGTCCGATGTCGTAGCTAATGCCGCCGCCACGGCCGCGCTCACTGGACGGGTAACCCAGACCGAAACCGGCCTAACGAGCGTATCGGGCCAGGTCACTGAGCTGAATAACTCCATCGGCGATGTTGGCGGGGAAAACCTGTTCTATAACCCAGCATTCACGACATTCGACAGCCTTAATGGCTGGGCCGACGGCTGGGGAGCCGAGGGTCCGATAACCAGTACTGACACGCTCGTAGCGTCGTGGCTTAACTCAGGCGAGAAGGCGCAGCGTATCGTTGCTCCTGGGCTAACCAACAGCGCTCAGTATAAGTCGCTCCGTCCGAGTCAATCGCGAAGGATAAAGGTTGGTAGTGGTCAGGCGGTCACTGCCTCTATCTACGCACGTAAGAATGATAGCGATGTCGGCTTACGCTTCTTTATCCAATGGATCAATGCGGCTGGGGCGGTCATCAGTTCGCCGAACTC
>JAEWGL010000097.1 GCA_023388335.1 Pseudomonadota bacterium | reverse complement strand
CTGCTGCACCGCGCCATCGGCGACCAGCTGACCTGCGTCTTCGTCGACAACGGCCTGCTGCGCCTGCACGAAGGCGAGCAGGTGATGGCCATGTTCGCCGAGAACATGGGCGTCAAGGTGATCCGTGCCAATGCCGAAGCGCAGTTCCTCGGCAACCTGGAAGGCGAAGCCGACCCTGAGAAGAAGCGCAAGATCATCGGCCGCACCTTCATCGACGTGTTCGATGCCGAAGCCAGCAAGCTGGAGAACATCCAGTTCCTAGCTCAGGGCACCATCTACCCGGACGTGATCGAGTCGGCTGGCGCCAAGAGCGGCAAGGCCCACGTGATCAAGTCGCACCACAACGTCGGTGGTCTGCCGGAGGAAATGAACCTCAAGCTGGTCGAGCCGCTGCGTGAGCTGTTCAAGGACGAAGTGCGCAAGATCGGCCTGGAGCTTGGCCTGCCGTACGACATGGTCTACCGCCACCCGTTCCCCGGTCCAGGCCTGGGCGTGCGTATTCTTGGCGAAGTGAAGAAGGAATACGCCGACCTGCTGCGTCGTGCCGACCACATCTTCATCGAAGAGCTGCGCAAGGCCGACTGGTACCACAAGACCAGCCAGGCGTTCGTGGTGTTCCAGCCGGTGAAATCGGTGGGTGTCGTCGGTGACGGCCGTCGCTACGCCTGGGTCGTTGCCCTGCGCGCCGTCGAGACCGTGGACTTCATGACCGCACGTTGGGCGCATCTGCCTTACGAGCTTCTGGAGACGGTCAGCGGACGGATCATCAACGAGATCGAGGGGATTTCCCGCGTGACGTATGATGTGTCGAGCAAGCCGCCGGCGACGATTGAGTGGGAATGATGGGCAGGCTGAGCCAGGCCGGCATCTGATAGGTTCCTGAGTGCGAAAGAGCCCGCTAAGCAGCGGGCTTTTTTGTGGGCGTTGCACCTGACTGGAAAGTCGACAGGTCACCTTGTCCGAGAGAGGGTAGGGCGAGGCGGAGCTTCGGAGCGAGCTGAAAACAAAGGTGAGCCAAAAAAGAGCGGCGGGCAGCCCACAGTTGTTAGGTTGCTTGCACTTTGCTAGAGTGCAAGAGCCTACAGCGAATAGAGGTTCTGCAAGATGCCATCTGTGACCGTTCGAAATGTACCTGATGAGGTGCATCGCGCCATCCGTGTGCGGGCCGCTCAGCACGGCCGTAGCATCGAGGCCGAACTGCGCGACATCCTGGAGTCCGCAGTGAGACCGCAGGGCAGGATCAAGCTGGGTTCGCTGTTGGCCGAAGTTGGCCGAAAGGCCAAGCTGACCGACGAGGAGTTCGCCACCTTTGAGAGCGTGCGCGAAAAGTCTCCCGCCCGTGCAGCGAGCTTTGAATGATCCTTCTCGATACGAATGTGATTTCCGAGCCATTACGGCGTTCACCCGCAGCCAGTGTCATTGAATGGATCGACGCTCAACCGCTGGAGACGCTTTACCTGTCTGCAATGACCGTCGCCGAGCTGCGCGCCGGTGTGGCGCTGATGCCGGCTGGCAAGCGGCGTGCGACGCTGCATGAAAGCCTGGAGAAGCAGGTGCTACCCATGTTTGTGGGGCGAGTCCTGCCGTTTGACCTGGCGTGCACGCATGCCTACGCCGAAGTGCTGGTGAAGGCTTGCAAGGCCGGTAGCGGTATTGAGACTGCCGATGCGTGCATCGCAGCGGTCGCCTTTGCCAACGGATTTGTCGTTGCCACTCGAGATACAAGCCCTTTTCAGGCCGCCGGCCTGAGGGTCATCAACCCGTGGGAGACATAGAATCTCCGCATGGGTGCTCTATTCCTGGCTGAGGTTCATAGAGCGCTTATGTTTAAACGAGTGCGTGCACAACCCAGGTGAATTCATCTTAGGGGTTCGGCATTCTGACAAGCCTACAGTGAGATGCGTACGCTGAGAAATGGGTCGGTCCAGTGCGTAATAAACGTTAAAGTTTAAGACTTTGCCTATATCTTGTAGGACATTTCCGAATTATCCTGCAACGGCCTTTGGGCGCTTGCGGGGGACTTCTTGCCGGTCTAGTCTCGGCTCGTCGTTGGCTTCCAGCGATCGGTTTTGACAGACCGTGTCAGAAGATAACCACGTGAGATCCGTGTTATGGCGGCTGTACGTGGGGCACTTCGGTGCGCCGGTCTTCTCTGTTGTCTTCTCCCGGTCTGTCAACCCGCGTACAGCTGCCACCCTCTGTTTGACAGCAGATCTGTGGCAGCTCCAGCCAAGAGAAGATACAGCTATGTTGAAGATTGTCCCCGATCCACCCTTTGAAACTGATCCACCTCCCTCTATCGAATCCCTGCTTCTCCAGACCTCGGAATACCTGGTCTGCGCCCTGACCGTTGCGCAGCAGACGGTGCTGCTTCATCCCAAACCTGCCGGACAGGTGATGACCTTGGCCGCGATGCATGAGATTGAAAATGCTCACGCGTTGGTCGAGATGGCGCTGAATCGGGTGCGGGCGGTGCACTGATTCAGAACCGAGTTGGATTTATCGCGGCGGTTCGGCGTTCCGACGAGCCCGCTACGGGGTACGCGTGCGCCAGTTCAGCGGCGCACGTCTGGAGGTTAGGTATGAGCAGCAACATGAAGCTTAAAGAACTGAAAACTTCTGGCATCGGCACCTTCGGCGAAGGCGTTGGCGGCAAGATCGCGGACCGGTTGTTCAAGGTCCAGCCGGGGCACGATGCGGAATATGCGCTGGAGCAGGCGTCGGTGCTGTTGGACTGCGTCTACAAGATGACCCTCGACGCCGGGGTCGATGGTAATGGGCAGATGGTATGGGGTGCGCATTACCTCAGCGGCATGGCCAAGGCGCTGGTCGAGGACGTAGCGCATGGGATGATGACGGGACCTGTGCGGTAAGCCTTTCGCTTCACTTGAAGACGGTAGCTTTTGTAACGGTTTCTCGCAAAACTACCGTTTTCTTATCGATTTCACGCAGCGCAGAACGGTTTCGCGCAGTAGAACCCTTGAAATTAACGATTTGCCCAGCTTAGGAGCGTGGAAAGCAAGCTGCGCTTATTGGCCAACGGTATCTACAACAACTCTTCACTTAATATTTCCCATTCGCAGGTGTATCGTATTCGCCCTTCATCGCCAGCGCCCTGCGCCGTGGCCAGCTGATTTCTGCAATACGAGGTACCCGTTCCGATGTCCTTTACCCGTCGACAAATGCTCAAGGGGCTGACCGGCCTGGTGGTGGTTGGCCTGGGCGCCGGGGGCGCGGGGCGCTACTGGCTGGGCAAGGTGGAGGACGAGAACGCCGGGCATGACTACGAGCTGATCGCGGCGCCCTTGGATGTCGAGCTGGTGCCGGGTTTCAAGACCGAGGCGTGGGCATTCGGCCCGTCGGTGCCAGGTACCGAACTGCGGGTGCGCCAGGGTACGTGGTTGCGGGTGCGCTTCATCAACCACCTGCCGGTAGCCACCACCATTCACTGGCACGGCATTCGCCTGCCGCTGGAGATGGATGGCGTGCCTTATGTGTCGCAGCTGCCGGTACTGCCGGGCGAGTACTTCGACTACAAGTTCCGGGTGCCGGACGCGGGCAGCTATTGGTACCACCCGCATGTCAGCAGCTCCGAAGAGCTGGGCCGCGGCCTGGTGGGGCCGCTGATCGTCGAGGAGCGCGAACCGACCGGTTTCCTGCACGAGCGGATCTTGAGCCTGAAGAACTGGCATGTGGACGAGCAGGGCGCCTGGCTGCCGTTCAGCATCCCGCGCGAGGCCGCGCGCAACGGTACCGCCGGACGGCTGATCACCATCAACGGCCAGGCCGAGTCGGTGACCGAGCTACCCGCCGGGCAGGTGGTGCGGGTGCGGTTGCTGAACCTGGACAACACCTGGACCTACCGCATCAATCTCAAGGGCAACTTCGAGGCGATGGTCTACGCCCTGGACGGTAATCCGGTCACCCCGCGGCCGCTGGGCAAGGAGTACTGGCTCGGCCCTGGCATGCGCATCTGCCTGGCGATCCGCATCCCCGAGGCGGGGGAGGAGGTGTCCCTGCGTGACGGTTTCGTGCGCCTGGGGACCCTGCGTTCGGTGGCCACCGACCAGGCAGCCGGCGACTGGCCACAGGCGCTGCCGCCCAACCCCATCGCCGAGCCGGACCTTGCCAGCGCCGAGAAGATCAACTTCAACTTCGAGTGGGTGGGCAAGGTGTCGGTCAATACCGAGAACGGCAAGCCGCCCAGCCTGTGGCAGGTCAACGGCCAGGCCTGGGACATCACCGACGAGACCTGCGCCGACCGCCCCATCGCCACCCTGCAGCAGGGCAAGAGCTACATCTTCGAACTGAAGAACATGACCCAGTACCAGCACCCGATCCATCTGCATGGCATGAGTTTCAAGGTAATCGCCTCCAATCGGCACGAGATCGTCGAACCTTGGTTTACCGACACCTACCTGCTGGGCAAGAACGAGCGTGCCCAGGTGGCCCTGGTGGCGGATAACCCGGGTGTGTGGATGTTCCACTGCCACGTGATCGACCATATGGAAACCGGCCTGATGGCCGCGATCGAGGTGGTGTGATGCGCCCACAGATCATCGATCGTAGCCGCGATCAGGAATTCATGCGCATGGCCCTGGAATTGGCCGCCGAAGGCGCTGCCATGGGCGAGGTGCCGGTGGGCGCGGTGGTGGTGCAGCATGGGCAGATAATCGGGCGAGGGTTCAACTGCCCAATCAGTGGTAGTGATCCAAGTGCCCACGCCGAGATGGTGGCGATCCGGGCCGCGGCGCAGGCTGCCAGTAATTATCGTCTGCCGGGCAGCACGCTGTATGTGACGCTGGAGCCGTGCAGCATGTGCGCGGGGCTGATCGTCCATTCGCGGGTCAGTCGCGTGGTCTATGGCGCGCTGGAGCCCAAGGCGGGCGTGGTGCAGAGCCAGGGGCAGTTCTTCGAGCAGGGGTTTCTCAACCACCGGGTGATGTTCGAGGGAGGGGTGCTGGCAGAGGAGTGCGGGCGGATCCTGAGCGAGTTTTTCAAAGCAAGACGGGCCAAGACCTGAGGCCGCTGGAGCGCCACCGTTGAACTGCGCCCCGCGTGCTGGACTGCGCTGTCGCGCAGAGAACAAGGCCTGCAAGCACGGCGG
>JAEWGL010000189.1 GCA_023388335.1 Pseudomonadota bacterium | reverse complement strand
AAGTGCTCCTGGCCGCCGATGTGCAGGCTGCCCTGCAGGCGATGCGGGGCCGTGGCCAGGGCGCTGGCCGAGTCGCCGCGCTGGTGGGTATGGCTGTCGAGGACGAAGTGCTTCTTGCGCAAGGCCTCGACCACGTCCAGCACCGGCTCCAGGTCCTCGTACTCGACGATCGCCGCCATCGCCGCGCGGCGTGCGGTGTCCAGGTCGCGGGCGGCGACCGCGAGCACTGGCTGGCCGACGAACTCGACCTTGTCGATGGCCAGCAGTGGATCACCCGGCAGCAACGGGCCAATGTCCTTGAGGCCGGGGATGTCCTCATGGGTGATGGCGATGCGCACGCCCTCGAAGGCGTAGCAGGGCGTGGTGTCGATGCGCAGCACCTTGGCGTGGGCGCGGTCGGACAGGCGCGCGTAGACATGCAACTGGTTGGGGAATTCCAGGCGGTCGTCGATGTACACCGCCTCGCCGGCGACATGCTTGTCGGCGCTGTCATGCTTGAGGCTGCGGCCGACCCCGGAGGTCAGGTCCTGGCGGAACAGTTCGGCCATTTCGGCCGGGCTCTTGACTACATGATGGTCAGACATAAGCGGTCACCCGGGTCTCGATGTGTGGCGTTTGCAGCTCGATGAAGTACTTGCGCAGCAGGTTCTGCGCGGTCAGCAGGCGGTATTCCTTGCTCGCGCGGAAGTCCGAAAGCGGGGTGAAATCCTCGGCCAGGGCCTGGCAGGCACGTTCCAGGGTGGCCTGGTTCCACGGCTTGCCCAGCAGCGCCGCCTCGCAGGTCCGGGCGCGTTTGGGGATGGCGGCCATGCCGCCGAAGGCGACCCTGGCGCCGCTGACCACGCCGTTGTCCAGGCGCAGGTTGAAGGCCGCGCACACCGCCGAGATGTCGTCGTCCAGGCGCTTGGAGACCTTGTAGGCGCGGAAGGTCCAGTCATTGCTGGCCCGCGGCACGATGATCTTCTCGATGAACTCGCTGTCCTCGCGCGCCGTGATGCGGTAGTCGATGAAATAGTCTTCCAGGGCCAAGGTACGCTGGCGCTCGCCTTGGCGCAGCACGACCTGCGCATCCAGGGCAATCAGCAGGGGCGGTGAGTCGCCGATCGGCGAGGCGTTGCCGATGTTGCCGCCGAGCGTGCCCTGGTTACGGATCTGCAGCGAAGCGAAGCGGTGCAGCAACTCGCCGAAATCCGGGTAGTCGGCACTCAGTGCCGCGTAGCAGTCGGTGAGCGCGGTGGCGGCACCGATCTCGATCTGCGTGCTGGTCGTGTCGACGCGCTTGAGTTCGGCGATGTGACCGACATAGATCATCACCGGCAACGACTTGTGCATCTGCGTGACTTCCAGCGCCAGGTCGGTGCCGCCAGCCAGCAGGCGAGCCTCGGGGTGCGAGCTGTAGAGGTCGGCCAGGTCAGCGACCGTCAAGGGCACCAGGCAGCGCTTGTCGCCGCTGTTGAGTTCGCCGGTCTGCTGTGGGGCGATAGCCTTGAGGCGGGCGATGGTCTGGGCCTCTTGGGCGACGAACTGGTCCTTGCAGGGCTGGCGGCAACTCTGCTCGGCGGCGGCCAGGATCGGCCGGTAGCCGGTGCAGCGACACAGGTTGCCGGCCAGCGCTTCCTGGGCCTGGTGCAGGTCGTGGCCCTGGCTGTTCTTCTGCAGGGCGAACAGCGACATGACGAAGCCAGGCGTGCAGAAGCCGCACTGCGAGCCGTGGCAATCGGCCATGGCCTGTTGCACGCTGTGCAGCTGGCCTTGGTGCTTGAGGCCCTCGACGCTGATCAGTTGCTTGCCGTGCAGCGCCGAGACAAAGGTCAGGCATGAATTGAGGCTGCGGTAACGCAGGCTGTCCTGGCCCTGTTGATCGGCGATCAGTTCGCCCACCACCACCGTGCAGGCGCCACAATCGCCGCTGGCGCAGCCTTCCTTGGTACCGGGTTTGCCAAGGTGCTCGCGCAGGTACTGCAGCACCGTCATGTTCGGATCCAGGGCATGCTCACTGCGCAGCTCCTGGTTGACAAGAAACTGGATCACGGGAAGGCCTCACGATGGGTTTATTGTTGTTGGGCGGAATCTAAACAAGGCTTGAACGGCGGGTCAATAATTTTCTGACTCAAAGGTCAAGAAACTGATCGCGCCGCTTCCTTTCCCGCTCTACCTATTTTTCCATAAGCATAGATCGCGCCGTATCTGCATGGCCTTTTTACGCCCGGCGGGTCAACGAAAAGCAGGCATGCTCCCTGCGCGAGCGCCAGACAAGTGCGCTACAATCGCGCCCTTGTGCACAGTCCAATGATTTTGAAGGAAAACCATGACGTTCAAGGCGCCGGACAGCCTCTCCGAGCAAATTGCCCACTATTTGGCCGAACGGATCATCCGCGGCGAGCTCGAACCGGGCGAGCGGATCCAGGAGCAAAAGGTCACCCAGGCCCTGAACGTCAGCCGTGGTTCAGTGCGCGAAGCCTTGCTGATCCTTGAGCGGCGTCATCTGGTGGCGATCCTGCCGCGCCGGGGCGCACACGTCACCCAGCTTGACGAGCACAACGTGCGCGGCCTGTGCACGCTCATGAGCGAGCTGTACACATTGCTGGGCAATGCCGTCGCCGAGCGCTGGCAGGACGAGAGTGACTTGCAGCCATTCCTGGCTATCCAGTGGCGCCTGGAACAGGCCCATGGACGCCAGGACATCAAGGCGTTCGTCGCCGAGAGCTTTGCGGTGATGCGCGCGGCCTATCCGTTCGCCAGCAACCCGTACCTGCAGGAAACCGTCGAGAACCTGCAGCCGGCCATGAGCCGTGCGTACTACCTGGCGCTGGACCAGCGCCAGGCCAACATGAACGATTTCCTGGTGCTGTTCGCCCAGTTGCTCGATGCCGTGGTCGACCGCGACCAGGCACGCGTTCGCGAAACGCTCGGCGCCTACTGCCAGCGCAGTTGCGACCTGGTACTGGCGACGTTGGCATCCGCCTGACCATGCGTCTCAAGTGCATCCGGCTGGCCGGCTTCAAGTCCTTCGTCGACCCCACCACGGTCAACTTCCCCAGCAACATGGCGGCGGTGGTCGGCCCCAATGGCTGCGGCAAGTCCAACATCATCGATGCGGTGCGCTGGGTGATGGGCGAAAGCTCGGCCAAGAACCTGCGTGGCGAGTCGATGACCGACGTCATCTTCAACGGCTCGACCAGCCGCAAGCCGGTAAGCCAGGCCAGTATCGAGCTGGTCTTCGACAACAGTGACAACACCCTGGTCGGTGAGTACGCGGCCTACGCCGAGATCTCCATCCGCCGCAAGGTGACGCGCGACGCGCAGAACACCTATTACCTCAATGGCACCAAGTGCCGGCGCCGGGACATCACCGACATCTTCCTTGGCACCGGCCTTGGGCCACGCAGCTATTCGATCATCGAGCAGGGCATGATCTCCAAGCTGATCGAAGCCAAGCCCGAGGAGCTGCGCAGCTTCATCGAAGAAGCGGCGGGCATCTCCAAGTACAAGGAGCGCCGGCGCGAAACCGAAAGCCGCATTCGCCGCACCCAGGAAAACCTGGCCCGCCTGACCGACCTGCGCGACGAGCTGGAGCGCCAGCTCGAACGCTTGCATCGTCAGGCCCAGGCCGCCGAGAAGTACAAAGAGTTCAAGGCCCTGGAGCGCCAGCTCAAGGCACGCCTGTCGGCCCTGCGCTGGCAATCGCTGGACACCCGCGTCGGCCAGCGCGAAACGGTGATTGGCGACCAGGAGGTGGCCCTCGAGGCGCTGGTCGCCGAACAACGCAACGCTGATGCCAGCATCGAGCGTCTACGCGATGGGCACCATGATCTGTCAGAGCGCTTCAATCAGGTGCAAGGCCGCTTCTATTCGGTGGCGGGCGACATCGCCCGGGTCGAGCAGAGCATCCAGCACGGCCAGCAACGCCTGCGCCAGCTGCAGGACGACTTCAAGGAAGCCGAGCGCACGCGCCTGGAGACCGAGTCGCACCTGGGCCATGACCGCACCTTGCTGGCCACCCTCGATGAAGAGCTGCAGATGCTCGAGCCCGAGCAAGAGATGTCCCTCGCCGCGGCCGAAGAGGCCGCCGCCACCTTGGAGGAGGCCGAGCAGGGCATGCACGGCTGGCAGGAACAATGGGACAGCTTCAACACCCGCTCGGCCGAGCCGCGGCGCCAGGCTGAAGTCCAGCAATCACGCCTGCAGCAGTTGGAGTCCGGCCTGGAGCGCGTGGCCGAGCGCCAGCGCAGGCTTGGCGAGGAGCGCGACCAGCTCGGTGCCGACCCGCAGGACACCGCCTTGCTGGAACTGGGTGAACAGATGGCGAGCAGCGAGTTGCTGCTCGACGCGTTGCAGCTGCAGGAGCAGCAGGTGGTCGAGCAGGTCGAGGCAGTGCGCGAGCAGTTGCAGCAGGCGACCCAGTCACAGCAGCAGTTGCAGGGGGAGTTGCAGCGTCTGGGCGGGCGTCTGGCCTCGCTCGAAGCCTTGCAGCAGGCGGCCCTGGAACCGGGCGGCGGGGCTGCTGACTGGCTGCGTGGGCACGGCCTTGAGCAGCGTCCGCGCCTGGCCGAGGCGCTCCGGGTCGAGCCCGGTTGGGAGCTGGCAGTTGAAGCCGTGCTTGGCGCCGACCTGCAGGCCGTGCTGGTCGATGATTTCGCTACCCTGGACTTCACCACGCTCGAACAAGGTGAGCTGCGCCTGCTGGAAGCGGGGGAGGGCGCGCGCCAGCCCGGCAGCCTGCTGGACAAGGTAGAAGGTCGCGTCGACCTGTCGCCCTGGCTGGGCCAGGTCCGACCGGTCGAGAGCCTTGAGCAGGCCTTGGCCCAGCGCGCCAGTCTTGGCGCCGGCCAGAGCCTGGTCAGCCGCGACGGTTACTGGGTCGGGCGCCACTTCCTGCGGGTCAGTCGCGCCAGCGAAGCCGAGGGCGGCGTGCTGGCCCGCGGCCAGGAGATCGAGCGCCTGACCCACGAGCAAGGCGAGCACCAAGCCCTGCTCGAACAGCTGGAGCAGCAAGGCCAGGACCTGCGCGACCGCCAGCGCGGCCTGGAAGAGCAGCGCGAGCAACTGCGGCGGCGCAACCAGGACGAGAGCCGCCAGCAGGGCGAGCTCAAGGCGCAGTTGTCGGCCGGCCGTGCCCGTGCCGAACAGCTCGAGCTGCGCCGCCGACGCTTGCTCGAGGAGCTGGCCGAATTGCAGGAGCAGCGCGCCCTCGAGCATGAACAACTGGGCGAAGCACGGCTGCTGCTGCAGGAGTCCCTGGAGCTGATGGCCCAGGACACCGAGCAGCGCGAACACTTGCTGGCGCGTCGCGACACGTTGCGCGTGCACCTCGATCGGGTTCGCCAGGAAGCGCGCCAGCACAAGGATCATGCCCATCAGCTGGCCGTGCGCCTGGGCTCGCTACGGGCCCAGCACGATTCCACCCGCCAGGGCCTCGAGCGCCTGGAGCAGCAGGCGGCGCGCCTGGCCGAGAAGCAGGAGCAGCTCAGCCTGAACCTGGAAGAGGGCGAGGCGCCGCTGGAAGAGTGGCGCTTGAAGCTCGAGCAGCTGCTCGAGCTGCGCATGAGCGTCGACGAAGAAATGCGCCAGGCGCGCCTGCACATGGATGAAGCCGACCGTGAACTGCGTGACGCCGAAAAGCGCCGTGGCCAGGCCGAGCAGCAGGCGCAGCTGTTGCGTGGCCAGCTCGAACAGCTGCGCCTGGAATGTCAGGGCCTGGACGTACGGCGCAAGACCTTGCAGGAGCAACTGCTCGCCGATGGCTACGACCTTCAAGGTGTACTGGCCACCCTCGACGAACACGCCAGCGAAGAAGGCACCGGGCAAGAGCTCGAGCAGGTCGAGGCACGCATCCAGCGCCTGGGTGCGATCAACCTGGCGGCCATCGAGGAATACCAGCAGCAGTCCGAGCGCAAGCGTTATCTGGATGCCCAGAACGCCGATCTGGTCGAGGCCCTGGAAACCCTGGAAAGCGTGATCGGCAAGATCGACAAGGAAACCCGCAATCGCTTCAAGGATACCTTTGATCAGATAAATGCCGGTTTGCAGGCACTTTTTCCAAAAGTTTTTGGCGGTGGCAGCGCTTACCTGGAACTGACGGGCGAAGATCTACTCGATACAGGGGTGACAATCATGGCGCGCCCACCGGGCAAGAAGAACAGCACCATCCATCTGCTGTCCGGAGGCGAAAAAGCATTGACCGCCCTGGCCTTGGTATTTGCCATCTTCAAGCTGAACCCGGCACCGTTCTGCATGCTCGACGAAGTCGATGCGCCGCTGGACGATGCCAACGTCGGGCGCTACGCCAGGCTGGTCAAGGAAATGAGTGAAAGCGTGCAGTTCATCTACATCACCCACAACAAGATTGCCATGGAAATGGCCGATCAATTGATGGGTGTAACCATGCACGAGCCCGGCTGTTCACGTCTTGTTGCAGTTGATGTGGAGGAGGCGATGGCCATGGTCGACGCCTGATGGGCGAAGGCAGGGCAAACGTGGCCGGTTCAATGCCCCGTCGTGCGTGACAGGCGGTGTAAAGTTGTCTTTGGTCGTGCTAGCTTACTGTCAATTAACTTTTGCGTGGGTAAAACGCCTGTCAGAACATAGAGTTGGCGCCACGTGTTAAAGGGGTTTAAGCCCTTTATTTTCCAGCATTTTTTACAGAGGCACGGGATTACATGGAAATCGGTCTGCGCGAGTGGCTGATCCTCATCGGCATCATTGTCATTGCCGGTATTCTTTTTGACGGCTGGCGGCGCATGCGGGGCGGCAAGGGCAAGTTGAAATTCCGCCTGGATCGCAACATCTCCAACCTGCCCGAGGAAGAAGGCAATGCCGAGGTCCTCGGCCCACCCCGGGTACTGGACAACCAGAAGGAACCGGAGCTGGACGAGCACGACCTGCCTTCGGTCAGTGCCCCGGCGCGTGAGCGTGAACGGGATGCCAAGCTGGTCAAGGCCGCCAAGCGCGGCAAGCGTGCCAACGAGACGCAGTCGAGCGACATGGGGCTGGCCGCCGAGCCGCGTGGATCCGAGCTGTTTGCCGACGACGACGATTACCCTGAAGATGGCCGTAGCAACGGCTTCTCGGCCACCAGCAATACCAGCAATGCCCACAAGGAGCTGCCGCCGGTCGAGGAAGTCCTGGTGATCAGCGTCATCTCCCGTGACGAAGGTGGCTTCAAAGGCCCGGCCCTGTTGCAGAACATCCTTGAAAGCGGCCTGCGTTTCGGTGAGATGGACATCTTCCATCGCCATGAAAGCATGGCCGGCAATGGCGAGGTGCTGTTCTCCATGGCCAACGCGGTCAAGCCTGGGGTATTCGACCTGGACGACATCGACCACTTCAGCACCCGCGCGGTGAGCTTCTTCCTCGGCCTGCCTGGCCCGCGTCATCCCAAGCAGGCGTTCGACGTCATGGTCGCCGCCGCGCGCAAGCTGGCCCACGAGCTCAACGGTGAGCTCAAGGATGATCAGCGCAGCGTGATGACCGCGCAGACCATCGAGCACTACCGCCAGCGGATCGTCGAGTTCGAGCGCCGCGCCCTGACCCAGAAGCGTTGAGGGTGGGATGAATCCTGGGGCCGCTTCGCGCCCCTTCGCGGGCAAGCCCGCGCCTACAGAGACCTCGGTTGATTGCAATAATGGATTCAACCCAATACCTGTGGGAGCGGGCTTGCCCGCGAACGGACGCGAAGCGGCCCCAAAACACCCACCACCTACACTGATCAAACCTGATTCACGCAAGAGCAGCCCCGGCTGCTCTTTTGCATTGCAAGAGAACCAAGCCCCATGACCGCCGAATCCCGCATCCGTGAACTGCGCAGCGAAATCGACCAGCACAACCACCGCTACTACGTGCTGGACGAACCCAGCGTGCCCGACGCCGAATACGACCGCCTGTTCAATGAACTCAAGGCGCTGGAGGCCGAACACCCTGAGCTGGTAACGCCCGATTCCCCCACCCAGCGGGTCGGCGGCACCGCCCTGGCGGCCTTCAGCCAGGTCCGTCACGAAATCCCGATGCTCAGCCTGGGCAATGCTTTCGAGGAAACCGACCTGCGCGAGTTCGACCGCCGCGTGGTCGACGGCCTCGACCTGCCCAGCGCAAGCGCCACTGGCATCGACTACAGCTGCGAGCCCAAGCTCGACGGCCTGGCCGTCAGCCTGTTGTACCGCGACGGCCAGCTGGTGCAGGGCGCCACCCGGGGTGACGGCACCACCGGCGAAGACATCAGCGCCAACGTGCGCACCGTGCGCAATATTCCGCTGCGCCTCCAGGGCAGCGGCTGGCCCGCGGTGCTCGAAGTGCGTGGCGAAGTGTTCATGAGCAAGGCCGGGTTCGAGCGGCTCAATGCGTCACAGGCCGAAGTCGGCGGCAAGACCTTCGCCAACCCTCGCAACGCCGCGGCCGGCAGCCTGCGCCAGCTGGACTCGAGGATCACCGCCAGCCGCCCGCTGGAGTTCTGCTGCTATGGGGTAGGGCAGGTGTCCGAGGCGTTGGCGCAGACTCATATCGAGACCCTTGAACGACTCAGGGACTGGGGCCTGCCGATCAGTCGCGAGCTCAAGCACGCCGCCGGGATCGCCGAATGCCTGGACTACTACCGCGACATCGGCACCCGGCGCAACGCGCTGGCCTACGAGATCGATGGCGTGGTGTTCAAGGTCAACAGCCTGGCCTCCCAGCGCGAGCTGGGCTTTCGCGCACGCGAGCCGCGCTGGGCGATCGCCTACAAGTTCCCGGCCATGGAAGAGCTTACCGAAGTCCTCGACGTCGAGTTCCAGGTGGGCCGCACCGGCGCGGTGACCCCCGTGGCGCGCCTGAAGCCGGTCAAGGTGGCCGGCGTCACCGTCGCCAATGCAACCTTGCACAACATGGACGAGGTGGCCCGTCTGGGACTGATGATCGGTGACACGGTAATCATCCGCCGCGCTGGTGACGTGATCCCGCAGATCATGCAGGTGGTGCTCGAGCGTCGTCCAGATACGGCCCGCGCGGTTCCCGTGCCCAGCGAGTGCCCGGTGTGCGGTTCGCAGGTCGAGCGCACCCAGTTGGTCAAGCGCAGCAAGGGCAAGGAGACCCTCAGCGAAGGCGCCGTTTACCGTTGCGTCGGTCGCTTGGCCTGTGGCGCGCAACTCAAGCAGGCGATCATCCATTACGTGTCTCGCCGTGCCATGGACATCGACGGCCTGGGCGAGAAGAGCGTCGAGCAACTGGTGGACCAAGGCCTGATTCGTTCCCCGGCAGACCTGTACCGGTTGACCTTCGAGCAGGTGGTCGAGCTCGAGGGCTTTGCCGAGGTGTCCAGCAACAAGCTGCTGGCCGCGATCGATGCCAGCAAACGGCCGAGCCTGGCGCGCTTCATCTACGCCCTGGGCATTCCCGATGTCGGCGAAGAGACCGCCAAGGTGCTGGCGCGCTCTCTGGGCACGCTCGAGCGCGTCCAGGCAGCCCTGCCGCAGGTGCTGACTTACCTGCCCGACATCGGCCTGGAGGTCGCCCACGAGATCCACAACTTCTTCGAAGACGAGCATAACCAGAACGTCATCCAGCAGTTGCTCGACTGCGGCATGCAGTTGCAAGACGAAGGCGAGCTCGCCGCCGAGTTCGCCGCCAGCACCACCTTGGCCGGTCTGATCGCCAAGCTGGATATCAGCTCCGTGGGCCCGACCGGCGCCCAGAAACTGGTGTCCCGGCTCGACAGCCTGGACACGATCATCGAAGCCGACGGCATCGACCTGCGCCAGGCCCTGAACACCCGCCAGGCCGATGCCGTGCGCGAGTTCTTCCGCGTCGAGGCCAACCAGCAACTGGCGCGCGCCATCGAAGCCCAGCTGCAGGACTTCGGCATGCATTGGGCGAGCGAGAAGAAGACCGCCGAAGGCCTGCCCCTGGCCGGACAGACCTGGGTGCTGACTGGCTCGCTTGAACGCATGAGCCGCGACATCGCCAAGGACAAGCTGGAGAGCCTGGGGGCGAAGGTCTCCGGTTCCGTGTCGGGCAAGACCCATTGCGTGGTGGCGGGCCCCGGCGCCGGTTCCAAGCTGGCCAAGGCCAGCGAACTGGGCGTCAAGGTGCTCGACGAGGACGCCTTCATCGCCTTCCTGGGCGGCCACGGCATTGACCTGTAACCCGCCGACGCGGACAAGTCATTGAGAAATGATAGGTTTTTCTTGAAGCAAAGGTTGTAACTTCGCCGCAGAGCGGTACAATGACGCGGCTCATCACCTGATGAGCCGCGTAGTGGTGGCCCCATCGGTCCCCCCGCAACGATTACCCGTGAACCTGGTCAGATCCGGAAGGAAGCAGCCACAGCGGGAACATTGTGTGCCGGGGTGTGGCTGGTGGGGCTGCCTCCATTTCAGGCCCTGCGTTTCACGTATCACCGCCCGGTGATCCCCCTCGTGAAACCTGCCCTTGTCTTCTGTTCATCCCATCCGACCGCGTACGCCACCAGTTCGTCATTGGGTTATCCTGCCCGTGCTGTTGTTCAAGCGCAGGCGTGGCCGTGTTCGTAGGTAAAGCGTTGAGAGGATGTGATCGTGGATGAAGTGGACGACCTGACCCGGGAAAAACTCAGGGAATGGCAAATGCGTCGCCTGGGCATCAAGGACCAGATGCAGGACCACCCCGAGAAAATCCTCGAACTGTCTCGGGTGCTGGACCTCATGGATGAAGAGCATGAGCAGATCCTCAGCGAGGCGACGCGACGCGGAGGTGGCAGCGCGCCGCTGCAGGCCGAGAGCGCTGCGGATGATGGCTTAGCGCTGCAACTGAGCGCCAAGGCCCAGACTCCGGAAGACCTGCGCAAGCTCCTGCACATAGCGCTCTACGAGCTGGATGGGCTGCTGGGACGACAGGATCCGCCGCAGGGCGCACCTGCGTCCTACGCTGGGGGGATGTCTGGGACCCTGGGGGAGTACCGGTTCGAGCTCGGCATCAAGGTTGTGCAGCAATGATCAGCCGTGCGGACGAAGGTGGCCTGCAGCCTGAGCACCACGATCTGTCCAACCCGGTGTTTCTTCCTGTTACGGAAGAAACCTGTCGCAGCTTGCTGGGCGCTGAGGGCCGCGCGGCGCTCGACGACCTGTCTGATCCTGAGCTTGCCTCGGTGCTGGTGATCCAGAACCTGGCGCAGGCGCAGGAACAGCAGCTTCATGCAGGATCGGCGGAGAAGATCCTCGCCAAGCTGCTCGCCTGGTCGGTCAACGCGCGGCCGGAATCTGGCCCGACATTGTTGTCCGAGGCACAGCGCCTGTTTGACCAGCGCAAGCTCTACTTCGGCCTCGATATCCTCAAGACCTTGAACCTGCGCTTGCTGATGACGGACGAGGTATCGGCACGGGATTACTTGCTGCCCGATGGCAAATGGGATTTCGACTACAAGGTGCGTCACCATATTCGCAACAACCCCTTCAGCCAGCAGTTGGTCACGCCGAGACACAAGGAGCGCTGGCTGAGTGGTGCGCAGGACAAGCTGGTGCGTACCTTTCGCGCCAATCTGGATGAAGACCTGCACGTCCAGGGCTACGCGGGGGTCGGCAAGAGTCATCTGCTAGGGACGCTGGTGGAGTGCCTGAAGCCTGGACGAACCCTGGCGCTGGCGCACTCGGCACGCAAGCTCGACGCCCTGCGCAAGCGTATGGGTGTTGCCCCCGACAAAACACCCGGTGTGACCTTCGCAGCGTTTGCCCAGGCTTTGCTGCAGGGCCCACGGCAGCGCGCTGACAAGGCGCCGGCCAAGGGCCCCGGCAAGCGCGCCCTGGCTGAAGAGTTGGGGATACTCGGCTTTCGCAGCTACAGCGGCGAAAAGACCCTGGAAATCTGCCTCGGCCTGCTGGCCAGTTATTGCCAATCCCGGGATCACAGCCTGTCCGTCCGGCACCTGCCCTATTTCAGGCAACCCTTGTCGAACACGGACAGCCAGGTGCTGCTCGAATATTCGAGCCGCCTGTGGACCTATCTCGATCGCCACCCCGGGTGGGCCAGCCATACCGGTTTCGAAGCGCTGCTGCTGTTGAAGCGCGCCAGCCTCGCTGGCTGCGTGGTACCGGCGCGCTACAGCCATGTGATCATCGACGAAAGCCAGGATGTCCCGGCCTCGTTGTTGCAGATCGTCGAGCGTGGCCGGCAGGTGCTGATTACCCTGGGCGACGAGTACCAGAAGGCCAGCGGGCCGGTGGTCAAGCGCAGCCGCCAGGTTCGCCAGAGCGATGTCTGTTATTCCGTGCGTTCGGGGCGCAAGGTCGAGGCGCTGGTCAATCCGCTCATTTCCCTGCATTCGGACAAGTCCAAGGTGCCCTTCGAAGGGGCGCGCGATGCCGACGTCAGCGTCGAACTCTACCCCGAGCGCTTTACGCCTCCCGAGGGCTGCGTGGTATTGGCCGCCTCTCGCTGGGACATGATGAAGTGGGCGGTGGAGCTGTCCCGGGCCAACTGCGGGGTCGGTTTCCCGGACAAGGCCGCGCAGCTGGACCTCAAACGCTTCATGACCAGCGCGGTCAAGCTGTTCAAACCGGACTTCTACAGCCTGGAAGACCAGGGTGATGCGCTGCATCCTTATTTCGCCCAGATGCTGGACTGGCAACAGGTGGCTCAGGCCGATCAGTACGATCAGGCCTTCCTCTGGGTTCAGGCAGAACTGGAAAAAGGCTTCAACATCGCCGACGTCACCGGGCTCGACAGGATGATTGCCAACGGCGACACAGGCTGCACCTTGATGCTGGCGCACGAGGCGGGGGGGTTGGAGTTCGACCAGATCCTGCTGACGCCTGAACTGCTGACCACCGTCCGCTTCAAGGATGCCTACGCCTTCGATGCCCGCATCTGCGCGGTCTACATCGCCATCTCGCGCGCCCGCCGGACGCTCTACCTGCCATTCGATCTGGTCGAGTGGATCGATTACCACAAGGGTGTGTTCCGCGAGTCCCACGGCTATTGAACGGCCGGCTTGCCGTGAACAGGCTTAGAGGGGTCTGTCCTCGGTGGCGTGAGCGCGAAAACGCCAGCACGATGGCTGGCGTTGTCTTGTACCTTCAGCGGCAGATGCCGTTTATCACAGCGTCCACTTCAGGCTGAACATCACGTTGCGTGGGTCGCCGTAGACGCCGCCGCCACCGCTGCTCGGGATGCCTTGCCAGTACTTCTTGTCGAAGACGTTGTTGAAGTTGACGCGACCGTCCCAGTGCTCGTTGAAGCGGTAGCCGGCCATCAGGCCGACCAGGGCGTAGCCGGCCTGGTCAGAGGTGCCGCTGCCCACGTGCTTGAAAGTGGCGCTCTGGGCGTAGAGGTCGGCGCCGACTCGCCATTGGTTCAGCTCGCCCGGCAGGGTGTAGCTGGTGGTAGTCTTGAACAGGTGCTTGGGCTGCTCGGGGGCGAAGAGCTTGCCTTCGTTGGTCGTGTCCTTCTGATAGGTGCTGTAGACATAGGTGTAGGACGCGGAGAACTGCCAGTCAGGGGTCAGCGCGCCGCTCAGCTCTGTGTCGATACCGCGGCTACGCACTTCGCCCGCGGCCTCGTAGCAGGTCTGGTTGCCGAAGCAACGCTCGGTGAGGGCGTAGGCACGCTTCTGCTGGGTCATGTCGAACAGCGCCACGGAGCCGTTGAGCGCGCCATCGAGGTATTCGCCCTTCAGGCCGATCTCGTAGTTCTCGCCCGTCATGGGTTCAAGCGAGCTGCGGCTCAGGGTCTGGCCGGACTGAGGCTTGAAGATCTGGGTGTAGCTGCCATAGACCGAATAAGTGTCGTTCAGGTCGTAGACCACGCCCGCGTAGGGGGTGACCTTGCGGTTGACCGTGTAGTCGCTCGTGCCGACCCGATCATTGAAGTCGTACCACATGGCCCGGGCGCCGACGATCACGTGCAGCGGATCGATCGGGTTGAAGCGCGCGGCGGCATAGACGGCTTTTTCGGTCGCGGTGTTGCGGTACTGCCAGAGGCTCATGTCGATCTCGGGCTTCGGGGCATTGTGGCCGAAGTGACGTGGATCGCTGATCAGGGTGCCGTCGTTGGACCAGCCACCCCACTGGTCGAAGACGTCGCGGCGCCAGCTGGTGCCAACCACCAGTTCGTGCTCGCGCCCCATCAGCTGGAAGGGGCCGGAGAGCGATGCATCAAGGTTGGTCTGGTCGTCGGTGTCATCGTACTTGCCGGAAGACTCGGTGATGTTGGTGCCGTCGTACGAAGGGTAGCTGGAGAAGGTCCAGGCCTTGGCCCAGGTCTTCTGCGCGGCCAGCTTGCCGGTCCAGCCGTTGTCGAAGCGGTGGGTCAGGTCGGTGAACAGGCTGATGTTGTCCTTGTCCCAGTAGGCCCAGTCGCTGCTGAGGAAGGTCGAGCGCGGCAGGTCGAGGTTCTCGCCGTTGAGGCCGCTGGGCAGGCCACCCCAGTCGGAGGTGTTGTCGTCGCGCTGCTTGGACGCGCCCAGGGTCCAGGTGGTGGCCTCGTCGAGGTCCATCTCCAGGACGCCATAGAATGTCTGGCGCTGGTTGTCGCGCTGGTCGCTGAAGCTGTTGTGATCCTGGTAGGCAGCGACCACGCGACCGCGCACGGTACCGGAGTCGTTGAGCTTGTTCGATGCGTCGAACTCGGTGCGGTAGCGGTCCCAGCTGCCGGTACTGGTGGTGACGCTCACCTGCGGAGTGGCGGTCGGGCGCTTGCGTACCAGGTTGAGGGTCGCCGACGGACTACCAGCACCGGTCATCAGGCCGGTGGCCCCGCGCACCACTTCGACGCGGTCGTAGATCGCCAGGTCGGCCGAGGACACCACGTCTTGAGTGTAGGTGCTGATGCTGGTTGGCAGACCGTCGTACATGATGTTGTCGATCTGGAAGCCGCGCGCCAGGAACTGCTGGCGGTCAGAGCCAAACTTCTTCAGGGTCACGCCCGGCGCGTTCTTGACCACGTCATTGAGGTCGTTCATGCCTTGGTCTTCGATGCGCTGGCGCGTGATGACGCTGACCGATTGCGGCGTCTCACGGATCGACAGCGGCAGCTTGGTGGCGGTGTTCATGGAGCCCGTAGTGTAGGAACGGGTGCCTTCGGTGGTGGCCTGGCCCGCCAGGGTGTCGGCGGTGGCGGTCACCTGGCTTGCGCCGAGCTCGACGACATCATCGGCAAAGGCCGGGGAGCTTGCAGCGGCGAAGGAAATCATGAGCGTCAGCGGGCGCAGGGCGAAGCGGTTCATGTAGGTATCAATCCTCAGGCACAGCCCAAGAGGACCCGTGCCTCAGGGCGCGGAGTCGGAGTCAGTGTAGGGAACGTCCATTTAGGGGGGGAAATGGCACTCGGTCTTCGGTGCCAGCGGAAGGCTATGAAATTGTGAAAAATATGTAAATAAAAATATTTACCATTTGTGCTTATTTTTTCAGGCGATAGGTATTCTCAAATGCATCGGCGTGTTGTAAATGCGCTAATCCAGGCAGCCGGGCGCGACGTCACTCGGGTGTACCCTTGGCTGATATGCTCGATTTCACTGATGGTTCATGCGCGCCAAAGCGCGCAGCAGCCGTGGCCGGAGAGCAAGGAGGTGTCGCGCCCCCTGATTACGCTTGATCCGCAGGCTCGCTGCATCGCTTGGACGAGATCGGCAGGGTGCAATTTTGCCCCCGCTCCGCTAGCATTAGCGGTCTTCTGCTTATTCGGCTGCGATGGTTTTCCATGAGTTATCAGGTTCTTGCACGTAAATGGCGTCCGCGCTCGTTCCGCGAAATGGTCGGCCAGACCCATGTGCTCAAGGCCCTGATCAACGCGCTCGACAACCAGCGCCTGCATCACGCCTACCTGTTCACCGGTACCCGCGGCGTGGGCAAGACCACCATCGCGCGGATCATCGCCAAGTGCCTGAACTGTGAAACCGGTATCACCTCCACGCCGTGCGGCACCTGCTCGGTGTGCCGGGAGATCGACGAGGGCCGTTTCGTCGACCTGATCGAGATCGACGCTGCCAGCCGTACCAAGGTCGAGGATACCCGCGAACTGCTCGACAACGTGCAGTACGCGCCGAGCCGCGGGCGCTTCAAGGTCTACCTGATCGACGAAGTGCACATGCTCTCCAGTCACTCGTTCAACGCCTTGCTCAAGACACTGGAAGAGCCGCCGCCCTACGTCAAATTCATCCTTGCCACCACCGACCCGCAGAAGTTGCCGGCGACCATTCTCTCGCGTTGCCTGCAGTTCTCCCTCAAGAACATGAGCCCGGAGCGGGTGGTGGAGCACCTGAGCCATGTGCTCGGCGCCGAGAACGTGCCCTTCGAGCAGGATGCCCTGTGGCTGCTCGGGCGTGCCGCCGACGGCTCCATGCGCGATGCCATGAGCCTGACCGATCAGGCGATCGCCTTTGGTGAAGGCAAGGTCCTGGCCGCCGACGTGCGCGCCATGCTCGGCACCCTGGATCATGGCCAGGTCTATGGCGTGTTGCAGGCGTTGCTCGAAGGCGATGCCCGCGCGCTGCTCGAAGCCGTGCGCAACCTGGCCGAACAGGGGCCGGACTGGAGCGGCGTACTGGCCGAGATGCTCAATGTGCTGCACCGGGTGGCGATTGCCCAGGCGCTCCCTGAAGCCGTGGACAACGGTCAGGGCGACCGCGACCGCGTGCTCGCGCTGGCCGCGGCACTGCCGGCCGAGGATGTGCAGTTCTATTACCAGATGGGCCTGATCGGTCGGCGCGATTTGCCGCTGGCGCCCGACCCACGCGGCGGCTTCGAGATGGTCCTGCTGCGCATGCTGGCGTTCCGCCCGGCCGACAACGACGATGCGCCAAGACCGGTACTAAAGCCGGTGGGGATCAGCCAGGCCACAGCTGATCCCACTCCTCAGGTGGCAGCTGTCGCGCCGCCAGTCGCCAGTGCGCCGGCCGAGCCGTCTGCGCCAGCGGCGCTGCTTGTGCCCGTCTCCGAGTCGGTAACCGAGCCTGCGCCCGCGCTGGTCGAGGCCGCAAACGAGCCGATCGCTGCGCCCGTCGCGGCATCGCCTGCCCGGCAGGACGAAACGCACGTCGACCTGCCATGGAACGACCCTGTCGAGCCGCTCGTGGCGGCTGCGCCGGTTGTCGCGCCCGAGCCGGTAGCGCAGTCGGTCGCCGCCGGCACAGCCACAGATGACTACCCGCCCGAACAGCACGAGCCGCCCTTCGATGCCGGCGCCTACAGCCCTGCGGGCATGGACCGCGACGACGAACCGCCGCTGGACGAAGACTATTACGCGCCCGAGGACGACCCGGTTGGCTTCAGCTACCTCGACGAGCTGGCCGAGCACGTCCACGAGCCGGATGAGCCCATCGCCACGCCCGACCCCTTGCCCGCTTCGCAGCCGGCCACGGGCCTGGCCCTGCAATGGCTGGAATTATTCCCACAGTTGCCGATCTCAGGGATGACCGGCAATATCGCCGCTAACTGTAGTCTTATCGCCGTTGACGGTGATGACTGGCTGCTGCACCTGGATCCCGCCCAGGGCGCGTTGTTCAACTCGACCCAGCAACGGCGCCTCAACGACGCGCTGAACCAGCACTTGGGCCGTACGCTCAAGCTGTCGATCGAGCTGATTCGCCCGGAGCAGGAGACCCCCGCCCAGGCGGCGGCACGCAAACGCGCTGACCGTCAGCGCGAGGCCGAGCAGTCCATCGATGGCGATCCGCTCATCCAGCAGATGATCCGCCAGTTCGGCGCAACGGTGCGACAGGATAGTATTGAACCGGTAGATGCCCTGGTCAGCCAGGGCCAGTGAACAGACAGTAACGGACAACCCGTGCGGCCGGCGGTTGCCAGCCGTATCACGTAACTCAATCGAGGTATTCCCCATGATGAAAGGTGGCATGGCCGGCCTGATGAAGCAGGCCCAGCAGATGCAGGAAAAAATGGCCAAGATGCAGGAAGAGCTGGCTAACGCGGAAGTGACCGGCCAGTCTGGCGCCGGCCTGGTCAGCGTGGTGATGACTGGTCGCCACGACGTCAAGCGCCTCAGCATCGATGACAGCCTGATGCAGGAAGACAAGGAGGTTCTCGAAGACCTGATCGCCGCCGCCATCAATGACGCTGTGCGCAAGGTCGAGCAGAACAGCCAGGAAAAAATGGGCGGCATGACCGCTGGTATGCAACTGCCACCGGGCTTCAAGATGCCGTTCTAAGCAGCGCTTGGCCTGCAGTGAAAAAGCCGCTCTTGGTCAGACAAGTGCGGCTTTTTTATGGCTGCATTTGCATTTGCGTTTGTGGTGTTCTTGAGGTCTGAGCGGCGCTGGGATTGCACGATGGCTGCCAGGCGCATGCACCTGAGAGCCGGTCGCGCTAGACCTTTGACCGGGCTGATTTGACGAAGGTCGCCAGCGCCGGTATAAACCGCCTCTCGTTGTCCTGCCAGGCCTATACCATGAGCTTCAGCCCCCTGATCCGCCAACTGATCGACGCCCTGCGCACCCTGCCAGGGGTAGGTCAGAAAACCGCCCAGCGCATGGCCCTGCAACTGCTCGAGCGCGATCGCAGCGGTGGCATGCGCCTGTCGCAGGCCTTGAGCCAGGCCATGGAAGGCGTCGGGCACTGCCGTCAGTGCCGCACCCTGACCGAGCAGGAACTGTGCCCGCAGTGCGCCGACCCGCGTCGCGACGATGGCTTGCTGTGCGTGGTTGAAGGGCCGATGGATGTCTACGCGGTGGAGCAGACCGGATACCGCGGCCGCTACTTCGTGCTCAAGGGCCACCTGTCGCCGCTGGATGGGCTTGGCCCGGATGCCATTGGCATTCCCCAGCTGATGGCGCGGATCGAGGAGCAGGGTAGCTTTACCGAGGTGATCCTGGCCACCAACCCGACCGTGGAAGGCGAGGCGACTGCCCATTACATCGCCCAGCTGCTGGCCGACAAAGGCCTGGTCGCCTCACGCATCGCCCATGGCGTGCCGCTGGGAGGCGAGCTGGAGCTGGTAGACGGCGGAACGCTGGCCCACTCGTTTGCCGGACGCCGGCCAATTACCCTCTAAACAACCTGCAGATCTATCCGCGGGGCGTAAACAACAGCGCCGCGCGATTCTTAGTAGGAGCTGGCTTGTCCTGCGATCGGCCGCGAAGCGGTCGCAAAGCCTGCGAACGCGTTCAGCCTGGCGTACCGTAGATAGCGGTTCTACGACCGCTGCGTGGCCGATCGCGGCGCAAGGCCGCTCCACTCAGAACTCGGCCAGCGAAAACTCGGTCAGGCAGAAGGTTGGTACGCCCGCGGCCTGCAGGCGGCGCGAGCCTTCCAGTTCAGGCAGGTCGATGATGGCGGCGGCCTCGAACACCTGGGCGCCGGTGCGGCGGACCAGGTTGGTGGCCGCCAGCAGCGTGCCGCCGGTGGCGATCAGGTCATCGAAGATCAGCACCGAATCCCCTTCGCACAGGCTGTCGGCATGCACTTCCAGGAAGGCCTCGCCGTATTCGGTCTGGTAGCCCTCGGCGAGGACGTCGGCCGGCAGCTTGCCCTGCTTGCGGAACAGGATCAGCGGTTTGTTCAACTGGTGGGCAATGATCGAACCGATCAGGAAGCCGCGCGCGTCCATGGCGCCGATGTGGCTGAATTCGGCCTCGACGTAGCGTTCGATGAACTGGTCGGCGACATAGCGCAGGCCCCGGGGCGACTGGAACAACGGGGTGATGTCGCGGAAGATCACGCCTGGCTTGGGAAAGTTCGGTACCGGGCGGATCAGGGCCTTGAGGTCGAAGGTGTCGCTGTGCATGTGGCGGGTATCCTGAAAAACGAATGCCCGCCAGTATAACCCGTCTTCAGCCCGCTCAGGCTTCGAGTGAGCCGCCCGCGAGCGCGCACAGCTGGATCGGATCGAGAATATGCACTTCCTTGCCCTCGGCGCTGATCAGGCCATTGTGCTGGAAGCGGGTGAACACGCGCGATACGGTTTCCACCGCCAGGCCCAGGTAGTTACCGATCTCATTGCGCGACATGCTCAGGCGGAACTGGTTGGCCGAGTAGCCACGGGCGCGAAAGCGCGCCGACAGGTTGACCAGGAAGGTGGCGATGCGCTCGTCGGCGGTCTTCTTCGACAACAGCAGCATCATCTGCTGGTCGTCACGGATCTCCCGGCTCATCACCCGCATCAGCTGGCGACGCAGCTGCGGCAGTTGCACCGACAGTTCATCCAGTCGCTCGAAGGGGATCTCGCACACCGAGGTGGTTTCCTGGGCCTGGGCCGACACCGGGTAGGCCTCGGTGTCCATACCCGACAGCCCGACCAGCTCACTGGGCAGGTGGAAGCCAGTGATCTGCTCCTCGCCACTGTCACTGAGGCTGAAGGTCTTCAGTGCCCCAGAACGTACCGCGTAGACCGAGCCGAAATTGTCACCCTGGCGGAACAGGAACTCACCCTTCTTCAGCGGGCGGCCGCGCTTGACGATCTCATCCAGTGCGTCCATGTCCTCTAGGTTGAGGGACAGCGGCAGGCACAGCGGGGCCAGGCTGCAATCCTTGCAATGGGCCTGGCTGTTGGGGCGCAGTTTGACTGGCTCGGTCATTTCAATCGATCCTTGAGGGAAAACACACATAAGGCGTAAGGGTAACCC
>JAEWGL010000230.1 GCA_023388335.1 Pseudomonadota bacterium | reverse complement strand
CGGGAGCCCAGGACAGGTCGGACAAGGAATGAAGCCGATAAAGTGCGCAACACGTTGCGCAGTGCTGCGCAAGTTGTTGCGCACTCGGCTGGAGGCGGTGCAACGCAAGGGCTGCAGTGATTTATTGACGGGATTTTCTAGCGCGAGCAGCGCAACTTTTTGCGCACACTGGCTGTTCAGATTGCGCCGCTAACGTGAGCCGCCCTACTCCTCCGCACGCCCCTTGCCCTCGCGATCGTGCGCGTAATGACCTGCCAGCTCAAACGCCGGCAGCCAGGCCTCGCGCCGAACATTCCAGCACTCGTAGGTGGGCGTCAGCTGGTCCGGCGCGTCGAGCGAGCCAAGGTTCACCTCCACCTCGTCTGCGGACCGTGCGAATACCGGCGAGCCGCAACGAGGACAGAAGTAGCGTCCTGCGTACTCTCGCGTTTCACCCTCGATGCTGACGGCGCCCTCGGGGAATATCGCGCACGCATTGAACAGCGCGCCCTGGTGCTTGCGGCAGTCCAGACAGTGACAGACACCCACCCGGTAAGGGCGCCCAGACGCTACGATGCGCAGATTCCCGCAAAAGCAACCACCTGTGAATCGGTCCATGGTGCACCACCTCTTTTGTTTGCCATGAAAGTGACCAGCCATTCAGTCGCAGAGTGCCGAAAACACGACAGGAGGTTCAATGGCCTCGGCCTTGCTGCGGGCCTTTGCTGATTCGTTTGCCCCCCTGCACGCGCACCTCCTGCGCTTGCCCATCGCGCTGCTTGCCCTGGCGCGCCAGCCCGACCAGCCGGGGGATCAGCTCGCCCTCTGGCAAGTGCCGCCAGAAGCGCCCAGGCATATGCTGGCGCAGGGCGTCAGGGTTGAGCCGAGCCGGGTTGAAGGTGTGCCGGTAGTAGGTGCGCCACAGTTCGGCGCCGGGGTCATCAGCATGCTGGGCCCATTGCCGCCACTGCTCCGGACAGGTGCGTCGGTAGTCCAGCGTCTGGCCATCGTAGCGAATGCCGTCGCGCGAGGTGGCGATCAACCAGCGTTGCCGGCCCAGCCGTTCGGCGAAGTGGCCGCTGGCGCTTTCGAGGATGTCGTGAGCGGGTTCGTGGAAGGCCACCAGGTCGAGCTGGAGTTGCTCAGCGAGCGGCGCAGGCAAAGGCACGAAACGCAGGAAAGCATGCAGGTGATGCGCTTCGCGGCTGACCTGCTTGATCCGCCGCTGCAGTTCGCTGCCCAGACGATCACCGGCCAGCATGGCGGTACGGTCGCCGTGGGCTACCCGCCAGAGCACTTCGTACAACAGGCTCCAGCGCTGCTCGCCGCAATAGCGCGCGGCCTGTTCGAGCTGGGCCAGCAAGACGGCCGGTACGCGCGCGCGAAACGGCCCGGGGCCTGCCGGTAGCGGCGCCGGCACGGCCAGCAGATCGTCCATCGGGCCTTGCGTCCACGTCACCTCGGCAGGATCGATACCGTGGCCGAGCAGTACCCTAGCCTGTTCGCGCCAGGTGGCGAACTGGTCGTCGCAGTCCAGCGCGATCATCCCCAGAGCCCCATCTGCACCGGGGCCTGCGGCTCGCGCAGACGCGCCCGTAGCAGGCTGCTGCGCACTTCCCCCTGGGGCGGACGGTAGTCGCTGGTGACGATGAAGGGCCGCGCCTTGTCCAGTACGCAGCGCAGCTGCACCAGGTCGTCGTAGCGGATCCGCCGCTCGCGACGCAGGGCCACCAGGCGTTGCACGCTGCGAAGGCCGATCCCCGGAATGCGTGCCAGCAAGGCCGGCTCGGCGCGGTTCAGGTCCAGCGGGAAAACCTCGCGGTTCGCCAGCGCCCAGGCCAGCTTGGGGTCGATATCCAAAGCCAGGTTGCTCGACTCGGTCAACAACTCGCCGGCGGTGTAGCCGTAACCGCGCATGAGAAAGTCGGCTTGGTATAACCGGTGCTCGCGCAACAGCGGTGGCGCTGCCAGTGGCACGCTGCTGGGGCTATCGGGGATCGGGCTGAACGCGGAGTAGTAGACGCGTTTGAGGGCAAAGCCTTGATACAGCGATTCGGCGTTGCGCAGGATGGTGCGATCGTCCGTGGCGTCGGCGCCGACGATCATCTGCGTGCTCTGCCCCGCCGGGGTGAAGCGCGGCGCGCGCGCTTCGCCGGCCACCGCCTGCTGGCCGCGATGGATGGTACCCATGGCCAGGCGGATGGTGCGCACCTGCTTCTCCGGCGCCAGGCGCTGGAGCCCCTCCTCGGTGGGCAGTTCGATGTTCACGCTCAGTCGATCGGCCAGGCGCCCGGCCTCCTCGATCAGCAGCGGGTCGGCATCGGGAATGGTCTTGTGGTGGATGTAGCCGCGAAAGTTGTGTTCCTCGCGCAGCAAGCGTGCCACCTGCACCAGCTGCTCCATGGTGTAGTCGGCCGAGCGGATGATGCCCGAACTCAGGAACAGCCCGCTGATGCAGTTGCGCTGGTAGAAGTCCAGCGTCAGACGCACTACCTCCTCAGGCGTGAACCGCGCCCGCGGCACATTGCTGGAGCGGCGATTGACGCAATACTGGCAGTCGTACAGGCAGAAGTTGGTCAGCAGCACCTTGAGCAAGGACACGCAGCGCCCGTCGGGGGTGTAGCTGTGGCAGATGCCCATGCCATTGGTGGCACCAAGCCCGTCACGGCCGCGCGAGCTGCGCTTGGGTGCGCCGCTGCTGGCGCACGACGCGTCGTATTTGGCGGCATCGGCGAGGATGCCGAGCTTGGTGATGAGTTGCATGGCGCGGCCTCGATACTGAATATGCATACAGTATTTCGAGAATCATCTTACTGCAAGTGCACCTCATCGCCCTGCCGAGCACAGGGCACCTTCCGTACCCTGCGCGCTTTACCCAACCTTTACCGAATCTGGACCTGCGCTGACACCAATCCGGTGTTTCATAGCTTCATGGCGAACCTGCATACAGCGCCAGAGGAGATTCCGATGATTTCGAAGATGACCCAAGCCCTGATCCTGACCGGTGCCCTGCTGACCGCGGGTGCCGCATCGGCTAGCGAGGGCGATGTGATCGTACCCGCCCTTGCCGGTGCCGCCGTGGGCGCCGTGCTGGTCACGCTGATCAGTAACTCGGGAAACGACCAACCCCACCATTCCCGTGACCGTGGCTATGCGCCGCCGCGCTTTCAGCCGCGGTATCAACCGGTGGCCTACGTTCCGGTACGCCCACCCGCGCCCCATGGCCATTACGCCCGTGGACATGATCGGGGCCACGATTCACGCCATGACCGAGGCGACCCACACGGTCGGCGCGGAGGTCATCGTTAAGCGTTGGCGTTACGTATAGAGCCAATGCCCGGCTCTGGTTGTCAAAGCCTGCAGACGCATGGCGTAGGCATGGACGGCTTCGTTCCCGAGGGCGGTCCATGCGATACGCCCATGCTTTTGAATGTCACCAGGCAGAGGACCTACCATGGACCTGCAGTTTCTCGGCACCTCGGCCGGGATGCCCACCAGGGCCCGCAACGTCAGCGGCACCGCCGTCATCGAGTCGTCCGGCAAGGGCTGGTACCTGGTCGATTGCGGCGAGGCTACCCAGCATCAACTCCTGCGCAGTTCGTTGTCGATGCGCGAGCTGCGCGGGGTCTTCATTACCCACGTGCATGGCGACCACTGCTTCGGCCTGCCCGGTTTACTGGCCAGCGCCGGCATCAGTGGGCGGACTGAGCCGCTGGAGCTGGTCCTTCCGGCTGCGCTGCATGATTGGTTGCGCCTGAGCCTGGCCGTCAGCGCATCGTACCTGCCGTTCGAACTGCGCCTGCATGCAGTGGAACGCCTCGAGGGCTGGCGCAATGGCCATGTGCAGGTCGAGACGGTGCGGTTATCCCATCGCGTGCCTTGTCATGGCTATGTATTCACCGAGATCAACCCCGATCCGCGCCTGGACGTTCAGCGCCTGGAGGCCGATGGCGTTGCGCGCGGGCCACTTTGGGGCGAACTGGCACGCGGGCGCTCGGTCGAGTATGACGGCCGCCTGCTTCAGGCCCAGGACTACCTGCGTCCCTCGCGACCGGCACAGCGCATCATCGTCTGCGGCGACAACGACACGCCCGAGCTGTTGGCCGACGTTGCGACCGGCGCGGATGTCCTGGTGCATGAAGCGACCTACACCCAGGCGCATATCGACCGCAATCAGGTCAGCTACGGGCACAGCTCGGCCGCCGCCGTGGCGCGTTTTGCCGAGGCCGCGGGCGTTGCCAACCTGGTGCTCATGCATTTCAGCGCACGCTACCAGGCCGATCCGCGCCGCAGCCCGTCCATCGAAGACATTCGCGAAGAGGCGCGGGCAGCGTTCAGTGGGCAGCTGATCCTGGGGCGCGACCTGCAGCGCTATCACCTGGGGAAGGACGGACGGCTTGAGGCGGTTGATACGCGGTAATTGCGGTGTGCCCGCCGCCCTCACCCCCGTTCTCAAGCACTCTTGAGATTGAGCGCCGCCCGCGCGGCGCATCGCAGTGCTTGTCCTGGGTTTTACGGCGCTCGATCTGAAGGGCGCGAGAGAACCCAAGGCATGCATCGATCAATAACCGGTCATCTCCAGATACCCCCGCCCAGCCATACTGCCGCTCACCCGTACAGGCCCTTCCCAATATGGATAGCTGGTCTGCATCCACGCCTTGGGCTCCAGCGCATCGACCTGCACATCCACATCGCGGCTCGCCACTTGCACCCGCCAGCGGGTGGGTACGCGGTGGCCGTTGTCCTGGGTGGTCCAGTCCAGCGCCTCCAGCTGGATCTGCTCACCTTGCAGCGCATGGGCCTGGCCATCGGCACTGACCCAGGTACCGGCGCGATAGGGCGCGCCTTCGGCCTCGCGCACGCGAAACAGCATCAGCTTGGCGCCGGTGTCCAGGTGCAGGGAAAACCAATCCCATCCCGTTTGCCCGGCTGCCAGCGGCTGGCTGCTCCACTCCCGATCGAGCCAGGCGCTGCCGGTCACCGGTATGCGCTGGCCAGCGCGTTCGACCACGCCGCTGACCCGGTAGAAGGGTTGGCTGTAATAGTAGGACGCTTGGCCCTTGCCGGATTTTTCGCTGTAGCCTTGGTCGCCATGAAGCACCAGCGGCCGATCACTGCGCAGCTGTAACTGATAGCCAAAGCCCTTGCCACTGGCGGACATCTGCAATCGCCCCAGGTCTTCGCGGCCTTGCAAAGACCAGTCGTTGATCCAGGCTCGAAACGGCCGCGCCTGGACGCCTGCCTGGCCAATGCCGCCGCGAGCCAGGGTCTCGCTGGCCTGGTGCGAGCCTGGGCCGGTCAACGCCGCATGGCCCATCCACAGGTTCGGGCTGTCCCACCCCGTGGTTTCGGGGCCCGGGCGCAAGGCGGAGCGGAACAAAGTCCATTGCACACCCCATTGCTGGCCTTGGGCGTCCTGCAGATTGGCGGTCACGTACCACCACTCGATGCGAAAACCATCATGGGCGGCGTGATCCTGGGGGAACACCAAGGCATGCTTGCGCGTCACCGGCTTGAACGCGCCGGCGTCCTGGCCCAGGCCAGCAAAACTCTTGGGCGGCGGCGCAGGCGCGTCACAGCCGCCCAGCAACAGCAGGCAAAGCAACACCCCCACTTCAGGCTTCATCGGCAAACTGCCTCAACAGCTCGCTTGGCTGGCGGCGCGCCAGCTGCCACAGCGGCCAGGCACTGGCCAGCAGGCTGGTGAGCAAACCGAGCAAGGCCAACTGCACCAGCTGGCCAGGGAACACGTACAACGGCAGACGCCAGCCAAACGCTTGCACGTTCACCACGGCCACCAGGCACCACGCCAGCAGCACGCCCAGGGGTATCGCCAGCAGCACGGTCAGGCTGGTCAGCATCAGCGTCTGGCCGAGCGACAGCCACACCAGCTGGCGGCGCTGCACGCCCAAGGCCCACAGCGGCGCGAGCTGTCCGAGGCGGCTCTGACTGAGGGTCAGCAGGCTGATGAACAACGCCACGCCCGCCACCCCGAGCGTCAGGCTATTGAGCGCGGCCGTGGCGGCGAAGGTGCGGCTGAAGACATCGTTCGACCAGCGCTTGAGGTTGGCCTGCTCGACCACACGGCTATCGTCCAGGGCGAAGCGCTGTTGCAGTTCGGCCTTGAGCTGGGCTACACGCTCGGGCACCGCGCTCAGGCTCAGGCCAGCCAGGCTCGCCTGGGGCCAGTGCCTGCGCAGCCGGTTGGCATTGACCAGCAGATGCCCTTTGGGATTTCCATAGTCGGCGTACACCCCCACCACGGTCATGCCGGGGACGGATTCGCCGGGCAACTGCAGGGTGTCGCCCAACACGACGTGCAGCCGCCGGGCCAACTGTTCACTGAGCATGACCGCGTTTTCGCTCGCCAGTCGCTCCCAGGCCTGGGGGCTCTGCTCGAGCAAGGGCCAGTGCTGGCGGTAGTCGGCATGATCGATGATGCCCTGTACCTGCACCGGCCAGGCCTGCAGGCGCAGTTCCACGCGCCAGCTGGGCAGCACGGCGGTGATCGCGGCCTGGCCGGCGAGCCAATCGCTGATCTGCACTGCCTGGGCGTTGTCCCGCGGGGAGACATAGAGGTCAGCAGAGAGGCGCTGATCGAGCCAGCCAATGAAGGTCTTGCGAAAGCCTTCGGTCATGCTGCCGACCCCGACACTGGCGGCCAAGGCCAGCAGCAAGGCCATCAGCGCCAGGCTCAACGCGGGCAGTTGCTGGCGGCTGTCGGCGATGAACCACTGGGCCAATGGCCGGCGGCCCAGGCGCGCCAGCCACGCCAGGGCGCCATCGAGCAAGGCCGGCAACAGCAGCGCAGCCGCCAACAGCAGGGCCGCGAGCAGGATGAACGCAGTGGGCAGGCTGTCGCCGAATCGCCAACACGCCAGGGCTACCAGCGTCAAGCCGCCAGCCACCCCGGCCTGGCGTCGCAACCAGGGCCCTTGTGCCATCCGCCAGGCCTGGGGTTGCGCCAGTGCCAGCAGCGGCAGACGGGCAGCGCGCAGGACACTGCCGACCCCGGCCAGCAAGGCGCCGAGCACGCTCACCACGACCCCCGCCAGCCACCACTGGGCCGGCAGGCTCAGTTGCCCGGCCACTTGCGCGCCATACAGACCACGCAAGCTGGCGGCGATGTCAGGCAACAGCAGCCCGGCCAGGAGATAGCCGCTGGCGACTCCAGCCAGGCCGCCCAGCACCGCGAACACCCCCAGTTCCAAGGCCAGGCCCAGCAACACGATCTTCAGACTGATGCCACAAGCCCGCAGGGTGCGGATCAGGCCGCGGCGCTGCTCCAGCGCCAGGCCGATGGCGGCGTGGGCGATGAACAGCCCGACCACGAAGGCCAGCAGACCGAGCGCGGTGAGGTTGAGGTGAAAGCTGTCGGTAAGGCGCTGCAAGTCACCCTCGTCGCTGGGCGGTTGCAGGCTCAGTCGCTCGGCAATCGCGGCGGGCAGTGCTCCGACAGGGCCCGCCAGCAGCAGCTGCGACAGTTGGCCGGGGGCGCGCAGCAGCGCCTGCGCGTGGCCGATGTCGACCACGATCACTCCTGGCGCCAACTGAGGCTTGAGCACAAAAGGCGGCAATCGCTGGCCGTCGCTGCTGAGCGCTTGCTCAGTGGCGTTCAGGCCAAGTTGCTGCAGTGTGTCGGGGCCGACCCAGGCTTGCCCCGGCCTGCCGATGAAAGCCTCCAGGTCGAAGGCCTGCACCTGGGTGCCGGCGACGGCCATCCCCGACGGCAAGCTCAGCGGTTCGATGCCGATCAGCCGCACCGACGGCGGCGGCTCGCCGGCAAGGCGCAAGCGCCCTTCCAGCACAGGGGTGACCGGCCAGCCCAGCTGGCGCAGCTGCAGGTACAGCGACTGCTCGAAGCGCTCCGCGCCACGGGCCACCAGCCGCGCCTGAGCGGGCCCGGCGAGCACGGCGCTGGCGCGCGCATAGTCGGCGCGCGCCTGGCTGTTGAGCGCCTGGACACCGGTCCACAGCGCCGTGGCCAGCCACAAACCGGTGAAGATACTGAAGAACTGCAAGCGATGGCGCCGCCAGTGACTCAGCAGCGCTTGCAGGGTGATCGCCAAGGGGTTCATCCGGGCCACTCGCGCTGCACGCGCCCGGCCTTGAGCACACACCGATGCTCCAGGCGCGCAGCCAGGCGGTGGCTGTGGGTGACCATCAGCACGCTGCTGCCCGCCTCGCCCACCAGCTGCAGCATCAGGCCCAGCACTTCGTCGCTGCTGGCCTCGTCGAGGCTACCGGTGGGCTCATCGGCCAGCACCAGCGCCGGTCTGCCAGCCAGTGCCCGGCCGATAGCGACACGCTGTTGCTGACCACCGGAAAGCTGCTCGGGGTAGCGCTGCAACAAGGCCACGAGCCCGAGACGTTGCGCCAGGTAGTCCAGCCATTGCCGGTCATGCCGGCCAGCCAGGCGTGCCTGGAACGCCAGGTTGCTCGCCACATCCAGGCTGCTGATCAGGTTGTACTGCTGGAACACCAGGCCGATGCCTTCCCGACGCCAACGCGCCAAGGCCGATTCCGATCGCCCGTCCAGAGGTTGGTCGTCGATCAGGATGCGCCCGCTGTCGGCCCTGTCCAACCCAGCGATCAGGTGCAGCAGGGTGCTCTTGCCGCTGCCCGACTCGCCCATCAGCGCCAGGCTGCTGCCGCGCGCCAGGCGCAAGTCGACGCCCTGCAATACCGGCAGCGTGCCCTGGGCCGTGGTGAACGACTTGCGCAGTTGCTCGACGACCAGCATCACCAGCTGTCCGGCTCGGCCTGGGCTGTGCGAATCACCCCCGCAGCGCCGCTTCGATTGCCGCGATATCGATCTTGACCATGCCCATCATGGCGTCGAAGGCGCGCTTGGCCGCCGCTCGATCCGGGTGGGTGATCGCGGCTGTCAGGGCTCGCGGCGTGATCTGCCACGACACCCCCCATTTGTCCTTGCACCAGCCACAGACGCTTTGCTCGCCGCCATTGGCGACGATCGCGTCCCACAACCGGTCGGTTTCGGCCTGGTCATCGGTGGCCACCTGGAAGGAAAAAGCCTCGTCAGGCTTGAACTGCGCCCCCCCGTTCAGGCCCAGGCAAGGGATGCCCATGACCGTGAACTGCACGGTCAGCACATCGCCCTCCTTGCCCGCGGGATAGTCACCAGGGGCATGGTGCACGGCATCGACCGTGCTGTCCGGGAAGGTCTGGGCATAAAAGGTCGCAGCCTCCAGGGCGGTGCCGTCATACCAGAGACAAAGGGTGTTCTTGGCGATCATTGGGCTCTCCACGCTGCGCGGCATTGATCCGACAAAGCCTAGTGCCTCCAAAGCCTAGCCGTGCGAGCCGCCGGACGCGAGCTCAAGGCAAGGGTCTCGACGCATCGACTCTGTTCGGTACCGAACAGGCGTGCATGCCAGCGCGGGCGCAGACTGAGGCCCGACCGGTCGACCCTCATTACTGCAAGGACACCATGGACAACCCCTGGCTGCGCCCCCTCGCCTTCCTCGAACCTCTGCGAAGCGCATTGCGCTGCTGGCGCTCGCCGCCGCGTTCGTTCACCTACGAAAGCCTGCTGCGCTCGGAGCTGTTCAATGCCGAGCAGATGGCCCGCCATGGTACCGTCCTGGCCCAACAGCATCGGCTGGGCCGTCTGTCGGCCGAGGACTCGCTGCTCGATCGTCTGACCGACAACGAGCACACCCTCGCCACCAGTTGCGCCGCGCTGGCCGCGGCCCTGCCCAGTTCAGGCCGTGTGACGCCGGCAGCCGAATGGCTGCTCGACAACTTCTACCTGGTCGAGGCGCATATCCGCATCGCCAGGACGCACCTGCCGCCAGGCTACAGCCGCCAGCTGCCGCGCCTGGCGAGCGGGCCCTCGAGCGGTCTGCCACGGGTCTATGATATCGCCCTGGAAACCATCTCCCACGGCGACGGCCGGGTCGACGCCGTGAGTCTGAGCCGCTTTGTCGACGCCTATCAGTGCGCTACCACCCTGACCCTCGGCGAGCTGTGGGCAATCCCCATCATGTTGCGCCTGGCGCTGATCGAGAACCTGCGGCGCGTCGCCGCGCGGGTGATGGCCAACTGGGCTGACCGCGACCTGGCCAACGAGTGGGCCGACCGGCTCAGCGAAGTCGCCGAGCGTGATGCCAAGAGCGTGGTACTGGTGGTGGCGGACATGGCCCGTTCCGCTCCGCCCATGACCTGCGCCTTTGTCGCCGAGCTGGCCCGGCGCCTGCAAGGCCAGCGCGCGACCCTGAGCCAGCCGCTGGCGTGGGTGGAGCAGATGCTTAGCGAGTCCAGGCTGAGCATCGAGCGTCATTCGCAGCTCGATGCCCAGCAGCAGGCGGTCGACCAAGTCTCCATCAGTAACAGCATCGCCAGCCTGCGGTTGCTGTCGACCACCGACTGGCGCGACTTCGTCGAGCACATGAGTCACGTGGAGACCGTGCTACGCAGCGACCCTGCCGGCGTCTATCCCGCCATGGACTTTGCCAGCCGCGACCATTACCGGCATGTCATCGAGCGCTTGGCGCGGCACTGCCCGCACAGCGAAGACGCCGTGGCGCGGATGGCCATCACTCTCGCGCACGCCCCGGCGCCGACAGCCGGCGAGCAGGCGGCGCATGTGGGCTTCTACCTGGTCGGCAGTGGCCTGGCGCTGTTGGAGCAGCGGCTAGGCGTACGCCTGCCCGTATCCCAGCGCTGGCAGCGCCTGTTGCACCGGGCGCCGCTGACTTTCTACCTCGTCCCGGTGGTGCTGCTCACCTCGGGCTTTGCCTGGGTATTCTTGCAGGCCATGCACCGCGATGGCTGGACGGGGCCGATGCTGGCCGTGCTGGCTGTGCCGGTGCTGCTGATGACCAGCCGGCTCGCCATCGGCCTGGTTAACTGGTTGGTGACCCTGAGCGTGACGCCGGCGTTCCTGCCGCGCCTGGACTACGAGGACGGTATCCCGGCCGCTGCCCGGACCCTGGTGGTGGTACCGACGATGATGGCCAACGCGGGCGATGTCGAGGAGCTGGTCGAAGGCCTGGAAGTGCGTTTTCTGGCCAACCGCGATGTTCACCTGCACTTCGCGCTGCTCACCGACTTCCTCGATGCGCCCCAGGAACGACTGCCTGAGGATGCCGGCTTGCTGCACCTGGCGGTCCAGGGTATCGAGGCATTGAACCGCAAATACCCCAGCTCCGAGGGCGAACGCTTCTTCCTGTTGCACCGGCCGCGCTGCTGGAACCCGGCCGAGCAAGTGTGGATGGGCTACGAGCGCAAGCGCGGCAAGCTCGCCGAACTCAATGCGCTGCTGCGCGGTGCCGGTGCGCAGCGTTTCATGCAGGTCGTCGGGGATGTGACGATCCTGCAGCGCGTGCGCTACGTCATCACCTTGGACACTGACACCCAGCTGCCGCGCGATACCGCCCGCCAGTTCGTGGGTGCCATGCAACACCCGCTGAATCACCCGCGTTTCTCGGCACAGAGCGGCCGGATCGAATCCGGTTACGCCATCCTGCAGCCGCGGGTCGGCATCAGTCTCCCCAGCGCTGCGCGCTCCACCTATGCCCGGCTGTTCGGCAACGATGCTGGGGTCGACCCTTATACCCAGGCCGTGTCGGATGTTTATCAAGATCTGTTCCTACAGGGCTCCTTCATCGGCAAGGGAATCTATGCGGTGGACGCCTTCGAGCCGGCGCTGCTTGCCCTGACCTCGCCCGTACTTGCCCTGTGGCTGGCCGGCCCAGCCCTGGCCTAGTGGCTCAGCCGCCCCAGTGGCGGTGCCGCTTTCAGCCCTTCGACCGAAGACCAGCAGTTCTTGAAACCGCGCGGTTCCACACGCAGTTCGCGGCCACCCCAAGCGCCCTGGCGCCGCAACTGACGGCGCTGCTGCAGCGCCTTATCGCCCAGACCGGCCCGTCGTCGGCGCTGCCCGACGATGCCGATGACTGCGCATTCTGGCAGCAGGCGCTGCAAGCGCAGTGCCTGGATCTACGAAGCGAACTGCTGCGCTTCCAACTGCTCTCAGACACTGGCACTGTTGCGCAGATGCCGCAAAGCTGGCGACACCTGGCGCAACTGGAGCCGGCAGACTGGCCCGCAGCGCAGCAACCGGCCCTGGCAGCCAGCAAGCCCTCGCCCGTGAGCGCATCACCGAGGTGGCGCGCCTGGCCAGCCGTATCGCCGACCTCGCGCAAATGGACTTCAGCTTCCTCTATGACGCTCAGCGCGACCTCTTCGCCATCGGCTACAAGCCGAAGACCATCGTCTCGATGCCGCGTTCTACGACCTGCTCGCCTCGGAGATGCGCCTGATCAATTTCGTGGTCATCGCCCAGGGCCAGGTGCCGCAAGCCAGTTGATTCGCCCTTGGGCGACTGCTGACCAGCAATGCCGGGGTGCCGGTATTGCTGTCCTGGTCCGGCTCGATGTTCGAATACCTGATGCCGATGCTGGTAATGCCCAGCTATGAAGGCACCTTGCTCGAGCAGACCTGCCGCGCCGCCGTCACGCGGCAGATCGACCACGGCAACCAGTCTGGCATTCCCTGGGGCGTCTCGGAGTCGGCCTACAATGCCCTCGATAGCCACTTCAATTACCAGTACCGCGCCTTTGGCGTGCCGGGCCTGGGCCTCAAGCGGGGGCTGGGCGAGGAGCGCGTAATCGCCCCTTACGCCAGCGCCCTGGCCTTGATGGTGGCGCCGGCAGCGGCCTGCCGCAATCTGCAGCGCCTGGCGCACATGGGGCTTGCCGGTCGCTTCGGGCTCTATGAAGCCGTGGACTTCACCGAGGCGCGACTGCCGCCTGGGCAGAGCGCGGCGGTGATCGGTTCGTTCATGGCCCACCACCAAGGCATGAGCTTTCTCGCCCTGACCTCGCTGCTGCTCGAGGCGCCCATGCAACGGCGCTTCGCCTCGGACCCGCAGTTCCAGGCCAGCGTGCTGCTGTTGCAGGAACGCGTGCCGAAAACGGCCGCCCAGTACCTGCACACGGCTCAGGCCCCGGCGCTGGACCACACCGTCCGCGCCAGCGAAACACGCCTGCGGGTGTTCAGCGACCCAAACCGCCGCCACCCCGCTGTGCAGCTGCTCTCCAACGGCCAGTACCATGTAATGGTCAACCACGTCGGCAGTGGCTACAGCCGCTGCAACGACTTTGCCGTGACCCGCTGGCAGAAGGACATAACCCACGACAACCTGGGCACCTTCTGCTATCTGCGTGACGTCGAGAGCGGTCACTTCTGGTCCAACAGCCATCAACCGACCCTGCGCAAAACCACGAGTCAGGAGGCCATCTTCAGTGATGGGCGGGCGGAATTTCGGGTTCGCGAGCTGCAGTTCGACTGCCATACCGAAATCGTCGTCTCATGAACGCCCTCGACCTGCATCTGGTGCGCCGCGATATCGGCATCGTGCAACTGCTGGAGCCGGCCTTCGACAAAGGCACCCTGGACCCCGGCTACATCAAAGGGTACGTACCGGGTGATCCAATACACCCGCGGTGACATCACCATCGTCGACCGCAAAGGGCTGGAGGCGGCGTCGTGCTCGTGCTATGGCGCGCCCGTGCCTGGCACCTTCTAAGCCGACGGTGACAGCTCAAATCCTGATACCACATTCCATGAAAAGCGGATTTACACGCGGCCGTCGCCTCCGTAGAGTCGCCTGGGCACCGCGACGCGTGCGCGAAGACACAAGAAAAAGGAAACCACCATGAGCCAGGCCGGCACCCTCACTGCGGGGCACAACGAGACGCTTGAAGAACTGCAGCTATACCGTCGAATCACCTGGCGGATATTACCGCTGGCCGTGATCTGTTACTTCTTTTCATATTTTGATCGGATCAACATCAGTTTCGCCAAGTCGCAGATGCAAGCTGACCTGGGGCTTAGCGATGCGGCCTATGGCCTTGCCGCCAGCATGTTCTTCGTCGGCTATGTACTGTTCGAGGTGCCCAGCAGTGTCGGTTTGAAAAAGTACGGCGCCCCGGGCTGGATCTGCAGGATCATGGTGTCCTGGGGCCTGGCCACCGCAGCCCTGATGTTCGCGTATGACCAATACACGCTCTACTTTCTGCGGTTTCTGGTCGGCGTCATGGAAGCCGGCTTCGGGCCTGCGATCCTGTTCTACCTCGCCTGCTGGTTCCCCAAGAAGAAGATGGCCTCCATCAATGGCCTGTTCTTTCTCTCCATCCCCTTTTCCGGCGCCTTCGGCGCGCCCCTGGCCGGCCTTATCCTTGAAGGCATGAACGGCGTCTGGGACCTGGCGGGTTGGCACTGGCTGTTCCTGATGTCGGGCCTGCCCTGCGTTGCGCTGGGCTTTGTCACCCTGTGGAAGCTCGACAAGGACATCCAGTCTGCACGCTGGCTGTCGGACGATGAAAAAAGCTTTCTCCAGTCGCGGATCGTCGAACACAAGCCGTCGGGCGCCCAGCAGTCCATGTGGAAAGTGCTGTTCACCGTCGAGGTTGCGGTTTTTGCCCTGATCTACTTCATCGTCAAGCTCGCGGCCTACGGCTTGAATTTCTGGATGCCCGACCTGATCGGCAAGTCCGGCTTCACCGACCTGAAGATCGTCGGCCTGCTCACTGCCCTGCCGTATGCCTTTGCCTTCGTCGGCATGATCATCGTCACGCGGTACTCGGACAGGACCGGCGATCGTCGCGCACCGCTGGCGGCGTGCATGCTGCTGGCCAGCGTCGGCTATCTGCTTGCCACGCTGTTTGCCGATAACACCGTCCTCATGATGGCCGCACTGATCCTGGCGACCTGCGGCTCTTTCATCGCCATCCCGCTGTTCTGGGCGGTTCCCCAGACTGTCTTCAGTGGCCTGGCCATCGCCAGCGCCGTTGCCGCCATCAACTCCCTTGGCCAACTGAGCGGCGTGGTGGCACCGTCGATGATCGGCTTCATCAACGATCTCACCGGCAGCAAGCACCTGGGCATGTTGAGCATCGCGCCCATCTGCCTGGTGTGCGTGTTCATCGTGTTGAGGTATGTGCCCAGAAAGATAGGTTGAGCCACATGGCGCAAAGCTGCCTGGAGGTCTGCGGGGTGACAGGCGGCAGGGATGCCTGACCTGGAACGATATCCCCAAAAACTCCCGATCATCGCCTCGTCGACACCCTCTGGCATCCGCGAACGAACTGCCCAGGAACTATGGGTGTCAGGTTTAACAGAAGCCTCTCGCTGCTTCGCCAGCGCGCTGTCACCGAGGCGCATTCGAGGCGCCGATCCCGGCCTCCCAGGTGCGCGGGACTGTTAAATCTGTTTCAGAGGAGACATGCAATGCCTGTGGTCATGCTCGCCGGTACTGGAAAGATCGCCACCGCGATCGCCCAGTTGCTGGCATCGACTGCTCTTCCCGAGGACTCGCTGACGCTGATGATAGTGGGCCGCACGCCTGGACATGCCGAACAGGTTCTGACCGAGGCCCAGGCCATTGCCGACAGTTTCGACAAACCCATGAAGGGCGTCACTCATGTCGTTGACTGGAGCGACCCAAAGAGCATTTCACCGGTGCTGCACAAGTCCTCGCCGGACCTGATTGTCCAGCTGGCCAGTGAACAGCCGCCATCCGGCTTGAAGGGCGATGACGAGTGGTCCAAGCTGGTGTCCGCCGCGGGTTTCGGTATCACCCTGCCCTTGCACCTGCCACCCTTGCGCGCCGTGTGCGAAGCGATGGATGCGGTGGGCCGGCGGGTGCCGGTGCTCAATGCCTGTTTCCCTGACCTGGTGAATGTCGTTGCGACGCGCCTGGGATGGCCGGTAGTCGGCGGATTCGGCAACCTGGGCTCTGTCGCGCTACTGGCCCAAACCCGGGCAAAACACCTGAAGACCGCGCGCTTCGTGGGTTGTCATCACCATCTTGCGCGATTTCTTGACGGTAAGCTCGATGTGGACTGGCTCCCACGGTGTTTCATCGACCGTCGGGAAATGCCCGCCGAAGAACTGCTGGGCCTGCTGCGTTCGATCCCCAAACCTGGCGACATCAGCAGCCTGACCGCCGCCACCGCCGTGCCGATGATACGCGCGCTCAGTGGCCTGGATGAGCGCTGGGAAGGCGCTGTGTCCGGGCCACTGGGCCGCGTCGGCGGCTACCCTGCCTGCATCCTGTCGAAACGGCTTGAACTGGACATGCGCGGGCTGGATCTTGTAGAGCTCGAAGACTGGAACATCCGGCAGGAAAGCGGAGACGGGGTGACGATTCGCAACGCCATCGAGTTCATGCCCGCTGCGACCGCACACATCCGCGCCCATCTCCCGGGGTTCGAACCTAGCTGGGCCATCGATGACCGATCCATACAACAGCTGATCGACACCTTCCGCCAGCTCAAATCAGACCTGCAGCCTGACCCTGCATGAAGGGCGCCAGCTTCGCTCGAAAAAAAAGCCCGACGCAACACTGCGCCGGGCCTTTTCATCGCTTACTTCTCCAGGGTCGCTGCCTGATTGCCGCCCTCTTCAGCGATGGCAGACAGCTTCTCGTCCGCCGCCTTTTCTTCAGCAAGGGTAGCGGCCAGCAGGTCGGCAGCTTCCTGCATTCCAAGATGCTTGGCCATGGCGATCAGCGTGCCATAGGCTGCGATCTCATAATGTTCGACTTTCTGGCAGGCGCCGATCAGGCCAGCATCCAGGACAGCGCCTTTTTCGATCTCATCGAGCAGTTCCTTGCTCTCTTCCACCAATCCTTCCATGGCGACACATTTGATGCGTTTAAGCTTCAAGCCTGCTGTTTCAACCAGCTGGTCGATTCGCTCTATCTGCCCGTTGGTCTCTTCCAGGTGAGACGTGAAGGCCTCTGCCAAGAGCGGGTTGGTAGAGGCGCGTGCCAAGCGCGGCAATGCCTTGGTGATTTGCTTCTCGGCACTGTAGACGTCGGAGAGTTCGTGGATGAACAAATCTTCAATAGTCTTGCGGGCAGCCATGATGATATCTCCTGAGGAAATCGTTGCATGATGAGGCATGTGATGCTCACAGAATCAGATGCGCGGCCTAGGGGTTGGTGCCGGCTGTATCGAGGGAGGGAGACGAATGGACATGGCCCGCTGGGCTTGGCAGCGCCGACTACCGCTTGCACTTGGCCAGCACCACCTGGCAGGTCTTGGGCGTACCCCCGGACCGGCCGGCGTATCGGGTGCAATTGTTCAGGGATTTCTGCCGAGCGATGCCCAGGGTGGAGCCCCAAGCCAGTCCCCCTTCGCCGAGTGTGGGAACCGCTTTGGCGTAGCAGTTCGATCCCGCGTTCGCAGCCGCATAGCGGGCCGCGCCGGCTCTGCTTGTGCAGCCTGCGGTCAGTGCCAGGATGATCGCGACCAGGGCGAGCAGCAGCCATGACGAGCATTGACGGGCGGCTTTTGCGGCCATCCTGTTTCCCCTGTATCGAGCGGCGGGAGAGGTTGTTGTGAGCGTGCCTACTTAGAATAGTTGGTGGGATGAAGGCCGGTCCTCTTAATGATTAGCCGGTGGCATCAACGCCGGCTTTTGGAGGATTGCCAAGTGGCATCAATGCCGTCCCTGTGTGCCTCAATTCACGGGACCGACGGCCAGGCATGCCTTAATACCTGGATCAACACCGGCCGTGGGAGCTGGCTTGTCCAGCGATCGAGCGCGGAGCGGTCGTAAATCCTGCGCTCCCGATCCGCCTGGCACACCACAGATGCCGGTTCTACGACCAGCAGCGGCGCCTAGGCAATCGTCAACCTGAAAGATGCCAGGAGAAGGCACTTATCGATTTCTATCATTCCCAATGATAATAACCTTCGCCTTGTTCGATTCGTCGCCATCGCGCGTGCCGCGCAGAATCCGCCCACTATCTCTATATTGGCGGAGTTCTCCATGGAACAATCACTCAAACCCTTGCGCTATCCCCTGGCTGCCCTGGCAGTGCTGGTGATCAGCGCCTGCGGCCGGGGCCCGGACGCCGTGCAGGCTCCCGCGGCACCCAAAGTCACCGTGGCCAAGGTCATCGAACAACCGATCAATGAATGGGACGAATTCACCGGCCGCCTCGAAGCGCCTGAAACCGTCGAGGTACGCCCGCGGGTGTCCGGGCAGATCGACCAGGTAGCCTTCGCCGAGGGCGCCCAGGTCAAGAAAGGCGACCTGTTGTTCCAGATCGACCCACGCCCGTTCCAGGCTGAAGTCCGCCGACTCGAAGCCCAGCTGCAACAGGCCCGCGCCACTGCCCTGCGCAGCGAGAACGAAGCCCGCCGCGGCCAGCGTCTGCGCGACAGCAACGCGATTTCGGCGGAGCTGGCCGAGTCGCGCAGCAGTGCCGCCACCGAAGCCCGTGCCGGTGTCGCGGCCATCCAGGCGCAGCTGGACCTGGCGCGCCTGAACCTGAGCTTCACCCGGGTCACCGCGCCGATCAGCGGCCGTGTCAGCCGGGCCCAGTTCACCGCGGGCAACATCGTCACCGCCGATGTCACGCCATTGACCAGCGTGGTTTCCACCGACAAGGTCTACGCCTACTTCGATGCCGACGAGCGCGTCTACCTCAAGTACACCCAGCTCGCCCGGGACGGCCAGCGCGGGCAGAGCACCCCGGTGTACCTGGGGTTGTCCAACGAAAGCGGCAACCCGCACCTGGGCCAGATGAACTTCGTCGACAACCAGGTCAACCCGCGCACTGGCACCATCCGTGGTCGCGCCGTGTTCGACAATCGCGACGGCCAGTTCACCCCCGGCCTCTATGCCCGCCTCAAGCTGGTGGGCAGCGCCACCTACTCGGCGATGCTGATCAATGACGAGGCCGTGGGCACAGACCTTGGCAAGAAGTTCGTGCTGGTCATGGACAAGGACAACAAGGCCGCCTACCGCGCCGTCGAACTGGGGCCCAAGCTTGAGGGTCTGCGCATCGTGCGCAATGGTCTGCACAAGGAAGACCGCATCGTGGTCAAGGGCCTGCAGCGCGTGCGCCCAGGCTCGTCGGTTACACCGGAAGAAACCGCCATGGCCAGCGAGGCCACGCTTGCCACCCTCGCCCGCCAGCGCCAGGCCCTGGAAGCCAGCAACCCGGCGCCAGTCACTGCCAGTTCCAGCGTCAAACTCGCCAGCGCCTCGGCGCCGCGCGGTTAAGGGATAGAACCGATGAATTTCTCCAGATTCTTTATCACCCGGCCGATCTTCGCGGCCGTGCTCTCGTTGCTGACATTGATCGCCGGCAGCATTGCACTGTTCCAGCTGCCGATCAGCGAATACCCCGAAGTGGTGCCGCCAACCGTAGTGGTACGCGCCAACTTCCCCGGCGCCAACCCCAAGGTCATCGGTGAAACCGTCGCCGCGCCCCTGGAACAGGCGATCACCGGCGTGGAGAACATGCTCTACATGTCCTCCCAGTCCACCGCCGACGGCAAGCTGACCCTGACCATCACCTTCGCCCTGGGCACTGACCTGGACAACGCCCAGGTGCAGGTACAGAACCGCGTGACCCGCAGCCAACCCAAGCTGCCGGAAGAGGTAACGCGCATCGGCATCACGGTCGACAAGGCCTCGCCCGACCTGACCATGGTCGTGCACCTGACCTCGCCGGACAACCGCTACGACATGCTCTACCTGTCCAACTACGCCATCCTCAACATCAAGGACGAGCTGGCGCGCCTGGGCGGGGTTGGTGACGTGCAGATGTTCGGCATGGGCGATTATTCGTTGCGGGTCTGGCTCGACCCGAACAAGACGGCCTCGCGCAACCTCACCGCCAGCGACGTGGTCACGGCGATCCGTGAGCAGAACCGCCAGGTGGCTGCCGGCCAATTGGGCGCGCCGCCCGCGCCGGGCTCGACCAGCTTCCAGCTGTCGATCAATACCCAGGGCCGCCTGGTCAACGAGGAGGAATTCGAGAACATCATCATCCGTGCCGGCGCCGATGGCGAGATCACGCGCCTGAAGGACATCGCCCGGATCGAGCTCGGCTCCAGCCAATACGCCCTGCGCTCGCTGCTGAACAACCAGCCGGCGGTGGCCATCCCGATCTTCCAGCGCCCCGGCTCCAACGCCATCGACATCTCCGACGAAGTGCGGGCGAAGATGGCCGAGCTGAAGAAGGACTTCCCCGAAGGCATGGACTACAGCATTGTCTATGACCCGACGGTGTTCGTCCGTGGCTCCATCGAAGCGGTGGTGCACACGCTGTTCGAAGCACTGATCCTGGTGGTGCTGGTGGTGATCCTGTTCCTGCAGACCTGGCGCGCCTCGATCATCCCGCTGTTGGCCGTGCCGGTCTCGCTGATCGGTACCTTTGCAGTGATGCACCTGTTCGGTTTCTCGCTCAACGCCTTGTCGCTGTTCGGCCTGGTGCTGGCCATCGGCATCGTGGTGGACGACGCCATCGTCGTGGTGGAGAACGTCGAACGCAACATCGGCCTGGGCTTGAAGCCCATGGAAGCGACGCAAAAAGCCATGAGCGAAGTGACCGGGCCGATCATTGCTACCGCCCTGGTACTGTGCGCGGTATTCGTGCCGGCGGCGTTCATTGCTGGCCTGACCGGGCAGTTCTACAAGCAGTTCGCCCTGACCATCGCCATTTCCACGGTGATCTCGGCCTTCAACTCGCTGACCCTGTCGCCGGCCCTGGCCGCCGTGCTGCTCAAGGAGCACCATGCGCCCAAGGACCGCTTCTCGCGCATGCTCGAACGTTTGCTCGGCAGCTGGCTATTCGCGCCCTTCAACCGCTTCTTCGACCGCGCCAGCCATCGCTATGTCGGCGGCGTGCGCCGGGTCATCCGCAGCAGCGGCATCGCCCTGTTCGTCTATGCCGGGTTGATTGGCCTGACTTACCTGGGCTTCTCCTCGACGCCGACCGGTTTCGTGCCGGCGCAGGATAAACAGTACCTGGTGGCGTTCGCCCAATTGCCGGATGCGGCCAGCCTCGACCGTACCGAAGCGGTGATCAAGCGAATGAGCGAGATCGCCCTCAAGCAGCCAGGTGTTGCCGATTCGGTGGCCTTCCCGGGCCTGTCGATCAACGGTTTCACCAACAGCCCGAACAGCGGCATCGTCTTCACCCCGCTCAAGCCGTTCGACGAGCGCAAGGACCCGACCCAGTCGGCGCAGGCCATTGCGGCCTCGCTGAACGCGCAGTTCGCCGACATCCAGGACGCCTACATCGCGATCTTCCCGCCGCCGCCGGTACAGGGCCTGGGCACCATCGGCGGTTTCCGCCTGCAGATCGAGGACCGTGGCAACCTGGGCTATGAGGCGCTGTACAAGGAAACCCAGAACATCATCGCCAAGAGCCAGAACGTGCCAGCGCTGGCGGGGCTGTTTACCAGCTATCAGGTCAACGTGCCGCAGGTCGATGCCGCCATCGACCGGGAGAAGGCCAAGACCCACGGCGTGGCCATCGACGACATCTTCGACACGCTGCAGATCTACCTGGGCTCGTTGTACACCAACGACTTCAACCGCTTCGGCCGGACCTACCAGGTCAACGTCCAGGCTGAGCAGCAGTTCCGCCTCGACGCCGAGCAGATCGGGCAATTGAAGGTACGCAACAACCTGGGCGAGATGATCCCGCTGGCGACCTTCCTCAAGGTCAGCGATACCTCGGGCCCCGACCGCGTCATGCACTACAACGGCTTCATCACCGCCGAGATCAACGGTGCCGCGGCACCGGGCTACAGTTCCGGCCAGGCCGAACAGGCGATCGAGAAGCTGCTGCGCGAGGAGCTGCCCAATGGTATGACCCTCGAGTGGACCGACCTGACCTATCAGCAGATCCTGTCCGGCAACACCGCGCTGTTCGTCTTCCCGCTGTGCGTGCTCCTGGCCTTCCTGGTGCTGGCGGCGCAGTACGAGAGCTGGAGCCTGCCTCTGGCGGTGATTCTGATCGTGCCGATGACGCTGCTATCGGCCATTACAGGCGTGATTCTGTCTGGTGGCGACAATAACGTTTTCACCCAGATCGGCCTGATCGTGCTTGTGGGTCTGGCGTGCAAGAACGCCATCCTCATCGTCGAG
>JAEWGL010000203.1 GCA_023388335.1 Pseudomonadota bacterium | reverse complement strand
GCCACGCCGCCGTACTCGTCGATGACGATGGCCATGTGGTTGTGGTTGGCGCGAAACTCGCGCAGCAGCACGTTCAGGCGCTTGGACTCGGGCACGAAGGTGGCCGGGCGCAGCAGGTCCTTGATGTTGAAGCTGTCGCCGTTCTCCTTGAGGATCAGCGGCAGCAGGTCCTTGGCCAACAGGACCCCGAGTACATCGTCGTGGCCTTCACCGATCACCGGATAGCGCGAATGCGCGGCGTCGATCACCGCCGGCAGGAACTCGCGTGGCGACTGGTTCGCCTTGATGCTCATCATCTGCGAGCGCGGGACCATGATATCGCGCACCTGCAGGTCAGCGACCTGGATGGCACCTTCGACGATAGTCAGCGCTTCGCTGTCGAGCAGCTTGTTCTGGTGGGCTTCGCGCAGCAGCTCGAGGAGCTCCTGGCGGTTCTTCGGCTCATGGACAAAAGCCTGGGTCAGTTTACCCAGCCAGGACTTCTGCCCGTTGCTCGATCGATCTTCGCTCATGGCGGTTACTCGTGTTCCTTGCAGGTATCAGTGTGGGGTGTATCGGATTCGTCGTCGGCGTACGGATCGGGATGACCCAGTTCGGCGAGCAGTGTTCGTTCCAGCGCTTCCATTTCCTCGGCCTCATCGTCATCGATGTGGTCGTAGCCCAGCAGGTGCAGGCAACCGTGGATGACCAGGTGCGCCCAGTGGGCCTCCAGCGCCTTTCCCTGCTCGGCGGCTTCACGCTCGACCACTGCCACGCAGATCACCAGATCACCCAGCAGCGGGATGTCGAGCAGGTCGTCGGGCAGGTCGGCGGGGAAGGACAGCACGTTGGTCGCGTAGTCCTTGTGCCGGTAGGTGTGGTTGAGCTCGCGGCCTTCGGCTTCGTCGACCAGGCGAATGGTCAGCTCCGAGTCGGCGCTACGCTGGCGCAGGGCCAGCTCGCACCAGCGACGGAAAGCGGCATCATCAGGGGCCGCGGCGTCCGTGGCCCGTTGCAGGTCGAGTTCAAGCATCGCGGGCTGGGCTCTCGGGCTTGGCCTCACGGCTGTCGAAGCGCTCGTAGGCCTCGACGATGCGCTGCACCAGCGGATGACGGACCACGTCCTTGGGCTGGAAGTGGGTGAAGCTGATGCCCGGCACGTCCTTGAGTACCTCGATCACATGCGCCAGGCCCGACTTGGTGCCACGCGGCAGGTCGACCTGGGTGATGTCGCCGGTGATCACCGCGGTCGAGCCGAAGCCGATGCGGGTCAGGAACATCTTCATCTGCTCGACGGTGGTGTTCTGGCTCTCGTCGAGGATGATGAAGCTGTTGTTCAGCGTGCGGCCGCGCATGTAGGCCAGCGGGGCGATCTCGATCACCTGGCGCTCGATCAGCTTGGCCACGTGCTCGAAGCCGAGCATCTCGTACAGCGCGTCGTACAGCGGGCGCAGGTACGGGTCGATCTTCTGCGCGAGGTCGCCTGGCAGGAAGCCGAGCTTTTCGCCCGCCTCGACCGCCGGGCGTACCAGCAGGATGCGCCGCACCTGTTCACGCTCCAGGGCATCGACGGCGCAGGCCACGGCCAGGTAGGTCTTGCCGGTGCCGGCCGGGCCGACGCCGAAGTTGATGTCGTTGGCCAGGACTTCCTTGACGTAGCGCTGCTGGTTGACGCCGCGCGGGCGGATGTTGCCCTTGCGCGTACGCAGCGTCACGCTGACTTCGTTCACAGCGGGGTTGTCGAGGGTTTCCACGGTCGACTCCTGAAGGTACAGGTGGACCATTTCCGGCGACAGCTCGGTCGCCTTGGCCTCACGGTAGAGGCGGCGCAGCAGTTGCTCGGCAGAGGTGGTGGTCTTGGCGTCGCCGATCAGCTCGAATTGATTGCCGCGGTTGCGGATCTCGATGGTAAGGCGCTGTTCGATCAGGCGCAGGTGCTCGTCGAACTGGCCGCACAGATTGGCGAACTGGTGAGCCTCGAAGGGTTCGAGGGTGAAACGATGGGGTTGTATGGGTGCGTTCAAGGTCGTTTTTTAGCCGCCCGACGGCAATTGGAATGAACCCAAGAATAACCCTTGAATGACAGTGGCGAAAGCACTTAAACGATCAAGGGTCGCCTGGACGACAGACAGGGCCAGATACCGCTGCGTCGGGGCGGGTTGGCTCTGGTATAGTTGAGCTCTCTTTTGACCTCCCTTGACTGTCCCGGCGAACATGACCAAACGCGACGCACCCATCTTCAAAGTGATCTTTCTCAACCAGGGCCAGGTGTTCGAGATGTACGCCAAGCAGATCTACCAGAGCGACCTGTGGGGATTCCTCGAGGTCGAGGAGTTTATCTTCGGCGAGCGCACCCAGGTCGTGGTCGACCCTAGCGAAGAGAAGCTCAAGGCGCAGTTCGAAGGCGTGGTGCGCAGCTTCGTGCCGATGCATTCGATCGTGCGCATCGATGAAGTCGAGCGGTTGGGCACGGCGAAGATCAGCGAGGCCAAGGGCGGCAGCAACGTGATGCCGTTCCCGATGCCGATGCCGGAGAAGTAAGCGCCGTCAGGGCAGCGGCGAGAAGGGCGTGCGCCCGTCGGCGTTCTGCAGTTCGAGCAGGTACTTGCGGAAGATCTGGCCGAGCACCTGGGTGGCGTGCTCCAGATCTTCGCGCGTCATCTGCGCCGAGACCTCATCGGCCATGTCCAAGGCATCCTCGGCCCCATTGACCGCCGCCATCTTCAGCACGATGTAGGCCTGCACGTTGTTGGCGGCAACGCCTTCGCCGCGGAAGAACATGGCGCCGAGGCGGTATTGCGCCTCGGCATGGCCTTGCAGCGATGCCTGCTCGAAGTAGGCCAAGGCCTTGTTCAGGTCGCGTGGCGCCTGGCTGTCACCGTAGTAGAACTCGCCCAGCTCGAATTGTGCCTGCGCATCCCCCGCCTGTGCCGTCTGCTCGCACGCCTTCAGGGCCTTTGGCAGGTCCTCGGGCCGAGTATTCAGCGTGCAGCGGCCCGTTGCCGGTATCAGCAACGAATTACCGCCCTCTGCCAACACCAGCAGGGGTTGAAGAAGCAACAGGCAGCCCAGGGTCAGGGCGCGGCCGGTGCGGTTCATGGGGATCGACTTACCTCTGCAAAGCTGCGGCCAATGTCTGGTGGCACATTATGGGATAAGCAGCGCCAACCTTACAAAGTTTTACGCGAATTTGTGTAGTGCGAACAGCGTTGCGCACGAGCCCCTTACCTTGCCGGGAGCGGGGTTGCCCCGCGATCGGCCGCGCAGTGGCCGTAAAACCTGGGCGCGCGGTGTGTCATGAACAACGCGATTGCAGGGTCTACGGCCGCTCTGCGGCCGATCGCGGGACACGCCCGCTCCCACAGGGGGTCGGTTACTTGGCCAGCTCGGCAAACGCCCGCTCGGCGGCATCCAGGGTGATTTTCAGCTCCGCCTCGCCGTGGGCAATGGAGGTGAAGCCGGCCTCGAAGGCACTCGGCGCCAGGTACACACCGCCCTCGAGCATCAGATGGAAGAAGCGCTTAAAGCGTTCCACGTCGCTGCCCATCACGTCGTCGAAGGTGACGATGTCGTCGGCCCCTGTGAAGTACAAGCCGAACATGGCGCCGGCCTGGGTGGTGACGAACGGCACGCCCGCGGCATCGGCACGCTCCTGCAGGCCATCGAGCAGGCGGGTGGTGAAGGCGCTCAGCTCATCATGGAAGCCTGGGCGGCTGATCAGCTTGAGGGTGGTCAGGCCAGCAGCCATCGCCAGCGGGTTGCCCGACAGGGTACCGGCCTGGTACACCGGGCCCAGCGGGGCGATGCGTTGCATGATTTCGCGCTTGCCACCGAAGCAGCCGACGGGCATGCCGCCGCCGACGATCTTGCCGAAGGTCGACAGGTCAGGGGTGACGCCGTAGTGGGCCTGGGCACCGCCGAGGGCGACGCGGAAACCGGTCATTACTTCGTCGAAGATCAGCACTACGCCGTGCTTGTCGCATGCCTCGCGCAAGCCTTCGAGGAAGCCTGGCGCCGGGGGCACGCAGTTCATGTTGCCGGCCACCGGCTCGACGATGATGCAGGCCACGCTCTGGCCAACTTCGCCGAGGGTTTTCTCGACCGCGGCGATATCGTTGAACGGCAGGGTGAGGGTGTGCTTGGCGAAATCCGCCGGTACCCCGGCCGAGCTCGGCACGCCCTGGGTCAGCAAGCCGGAGCCGGCCTTGACCAGCAGGCTGTCGGAGTGACCGTGGTAGCAGCCCTCGAACTTGATGATGCTGTCGCGCCCGGTGTAGCCACGGGCCAGGCGGATGGCGCTCATGGTCGCCTCGGTGCCGGAGTTCACCATGCGCACCATATCCATGGTCGGGACCAGTTCGGTCACCAG
>JAEWGL010000164.1 GCA_023388335.1 Pseudomonadota bacterium | reverse complement strand
CTTGCCCAGGTTGCGCAGGCGTTCGGCGATCAGGAAGAGGATGATCGGCCAACCGACCAGAAAGCCGATCGAGTAGATCAGGCCGTCGTAGCCGGAGGTGAACACCAGGGCGGAAATACCCAGGAAGGACGCTGCCGACATGTAGTCACCGGCGATCGCCAGGCCGTTCTGGAAACCGGTGATGCGCCCGCCCGCGGCGTAGTAGTCGGAGGCTGATTTGTTGCGCTTGGAGGCCCAGTAGGTGATGCACAGGGTGGCACCGACGAACGCCACGAACATCAGGATCGCCGCGACATTGAGCGGCTGTTTCTGCACCTCGCCGGTCAAGGCCTCGGCGGCCCAGACGGTAGGTGCGAAGGCCGCGAAGGCCAGGGTTGCCAGTAGACGCCGGATCATTGCTGAGCCTCCTTGAGAATGGCCTTGTTCAGCTCATCGAACTCACCGTTGGCGCGACGCACGTACAGCGCGGTGAGGATGAAGGCCGAGACGATCAGGCCGACGCCCAGGGGAATGCCCCAAGTGATCGACGACTCGGGACTGAGCTTGGCGCCCAGCAGGTGGGGACCGTAGGCGATCAGGAGGATGAACGCGCAGTAGAGGCCGAGCATGATCGCCGAGAGGATCCAGGCGAAGCGTTCGCGTTTGCTGACCAGTTCCTTGAAGCGCGGACTGTTTTGTATCGAAAGGTAGATGCTGTCGTTCATTGTTTTTGTCCTAGCAGCACAGATTAGGTAAAACCCAGCTCTACTTTATGCTGCCTTTGGACGCCAACCAGACGACCTTAGTCTTAGATGCAAGGGTGTGTTACCAAATCGGTAACAACCACGCGCCGCATCCTGCGGGGTCAACAAATCATAGGCCGACGGAGGGATGCGGCGATGGGCCGCCGCTGATGAGCCTGAGCGGGCTTGCCCCGCGATCGGGCGCGCAGCGGGCGCAGTCCCAGCCACCCCGATCCGCCTGGCACACCGCGGTTGCAGCCTTTGGGGCCGCTGCGCGGCCCATCGCGGCACGAGGCACGCTCCTACCGGTCGGTGAGCTGCGATCGTCTCCCGATTGCAGGGCAGGCAAACTATTACTTACCGGTCCACTCCTTCACCCGCTCTGGATGCTTGGCCACCCAGTCCTTGGCCGCGGCCTCGGGCTTGGCGCCTTCCTGGATGGCCAGCATGACTTCGCCGATCTCATCCTTGGACTGCCAGGAGAATTTCTTGAGGAACTCGGCGACTTCCGGTGCCTTGCCCTCGAGTTGCTTGCTGCCGATGCTGTTGACGGTTTCGGCAGCGCCATACACGCCTTTGGGGTCTTCGAGGAACTTGAGCTTCCACTTGGCGAACATCCAGTGCGGCACCCAGCCGGTCACGGCGATCGATTGCTGCTTGGCATAGGAGCGCCCGAGTTCGGAGGTCATCGCCGCGCCGGAGCTGGCCTGCAGCTTGTAGCCGGTCAGGTCGTAGTCCTTGATGGCCTCGTCGGTCTTGAGCATCACGCCGGAGCCGGCGTCGATGCCGACGATCTTCTTCTTGAAGCTGTCATCGGTCTTGAGGTCGGCAATGCTGTTCGCCTTGACGTACTCGGGGACGATCAGGCCGATGCGCGCGTCCTTGAAGTTCGGGCCGTAGTCGACCACGGCGTCCTTGTTCTTGGCCCAGTACTCGCCATGGGTCACCGGCAGCCAGGCGCTGAGCATGGCGTCGAGCTTGCCGGTGGCAACGCCCTGCCACATGATCCCGGTGGCGACGGCCTGCAATTTCACGTCGTAACCGAGTTTCTGCTTGATCACTTCGGCCGCCACGTTGGTGGTTGCCACGCTGTCGGCCCAGCCATCGACATAACCAAGGCTCACTTCCTTGGCCATCGCCTGGGCAGCGCTCATGGCCATCACCAGGGCAGTGCCCACCCCCAGAAGTCGTTGCATTTTCATCAAGGCATCCCCTCGTCAGGTCTCGGAGATTGCATCATCGACCTGCCGCGATGAACAACCTGCTCTGTCAACGACCTCCATCCAGCGATCAACGACATCACATAGCCATTAATGCCAGCGCCGCACGCCAGCCTGCGCGAACTTTGCATGGCAAAGCGTTACAGCGAGCATTTGCGGTTACTATTCCTGACTTTGCCGCCGCCGACGGATCGCCACATGCCCAGCACCGCCCGCTTTGCGCTGTACACCTACCTGGTCACCTGCCTGCTTGCCCTGCTGGCGCTGGCGGGGCTGTGGTACGGGCTGGGCAAGCCGGTGCAACTGGCCGATGCGGCCAGTGCGACACACAAGCTGCAGTGCGCCTCGTACACCCCTTTCGACAAGGATCAGTCGCCGTTCGACCAGCCGTTCAAGCTGCGTCCGGCGCGCATGGATGCCGACCTGGCCCTGCTCGCCGAGCGCTTCCAGTGCATCCGCACCTATTCGATGACCGGCCTCGAGGCGATCCCGGCGCTGGCGCGCAAGCATGGCCTGAAGGTGATGCTCGGGGCCTGGGTCAATGCCAACCCCTTGGATACCGACAAGGAGGTCAAGGCACTGATCGTCTCGGCCAATGCCAACCCGGACGTGGTCACCGCGGTGATCGTCGGCAATGAGGCCTTGCTGCGCAAGGAAGTCACCGGCGAACGTCTGGCCAGCCTGATCACACGGGTGAAAAGCCAGGTGCAGGTGCCGGTAACCTACGCCGATGTCTGGGAGTTCTGGCTGCAGCACCCGCAGATCGCCCCAGCCGTTGACTTCCTGACCATTCACCTGCTGCCTTATTGGGAAGACGATCCGCGTGGCATCGATGATGCCCTGGCCCATGTTGGCGAGGTTCGCCAGGTGTTCGGCAACCGTTTCGCGCCCAAGGATATCGTCATCGGAGAGACGGGTTGGCCCAGCGAGGGCCGCCAGCGCGAAACCGCCCTGCCCAGCCGGGCCAACGAAGCGCGCTTCATCCGCGGCTTTGTCGCCATGGCCGAGGAAAACGGCTGGCGCTACAACCTGATCGAAGCCTTCGACCAGCCCTGGAAGCGTGCCAGCGAAGGCGCGGTGGGCGGCTACTGGGGTCTGTACGATGCCGACCGGCAGGACAAGGGCATCCTCGAAGGGCCGGTGAGTAATCTGGGGTTGTGGCCCCGTTGGCTGCTGGCTGGCGTACTGCTGTTCGGCGCCACGCTGCTGCTGGCCGGCCCCGTGGGCGACCGCCGCGCGGCGCTGCTGCTGCCAGTGCTGGCCGCGCTCGGCGGGGCCTGCCTGGGCTTGTGGGGCGAGCTGGTGCGGACCAATGCGCGGTTCGCCGAAGAGTGGCTCTGGGCAGCGTTGCTGGCCGGGCTCAACCTGCTGGTGCTGGCGCATGGTGCGCTCGCGTTGGCGCGTCGCGACGGCTGGCGTCAGCGCGCCTTCGCCTGGCTCGAGCAGCGCGCTAGCTGGTGGCTGCTGGCGGCCGGCTTCGCGGCGGCGGTGAGCATGCTGGCGCTGGTCTTCGACCCCCGCTACCGCAGCTTCCCCAGCGCCGCGCTGCTGCTCCCGGCGCTGGTCTACCTAGTGCGTCCCGTGGCCGCACCGCGGGCCGAGATCGCCTTGCTGGCGTTCATCGTCGGCGCAGGCATCGCGCCGCAGCTGTTCCAGGAAGGGCTGGCCAATCAACAGGCATGGGGGTGGGCAGCGGTCAGCGGGATCATGGTCGGGGCGTTGTGGCGCAGTTTGCGGATGGGCGTGGCGAAGTGACGCTGCCTGGAGTGCTGCGCACCAACCGCAACCCCGCCAGGACCACCGCAAACACCGCCAGACTGGCGGTGTAGAGCACCAGTGCCGGCACGCCGCAGAACAGCGCCAGCCCCGCCAGCCACCAGCCCGCCCGGCCTGGCAGCAGTTGCGCCAGCACGGCAAGCCCCAGGGCGCTCCAGGCAATCACCCGAAAATGAATGGCCAAGCCCAGCAGCGAACGGGCCTGGCATTGCCAGTAGTCCGCCTGCCCGGTGCACAGCCCCACCCACCGGCCGTCCTCCATCAAGCCATAACGCACCCCATAGCTGGCCGCCAGCCACAAGACCAGGGCGGCCAGCAACACGATGAAGGGTAACGGACGGCGCATGGGTCTCTCCGGGAGGGGCGGGTTTTCGCCAGCATAATCGCCCAGAGCGTCTGCGCAAGGCAAAGCGTCGAGCACGGGGTGTCCGGTAGAGCATTCAGCGCAACCATCAGTTGCCGCGCGGCCGCCGTCGCGGCAACATCTGGAGCGTCAAATGCCCGGCCAACAGGCAACTTTGACTGCTCGCCGATGGTCCTAGCCTGCGTATCGTACTTGCTGCCGTTCTTTTGGGGGTTTTAATGCTTCGATCAATGCCCTTCGCTGCCCTGGTGGGTGGCCTGCTCCTGAGTGCGGCCGCCACAGCGCGGGATATCGACGCCGCCAGCTACGGCTACCCCTTGACCAATCCGTTCGAGGCGACCATTGCCACCACGCCGCCGGAGCTGCGTCCTAACCTGCCCAGCGACGAGGACATCGATCAAGACGACTACACCCTCAACCTGCGACCGGAACGCTCCTTTACCCTGCCGGACAACTTCTGGCCGGTGAAGAAACTCAGGTACCGCCTGGCCCGCCAGGACCATGAGGCGCCGCTGATCTTCCTGATCGCCGGCACTGGGGCGCCCTACGCCAGCAGCATCAACGAATACCTGAAGAAGCTCTATTACCAAGCCGGCTTCCACGTGGTGCAGCTGTCGTCGCCGACCAGCTACGACTTCATGAGCGCCGCCTCGCGCTTTGCCACGCCGGGCGTCAGCAACGAGGACGCCGAGGACATGTACCGGGTCATGCAGGCCGTGCGCGCCCAGCACCCGCGCCTGCCGATCAGCGAGTTCCACTTGACCGGCTACAGCCTCGGGGCCCTGGACGCGGCGTTCGTCAGCCACCTGGACGAAACCCGGCGCAGCTTCAACTTCAAGCGGGTCTTGCTGCTCAACCCGCCGGTCAATCTCTATACCTCGATCAGCAACCTCGACAAACTGGTGCAGACCGAGGTCACGGGCATTAACAGCAGCACGACCTTCTACGAGCTTATGCTGCACAAGCTGACCCTGTACTTCCGCCAGAAGGGCTACATCGACCTCAATGAGGC
>JAEWGL010000130.1 GCA_023388335.1 Pseudomonadota bacterium | reverse complement strand
GTGCGGCACCTGCCGCGACCCCCGACAATTCCTCCACCGGTGGCGCGTCTGACGCAGCCACGGGTGCCGCTGCTGGTGCTGGCGCCGCGCAACAGCCCGCAGCCAATAGCGAACCTGGCGATCCGGCGAAAGAGAAGCTCTATTACGACGCCGCTTTCGACTTGATCAGGGCCAAGGATTTCGACAAGGCCAGCCAGGCGTTCAACGCCTTCCTGCGCAAGTACCCCAACAGCCAATACGCCGGCAATGCCCAGTACTGGCTCGGCGAAGTGAACCTGGCCAAGGGCGACCTGCAAGGCGCAGGTCAAGCATTTGCCAAGGTCAGCCAGCTTTACCCCAAGCACAGCAAGGTGCCTGACTCCCTGTACAAGCTGGCCGACGTCGAGCGACGCCTGGGCCACACCGATCGGGTCAAGGGCATCCTGCAACAGGTTGTGACTCAATACCCTGGCACCTCTGCCGCACAGCTGGCGCAACGAGACCTACAGAAGCTCTGAAACCGGTCGTTTGAAAGAAACCCGCGCTTGTCGCGGGTTTTTTCGTTAGAATCTCTGCCCTTTTATTGACTACACGCTGTTGCGGACTACGCGTTGCCGGGTTCGCAGCAGTGCCTGACGGAGGCGGACAGCCTGTTCAGCTGTTACGCCCGTGGCGATCATGCAAGACACATTACGCATTACCGAAGTCTTTTACTCGTTGCAGGGTGAAACGCGCACGGCCGGCCTGCCGACAGTGTTCGTGCGCCTGACCGGTTGCCCCCTGCGCTGCCAATACTGCGACAGTGCCTACGCCTTCACGGGCGGCACCATTCGCCCCCTCGACTCGATCCTCGAGCAGATAGCGGGCTTCAGGCCACGCTATGTCTGCGTCACCGGCGGTGAGCCGCTGGCCCAGCCCAATGCCCTGCCGTTGCTGGAACGGCTCTGCGACGCAGGTTACGAGGTGTCGCTGGAGACCAGCGGCGCGCTGGACATCTCTCGGGTAGACACCCGCGTCAGCCGGGTCGTGGACCTCAAGACCCCAGGCTCGGCGGAAGTGCACCGTAACCGTTACGAGAACATCGAACACCTGACCCCAAACGATCAGGTCAAGTTCGTCATCTGTTCACGCGAAGATTACGACTGGGCGGTGTCCAAACTGATCCAGCATGGCCTGGAGCAGCGCGTCGGCGAGGTGCTGTTCTCGCCTAGCCACCACCAGGTGAAAGCCTCGGACCTGGCCGACTGGATCGTTGCCGACAACCTGCCGGTGCGCTTCCAGATGCAGTTGCACAAGCAACTGTGGAACGACGAACCCGGACGCTGACAGGAAGCTATGAACATGACAGAGAAACGCGCGGTAATCCTGCTGTCCGGCGGCCTGGACTCGGCCACGGTAGTGGCCATGGCCCAGGCCGACGGGTACAGCTGCTACACCATGAGCTTCGACTACGGCCAACGCCATCGCGCCGAGCTTGACGCCGCGGCCCGGGTCGCTCGTGATCTGGGCGTTGTCGAGCACAAGGTCATTGGCCTGAACCTCAACGGCATTGGCGGCTCGGCCCTGACCGACAGCAGCATCGACGTGCCCGAGACGCCGGGTGAAGGGATTCCGGTCACCTATGTACCCGCCCGTAACACCGTGTTCCTGTCCTTGGCCCTGGGTTGGGCCGAGGTGCTCGAGGCACGGGACATCTTCATCGGTGTCAACGCCGTGGACTATTCGGGTTACCCGGACTGTCGCCCTGAGTTCGTCGAAGCCTTCGAGCGCATGGCCAACCTGGCGACCAAGGCCGGTGTCGAAGGGCAGGGCTTCCGCATCCAGGCGCCGCTGCAGAACCTGAGCAAGGCGCAAATCGTCCGGGCCGGCATCGCCCGCGGCGTGGACTACAGCCTTACCGTGTCCTGCTACCAGGCCGATGACCAGGGCCGCGCCTGCGGCAAATGCGACAGCTGCCGCCTGCGCGCCGACGGCTTCAAGGCCGCCGGTGTTCAGGACCCGACAAGGTATTTTTGATTTTTTTTGCGATGAGGTGTTGATTTCCTGTTAGAAATCAGTATTATACGCGCCATCCAACGGGTCGTTAGCTCAGTTGGTAGAGCAGTTGGCTTTTAACCAATTGGTCGTAGGTTCGAATCCTACACGACCCACCATATGCAGTAGAAAAAGCCCGCTTCCGGCAACGGAAGCGGGCTTTTTTGTATTGCCTTTTTTGTATTGCCTTTTTTGTATTGACCGGCTGGCTCCAGAATACGTGCATGTCGACGCCAACGGGAAGTCGAGCCACTGTATCCATTTGCCGGCGCGATTGCCTGGGATGATATCGTGACGGCCCAGGTCGCCAGGCGGCCTGTCTTTCCCTATGGACAGCATTCGGTCGGATTCATGAAGAAATCAACAGCTGTACTTTCCGGTCTGGTAATCGCCATCGCCGCGGTCACCACCGCTGGCGCCTGGTACACCGGCCAGCGGTTGCCCGCGGAGCTGGAGCGCTCGGTCGCCCTTGCCAACCAACAACTCAAGCAGGCGCTGGTGGGTGCCGGTGGCAGCGCGACGATCGAACTGGTCTCGCTGGAGCGTCACTTCTTCACCAGCACTGCCCACTATCGCGTCAAGGTCAAGGACGTTCAGGTCGGCGAGGCGCCGCTGAACTTCGAGGTGGGCGTGGTCGATAACGTCGAGCATGGCCCGTTCCCCTGGTCGCGGATCAAGGCGTTCAAGCTGATGCCGGTCATGGCCGCCAGCAACGCCCAGTTACAGAAGGATGAAGCCACGGCGGCCTGGTTTGCCGCCGCGGGCGAGCAGTCACCCCTGCAAGGGCAGTTCAGCCTGGGCTACGGCGGCGCGGTCGAGAGCACCCTCAAGCTGCTGCCGGTCACGCTGCACGAGACCGACGGCAATGCGCTGCAGTTCTCGGGCCTGGAACTGTTGGCCAAGACCGACCGCGAGGGCAAGCACATCAAGCTCGATGGCTCCGCCGACAACCTTGAGATGACGCTAGTCGGCGAGGACCATCCCCCGATCAAGCTGCTGCTCAACGGCTTCAGCATCACCGGCGACCTGACCAGCACTGGCTATGACCGGGTCTATGTCGGTTCGCTCAATGCCGCCCTGGCCGAGAGCCAGGTCACCCTTGGCCCGCAACAGGACGTGGTGGTGTTCAAGGGGCTGGAGCAGAACAACCAGTACTCGGCGGACGGTGACAAGATGGCCGGCCGTCTGGAATACAAGGTCGCCGATATCAACTACAACGGGCGTGCCGTAGGCGCTGGTGAGATGGTGTTTTCCATGCAGCGCTTCGATATCCCGACCTTGCAGTCATTGATCGAGTGGTACTCGACCAAGCTGCCGCAGGTTCAGGCGGCACAGGCCGCCGGCGAGCCGTTCCCGGCGATCGAGATGAGTGCCGAGGAGCGTACCAGGGTGCACGCCGACCTGCAGAAGCTGCTGTCCGCCAAGCCGCAGATCGCCTTGGAAAACCTGTCGTTCAAGACGACCAATGGCCAAAGCAGGTTCAGCCTTAGTGTCGATCTGGCCAATCCGAGCGCCTTCGACCTGCCGTCCGACCAATTGAGCAAGCAATTGATCAGCCAGCTGCAGGCAAAGCTGACGCTTTCCAAGCCGATGATCGGCGACCTGGCGACCCTGCAAGCGTTGTTGCAGGGCCAGGACGATGCCCAGACCATCGCCCAGCAGTCGAGCCAGGCCGGCGAGTTGGTCGGCATGATGGCGGTCCAGAGCGGCATGGCCACGGTGCAAGGCAACGATGTGGTGTCGAGCCTGCACTATGCCGATGGCATGGTGGACTTCAATGGTCGCAAGATGACCGTCGAGGAATTCGCGATGATCTTCGCGGCTCACCTGCAGGCCATCGTTGGCCCCCGCGGCTGATGCTTTCACGGCCCGCGCCCACACGCTGTCGGCGCGGGACGCGGGCTACAAAAAACGCTTTTGAATTCATTCGATTGTCTGTAGCCTTCGGCGTCCGATAATAATCCGAGCCCGCAGAGGTTTGCGTCGGCATGGCGAACGCCCGTTCGGCCCTTGCTGCGCGTAACCTGTAGCCGATCTGCCAGGGCCGGGTGATACACTCGACTGACGCGCTCATGCGCCCGCAGGTCCAGCGATCATGACCCAGATTTCCGAACGCCTGTTGGTTCAAGCTCACCTTGACGCCAAGCAACCCAATCCCCTGACGCCCGAGCAGGAGGCCGATTGCCGTGCGGCCATCGCTGCCGAGCTCAAGGCTCAGAACGCCGTCCTGGTGGCCCATTATTACTGCGATCCGGTGATCCAGGCGCTGGCCGAGGAGACGGGCGGCTGCGTGTCCGACTCACTGGAGATGGCCCGTTTCGGCAAGAACCATCCGGCCAGCACCGTGCTGGTGGCCGGGGTGCGCTTCATGGGCGAGACGGCAAAGATCCTCACCCCTGAAAAACGCGTGCTGATGCCCACCCTGGAGGCGACCTGCTCGCTCGACCTCGGTTGCCCGGTGGACGAGTTCTCAGCCTTCTGCGACCAGCACCCCGAGCGTACCGTGGTGGTCTATGCCAACACCTCGGCGGCGGTCAAGGCGCGTGCCGACTGGGTGGTGACCTCCAGTTGCGCGCTGGAGATCGTCGAGAGCCTTATGGACAACGGCGAGACCCTGATCTGGGGCCCGGACCAGCACCTGGGCCGCTATATCCAGAAGCAGACCGGTGCCGACATGTTGCTGTGGGACGGTGCCTGCATCGTTCACGAGGAGTTCAAGTCGCGCCAACTGGCCGACATGAAGGCGCTGTATCCGGATGCGGCGATCCTCGTGCACCCCGAGTCGCCCGAGTCGGTGATCGACCTGGCCGACGCCGTCGGTTCCACCAGCCAGCTGATCGCGGCGGCGCAGACCTTGCCGAACAAGACGTTCATTGTCGCCACCGACCGCGGCATCTTCTACAAGATGCAGCAGCTGTGCCCGGACAAGGTCTTCGTCGAGGCGCCGACCGCCGGTAACGGCGCGGCTTGCCGCAGCTGTGCGCACTGCCCGTGGATGGCCATGAACACGTTGGAGCGGACCCTGGATTGCCTGCGCAAGGGCAGCAACGAGATCTTCGTCGAGCCGTCGCTGATTCCCAAGGCGATCAAGCCGCTCAAGCGCATGCTGGACTTTACCCAGGCGGCGCGGATGAAATTGTCCGGCAACGCCTGACGGCGCAGATCAGCGGGTTCTGCTGCGGCGATGCACCTGTGGGAGATCGCCCAGCCCGCTGGGCTGCGCTGTCGCGCAAAGAACAAAGCCTGTGGGAGCGCGCCTTGTGCCGGACCGCGCGATCGGCTGCGAAGCGGCCGTAAAGCCCGCCATCACGATCTGTCTGATGCAGCGCGGTTACAGGGGTTGCGACCGCTGCGCGGTCGATCGCGGCGCAAAGCCGCTCTCATAGAACACACGCTAACTCATTGATTTAGCTGAACCCTGTGGGAGCGGGCTTGCCCGCGAACACCGGCGAAGCCGGTGCCATACACCGCGGTGCCTGCTTCGCGGGCAAG
>JAEWGL010000079.1 GCA_023388335.1 Pseudomonadota bacterium | reverse complement strand
TCTGCAGCGCGGCGGCCACCCAAGGAGCTGGCTTGTCCTGCGATCGGCCGCGAAGCGGCCGTAAAGCCAGCCATCTCGATCTGTCTGGTGCAGCGCGGTTACAGGGGTTGCGACCGCTGCGCGGTCGCGATCTCAAGGGCGCCACAACGCCAAAGGCATGCACCTGGTAGCCATGGTCGGATCTCAAGCCATACCCTGGGTAGCCAGGGTCCGATCTTCAGTCGAAACTGTCACGGCTGTCAGCCTGACGTCACCCTGCTGACCCGATCCAGCCGTTATAAGCTTGTTTACAGAAAACCGTCTCCCTCCCTTTGGCTAGGTGCCCGACCTGCATGCGACGTTCATCCCGCTTCCTCGTAGCTGCCCTCCTGGCCCTGGTCGCCCTGGCTGCCCTGGCCTGGTGGCTGAGCCAGCGTTCAAGCACCCCGGCCAGGAGCACCCAAACGGCCATTCCGGTGCGGGTGGTCAGCGTCGATCAGCAGGACGTCCCGCGTTACACCAGCGCCATCGGCTCGGTGCTGTCGCTGCACAGTGTGCAGGTGCGTCCTCAGGTCGAGGGCGTGCTGACCAAGGTGCTGGTCAAGGAGGGCCAATGGGTCAAGGCCGGCGATCTGCTGGCAACCCTGGACGACCGGGCCATCCGCGCCAACCTGGAGCAAGCCCGCGCGCAACTGGGCCAGAGCCAGGCGCAATTGCAGGTGGCGGGGATCGACCTCAAGCGCTATCGCCTGCTCAGTACCGACAATGGCGTATCGCGCCAGACCCTGGACCAGCAGCAGGCGCTGTACCATCAATTGCAGGCCACGGTAAAAGGCAATCAAGCCGCCATCGCCAACGCCCAGGTGCAGCTTTCCTTCACCCAGATCCGCTCGCCGGTCACCGGCAGGGTCGGCATCCGTAATGTCGATGAAGGCAACTTCCTGCGCGTCGCCGATGCTCAGGGCCTGTTCAGCGTCACCCAGATCGACCCGATCGCTGTCGAGTTCTCGGTGCCGCAACAGATGCTGCCGACCCTGCAAGGTCTGCTCAGTGCCGCAACCCCCGCCGTGGTCGAGGCCTACCTGGATGCCAATGGCCAGAGCAACCTGCTCGCTGAAGGCCACCTGACGCTGATCGACAACCAGGTCTCGGCTACCACCGGCACCGTGCGGGTCAAGGCCGAGTTCGCCAACGCCGATGCGCGCCTGTGGCCCGGCCAGTTGGTCACGGTGAAGCTGCGCACGGCCGTGGACGAGAAGACTCTGGTGGTGCCGCCTCCGGTAGTGCAGCGGGGCATCGACGGCTATTTCGTCTACCGGCTGGACGGCGACACGGTCAGTAGCGTGCCTATCCAGGTGCTGTACCAGGACAGCGACCTGAACATCATCGCCGGGGTCAAGGCAGGCGACCGACTGGTCCTCGATGGACAGTCGCGGCTCAAGCCCGGCGCGCGGGTCGAGGTCGCCCCCGAGGCCCCGGCCAGCAACGAAGTCGCCGAGCGCAGGAGCCGGCCATGACCGGCCGCAACGGGGTCTCGGCCTGGTGCATCGACCACCCGGTGGCCACCCTGCTGCTGACCTTCGCGCTGGTCCTGCTCGGTACCATTGCCTTCCCGCGCCTGCCGGTGGCGCCGCTGCCCGAGGCCGATTTCCCGACCATCCAGGTCACCGCGCAGTTGCCCGGCGCCAGCCCGGAAACCATGGCTTCCTCGGTGGCAACGCCGCTTGAGGTGCAGTTCAGTGCCATCCCCGGCATGACTCAAATGACCAGCACCAGCGCCTTGGGCTCGACCAACCTGATCTTGCAGTTCACCCTCGACAAGAGCATCGACACCGCCGCCCAGGAGGTCCAGGCGGCGATCAACACCGCCGCCTCCCGCCTGCCGCAGGACCTGCCCAACCCGCCGACCTGGCGCAAGGTCAACCCGGCGGACAGTCCCGTGCTGGTGCTGACCGTGAGCTCTGCACAAATGCCTGGCTCCGAATTGAGCGACTACGCCGAAACCCTGCTGGCACGCCAACTCAGCCAGATCGACGGGGTCGGCTTGATCAACATCACCGGCCAGCTGCGCCCGGCCATTCGCGTCCAGGCCCAGCCCGAGAAGCTCGCGGCCATTGGCCTGACCCTGGCCGACGTGCGCCAGGCCATCCAGCAGACCAGCCTGAACCTGGCCAAGGGCGCGTTGTATGGCGAACACAGCGTCTCGACCATTGCCGCCAACGACCAATTGTTCCACCCCCAGGACTATGCCCGGCTGATCGTCTCCTACCGCGACGGTGCGCCAGTGCACCTGCAGGATGTCGCCACGGTGGTCAACGGCGCCGAGAACGCCTACGTCAAGGCCTGGTCCGGCGAGCAGCCGGGCCTGAACCTGGCGGTCTTTCGCCAACCCGGGGCGAACATCGTCGACACGGTCGATCGTGTGCTCGATGCCCTGCCCAGACTTCAGGAGATGCTGCCGGCCTCGGTCGAGGTGTCGGTGCTCAACGATCGTACCCAGACCATTCGTGCCTCGCTGCATGAGGTCGAGCTGACCCTGATGATCGCCGTGGCGCTGGTGATCGGCGTGATGGCGCTGTTCCTGCGCCAGTGGTCGGCGACCCTGGTGGTGTCCAGCGTGCTGGGGGTCTCGCTGATTGCCAGCTGCGCCTTCATGTACATCTTCGGTTTCAGCCTGAACAACCTGACCCTGGTGGCCATCGTCATTTCCGTGGGCTTCGTGGTCGATGATGCCATCGTCGTGGTGGAAAATATCCACCGCCACCTGGAGGCCGGCGAAGACAGCCGCACCGCGGCGATCAAGGGCGCCGGCGAGATCGGCTTCACCGTGGTGTCGATCAGCTTCTCGCTGATCGCCGCGTTCATTCCGTTGCTGTTCATGGGCGGGGTGGTGGGTCGCCTGTTCAAGGAATTTGCCCTCACCGCCACCTTTACCATCCTCATCTCGGTGGTGGTATCCCTGACCCTGGCGCCGACCCTCTGCGCCCTGTTCATGCGCAAGGCACCGAAGGAACAGCACGGCGGCTTCGGCCAACGCTTGCTGCGCGGCTACGAGAAAATCCTCGACCGCGCCCTCGCCCACCAGCGCGTGACCCTCGGCGTGTTTGGCGTGACGCTGGCCCTGGCCGTGGCCGGCTACGTGGCCATCCCCAAGGGGTTCTTCCCTTTGCAGGACACCGGTTTCATCCTTGGCACCAGCGAGGCGGCGGCCGATATCTCGTATCCCGCGATGATCGAGAAGCACAAGGCCCTGGCCAAGGTCATCGAAGCGGACCCGGCGGTACGCGCCTTCTCCCACGCCGTGGGCGTGACCGGCAGCAACCAGACCATCGCCAACGGCCGCTTCTGGATCGCGCTCAAGCCGCGGGGCGAGCGCGACGTGTCGGCCACCGAACTGATCGACCGGCTGCGACCCAAGCTGGCCGAAATCCCTGGGGTGGTGCTCTACCTGCGAGCCGGTCAGGACATCAACCTCAGCTCCGGTCCCAGCCGCACCCAATACCAATATGTGCTCAAGAGCAACGATGGCATGGCCCTGAACCTGTGGACCCAGCGCCTGACCGAGCGCCTGCGGGAAAACCCGGCCTTGCGTGACCTGTCCAACGACTTGCAGCTGGGTGCCAGCGTCACCCACATCGACATCGACCGCCAGGCCGCGGCGCGCTTCGGCCTGACCACCACCGATGTCGACCAGGCCCTGTACGACGCCTTCGGCCAGCGCCAGATCAGCGAGTTCCAGACCGAGACCAACCAGTACAAGGTGATCCTCGAACTGGACACACGCCAGCGCGGCAAGGCCGAGAGCCTGAACTTCTTCTACCTGCGCTCGCCGCTGAGCGGTGAGATGGTACCGTTGTCGGCACTGGCCAAGGTCGCCGCGCCCAGCACCGGCCCCTTGTCGATCAGCCATGACGGTTTGTTCCCGGCGGCCAACCTGTCGTTCAACCTGGCGCCTGGGGTGGCCCTGGGCGATGCGGTGAAGATCCTCGACCGCACCCAGCGTGAACTGGGCATGCCGGACGCCATCGTCGGCAGCTTCCAGGGCGCGGCCCAAGCCTTCCAAAGCTCGCTGTCGAGCCAGCCGTGGCTGATCCTTGCCGCGCTGGTCGCGGTGTACATCATCCTCGGTGTGCTCTACGAGAGTTTCGTCCACCCACTGACCATCATCTCCACCCTGCCCTCCGCCGGCCTCGGCGCCCTGGTGCTGCTCTGGCTGATGGGCCAGGACTTCAGCATCATGGGCCTGATCGGCGTGGTGTTGCTGATCGGCATCGTCAAGAAGAACGGCATCCTGCTCATCGACTTTGCCCTGGATGCCCAGCGACGCCTGGGACTGGCACCGGAGCAGGCGATCCACCAGGCCTGCCTGGCACGCTTCCGGCCGATCATCATGACCACCCTCGCCGCCCTGCTGGGCGCGGTGCCGCTGATGTTCGGCTTCGGCCCCGGCGCCGAACTGCGCCAGCCGCTGGGCATCGCCGTGGTTGGTGGGTTGCTGGTCAGCCAGGCCCTGACGCTGTTCACCACCCCGGTCATATACTTGGCCCTGGAGCGCCTGTTCCACCGCCGCCAGGCCGCCCACGCGGCCGCGCCGACCGCCAGCTGAGGCCCGACCATGCGCGTGTTGATCATCGAAGACGAAGAAAAAACCGCTGACTACCTGCGCCGCGGGCTCAGCGAGCAGGGTTTCACCGTCGACCTGGCGCGCGACGGCGTGGACGGCCTGCACATGGCACTGGAAGGGGACTACGCGGTGATCGTCCTCGATGTCATGCTGCCTGGCCTGGATGGTTACGGCGTGCTGCGCGCCCTGCGCGCGCGCAAGCAGACGCCGGTGATCATGCTCACCGCCCGCGAGCGGGTCGAGGACCGCATCCATGGCCTGCGCGAGGGCGCCGATGACTACCTGGGCAAGCCGTTCTCCTTCCTAGAACTGGTCGCTCGCCTGCAGGCCCTGACCCGCCGCAGCGCCAGCCACGAACCGTTGCAGATCCAGGTCGCCGACCTCTGGGTCGACCTGATCAGCCGCAAGGCCGGCCGCGCCGGCCAGCGCCTGGAGCTGACCGCCAAGGAGTTTTCCCTGCTCAGCGTGCTGGCGCGGCGCCAGGGCGAGATCCTGTCCAAGACCGCGATCGCGGAGCTGGTGTGGGACATCAATTTCGACAGCGACGCCAACGTCGTCGAGGTGGCGATCAAGCGCCTGCGCGCCAAGCTCGACGGCCCGTTCGAGAACAAGCTGCTGCACACCATCCGAGGCATGGGCTATGTCCTGGAAAACCGTGCCGACTAACTCCATCGCCCTGCGCCTGAGCGGCTTGTTCATCCTGGTCGCGCTGGGCGTGTTCCTGCTGATCGGTACAGCGCTGTACCGCCAGGTCGACCGAAGCCTCGACCTGCTGCCGGCGGCGGAGCTGGACGCGCGCTTCAGCGTGCTCGAGTCGACCCTCAACCGCTTTGGCAACCTGGAACACTGGGCCAAGATCCACAACAAGCTCAACCTGCTCAGCGAGGAAGACCGGCGCATCCGCTTCTGGGTCGTCAGCAGCGACCCGGCCTACGAGTACGGCAACCCGGACGCCGAGGTCCGGCGCTTCGCGGGCGGCGCGCAAGGCATGCGTGACCTGCGCCTGGCCGAGCGCCCCTACCCCTACAAGGTCCTGGTCAGCGAACTGCCGCCGCTGGAGTCGCGACCGGCCCTGCGCTTTCTGATCGGCATCGACACCGAGACCTTCTGGCAGGCCCAGCACAGCCTGCTGGTGGCCATCGTCGGCCTGGCCGTGCTCGGCGTGCTGCTGGCCTCGATCCTCAGCTACTGGGTCGCGCGCATCGGCCTGCGGCCCTTGCTGGCACTCTCGGCCGATGCCCAGGCGCTGGCCCCGCCGCGCCTGGACGGGCGCCTGCAGACCCACGACCTGGCGCCGGAGCTGGCGCAGTTCGCCGGTGCCTTCAATGCCGCCCTCGACCGGGTCAGCCAGGCCTACTCGCAGCTGGAAGCGTTCAACGCCGACGTTGCTCATGAGCTGCGCTCGCCGCTGACCAACCTGATCGGCCAGACCCAGGTGGCGCTGACCCGCGGACGCAGTGCCGAACACTATTTCGAGGTGCTGCAATCGAACCTCGAGGAGCTCGAACGCCTGCGCAGCATCATCAACGACATGCTGTTCCTGGCCAGCGCCGACCAAGGCAGCAAGGCCACGGCCCTGACCAGTGCCTCGCTGGCCGAGGAAGTGGCCACCACCCTCGACTATCTGGACTTCATCCTCGAAGACGCGCAGGTCAGCGTGCAGGTCAGCGGCGACGCCTTGGCACGCATCGAGAAAGCCCAGCTGCGCCGCGCGCTGATCAACCTGATCAACAACGCCGTGCAGCATACCGCCGCGCACCAGGTCATCCATGTGCGCATCGACGCCGAGGGCGAGCAGGTCAGCATCGCCGTGAGCAATCCCGGCAGGCCTATCGGCGAGGAGCACCTGGCCCTGTTGTTCGAGCGCTTCTACCGGGTCGACGCCGCACGCAGTAACAGCGGCGGCAACCATGGGCTGGGCCTAGCCATCGTCAAGGCCATCGCGCTGATGCACGGTGGCAGTGTTTTTGTACGCAGCGAGGACGGTGCCAATACCTTCGGCATTCGGCTGCCGAGCTGTCAATTACGCGGGTTTGCGACAAAAGCCTGAGCATTCTGGCCATCATTGTTACTTTTTACGCAACAGTGCTTCTCTGGCTTGACGCTGTTTCAAGGGGCGAATCAGGACTAATTTAGCCCTGTCTCCATTAGCACTTGCCCCGCAAGAAGGTAGTTTCAAAATGTCCAACAGTATGGGTGTTGCCAGCGTATTCGTCCTGTCTTCCCTGTTGTTGTCGCCCCTGGCCATGGCGGAAGAATCGCCGGCCTTCGTCGCCCGTAACGCCGAGCTCGCCGCGCTCCACCAAGAAGCCCGCGATGCCTACGCCGCGCAGCAGTCAGCCGCCGCGAAAGACGCACAGCAGACCGCCTCCAAGGCCGCTTCCGATGAGGCCGTCGACAGCTGATCCGCTGTGCTCAAGAGCCCCCGACTCCCTCGACTGGCACATGGCCGCTGCGTGCGACGATGTGTTAGTCTTTCAAAGCCGCTGCCGATCAGCGGCTTTTTTTTATGCGCTGAAAATACCGACCAGGCGAATAGGTTCATCCTCGAAGACCTGCGTTTCAGACAACAAGAAATACCTCACCGTCAGATAAAAGGAGCTTCTACCGGTGTCCTCCGCGTTGCGATTCACCCCGTTGTTCGTTGCACTGGCTGCAACGATTCCCCTTGCCGCCCACGCCGACGATGAACAGGCCGAAGGCTTCCTCGAAGGTTCTTCCCTGAACCTGCATGCACGTAACTACTACCTCAACCGTAACCAACTCGACCGCGACAACCGGGACAGTCGCGAGTGGGGCCAGGGCTTGATTGGCAGATTCGAGTCAGGTTACACCCCAGGCACGGTCGGGTTCGGCCTCGATGCCCACGCCATGCTCGGCGTGAAGCTCGATGGCGGCGGCGGCACGGCGGGTAGCAGCATCCTGCCCACCCGTCTGGACGATAACGGGGATCCGGACAGCGCGCCGGGGTCCTTCTCCACCGCGGGCGCGGCGATCAAGCTCAAGGCGTACGACACCGTGCTCAAGGCCGGCGACCTGTTCCTCAGCAACCCGGTGATCGCCGGTGGCGAGACGCGCATGCTGCCGCAGACGTTTCGCGGCGTCAGCCTGACCAACCACAGCATTGCCGGGCTGATGCTCGAGACCGGCCAGGCCAGCTTCACCAAACCCTACAACCAGAGCGGCCACCGGCGCATCGACACCTTCTATGGCAGCCTGCCCGAAGGCCGCAAGAGTCGCCACCTGAACTGGGCCGGAGGCGTCTGGAACGGCAACCCGAACATCTCCAGCAGCCTGTATGCCGCCGAACTCGAAGACGTCTGGAATCAGTATTACTTCGACTTCAGCTACGCCCACGTGGTGAACGACCAACTGAGCCTGACCCCGGGCCTGCACGTCTACCATACCCAAGACACCGGCCAGGCCCTGCTTGGCGCTATCGACAACACCACCTACAGCCTTTCGTTCACGGTCGACGCCGGTTACCACAGCATCACTGCCGCCTACCAGCGGGTCAACGGCGATACCCCGTTCGACTACATCAACCAGGGTGACAGCGTATTCCTCGACAACTCGCGCATGTACTCGGACTTCAACGGCCCGAACGAGCGCTCCTGGAAGCTGCAATACGGCTATCGATTCGCCGGCCTCGGCATGCCTGGCCTGAGCACCAGCCTGTCCTACTCGCGCGGCGAAATGGACATGACCAAGGCCGATCAGAACAGCAGCGGCTACAGCAACTGGTACAACCCACAGGGCAAGAATGCCCGGCACTGGGAGCGCGACCTGGACGTGCAGTACGTGGTGCAGGAAGGCGATCTCAAGGACCTGTCGCTGCAGCTGCGCTGGGCCAGTCATCGCGTCGGCCAGGGTTATTCGCAGGTCGACAACAACGTCGACGAGTACCGGATAATCGTTGACTACCCCTGGGACGTATTCTGATCGCCTGCCGGGACGATGACAGGTGAGAGAGCCCGTCCAGCCCGCTGGGCTGCGCTGTCGCGCAGAGAACAAGACCTGCAAGCGCGGCCCAATACTCTGTGGGGGCGACGGTTCGCCGCCCCCACAGGGTTCAGCTAATCAATGAGTTAGCGTTTGTTCTATGAGAGATCGGTATCGGGGTGTGCATCCCTGGCACCCAGCAAGATCGGGCGAACGTGCTGGGTGCCGCGGATGAGGCGCTCTACCGGGCCAAAGCCAATGGCCGCAACCGGGTGGAGCAGCCGCTCGCTTAGGAGCGGCGGGCCTCGTCGCGCAGGGCCTTGACCCTGTCATGGTTGAGCTGCACGCCTTGCAGTTGGCGTTCAACCAGGGAGTAGACCGGATCGGTAGCGGTGAGCTGGTGCTTGGCCAGTTTTTCGCGGGCGTCCTTGTACGCTTTGAGGGCATGGTCTTCGCCGCGCTCGACTTCATTGAGCACCGCTTCATCATCCTTGCCGGTCACCATCGATTTTAAATTGACCCAGCCACGGTGCAGATTGCCAGTAACACTGGTCGAGGTTTCTGGATCCCCACCCAGACGACGGACTTCGCTCTGCAGCTCGGCGGCAGCGCTGGCGCACTCCCCTGCACGTTGTGTAAAGAATGTTTTGAGCTTGGGATTCTTGACGTCGTCAGCCGACTCGCGGAAGCCCATTTCGCCGTCCTTGCTGTACTCGATCAGGTCGTTAAGTACATCGATCACGTCTTTGTTCGGGTTGCTCATGACAAATCTCCTTGTTGCACAGGTGGAAGTCCTGATAGCTGGAGCAGCCTTCGTGCCAGTCTCGATCTCCTTAGAAATTCCATATATATCAGCCGCTTATAAAATAAGGCCCGAGGGCGTTCGCCGCATTCTGCATGAACTGTCCTTTGGCCTTCGTGCAGATTGCAGTATGGTCGGCGCTTTCAACGAGACAGGCGCTGGCGATGAACCCGCAAACCCTCGAACTGCTGGTCACCCGTGAGATGCCCTATGGCAAATACCAAGGCCGCCTGATCGCCGACCTGCCTGGGGACTACCTGGGCTGGTTCGCGCGCAAGGGCTTTCCCAAGGGTGAGCTGGGCGGGTTGCTGGCGCTGATGCACGAGATCGACCACAACGGCCTGGGCGAGCTGTTGGTGCCGTTGCGACGCAAGCACCGCCGGGCGTAATCGCTAATGTGGGTACAGCGGAGCGCGCCCCACACCACGCATGACAGTCTCTTGCCTCTGGGAGAGAGCGAGAGTGAGGGTGGCTCGACACCGATTGTGGCCGCGGCCCTCACCCCCAACCTCTCCCAGACGGAGAGGGGGCTGAGCGGGATCGTCAGACTGCCTGCGCACGCTAAACTACGCGATCGGTCCCCTCTCCCCCTGGGAGAGAGGGCTAGAGTGAGGGTTGGCCTCGACACGGGTTGTGCCCGTACCCTGCGCACGACCAAGCGACGCCTTTTCCCTGCACCGTGCCCTTCCCTCATCCCTGCGCCGGCGCCACCGCCAGTTCCACCTGCTCGCTGCGCTTGAGCAGCGCATAGACCACCGCGGTCACCAGGCTGCCTGCAACGATCGCCAGCAGGTACAGCAGCGCATGGTTGATCGCATTGGGCACCAGCAGGACGAACAGCCCACCATGCGGCGCCACCAGCTTGCAGCCGAAGTACATCGACAGCGCGCCAGTGAGCGCGCCGCCGGCGATGCTGGCCGGGATCACCCGCAGCGGGTCCTTGGCGGCAAACGGGATCGCGCCCTCGGAAATGAAGCACAACCCCAGCACCAATGCCGCCTTGCCCGCCTCGCGCTCGCTCTGGGCGAACTTGCGCCGGGCAATGAAGGTGGCAATGCCCAGGCCGATCGGCGGCACCATGCCAGCGGCCATGGTCGCGGCCATCGGCGCGAAGCTGGAGGACGACAGCAGGCCGACGGAAAACGCATAGGCTGCCTTGTTGATCGGGCCACCGAGGTCGACGCACATCATCCCACCGAGCAACAGGCCAAGCAGGATGGCGTTGGTGGTGCCCATGCTGTCGAGGAACAGGGTCAGGCTGTCGAGCATGGCCGCCACCGGCTGCCCCACCACGTAGATCATCACCAGCCCGGTGAACAAACTGCCCAGCAGCGGGATGATCAGGATCGGCTTGAGCGCTTCCAGGCTGGACGGCAGGCGCACCCAGTGGCTGATGGCCTTGGCGCTGTAGCCCGCCAGGAAACCGGCCACGATACCGCCGATGAAGCCCGCGCCCAGCAGGGTCGCGAGCATGCCGCCGATCATCCCCGGCGCCAGGCCCGGGCGGTCGGCAATCGACCAGGCAATGTAGCCGGCCAGCAACGGCACCATCAGCTTGAACGCCGCCTCCGCGCCGATCTGCCGCAGGGCCGCTGGCAAGCTGCCCGCTTCCTGGTAGGCATCGATGCCAAAGACATAAGACAAGGCAATCAGCAAGCCACCGGCGACCACCATCGGCAGCATGAACGAGACGCCGGTCAACAGGTGCTTGTAGACCCCAGCCTTCTCGCCGCTGCGGGCGGCGCTTGCCGCGGCGGTCCCGGCGCCTTCCACCTTGCCTTCGGCCAGCGCCTTGGTCAGTGTGGCCTGGGCCTGCTTGAGGGCGATGCCGGTGCCGCAGCGGTAGATGCGTTTGCCGGCAAAGCGTGCAGCGGGGACCTCGATATCGGCGGCCAGCAGTACCACGTCAGCCTCGGCGATCGCCTCGGCGGACAACGGATTGCGCGCGCCCACCGAGCCCTGGGTCTCGACGATCAGCTGGTGGCCCAGTTGCTGCGCTGCCTGCTGCAAGGCCTCGGCGGCCATGAAGGTGTGGGCAACGCCCGTCGGGCAGGCGGTGACCGCGACGATCTTGCGCACCGCCGTGACGGCGGCAGGCTCAGCGCTCGTGACCTTCTCGAGCAGTTCAGCCTTGTCGGCGGCCTCTTCAAGGAACCCCTCGCGGTCCGCTAGGGCCTGGGCCGGCGTGCTCTGGTAGACGCGCTTGCCGACGAAGCGGGTCAGGTCGACCGGGCCGGTGGCCACGACCAGTACCCAGTCGGCGGCGGCGATCTCGGCGGCTGACAGGCGCCGTTCCGGGTGCTCGCGATCCTGCACTTCGACACAGGTACCCCAGCCATGGCGCTGCGCCGCGGCCGCCAGCAGGCGCGCACTGAGCACGCTGGACACCTGCCCGTTGGGGCAGGCGGTAATGATGGCAATGTTCATTGGCAACCCTCTTGTTCTTCTGTCAGTTGCACAGCGGCTTCCAGCTGCGCCAGTTGCGCGCGGTCACCCAGACCGAAGCCGATCTGGGTGACGGCCTGGGCAGCGATGGCCGTGGCGCGGCGCAGCGTCTGGCTGGGCTTTTCCGCTTGCAGCAGGCCGTGCAGCATGCCCGCCACCAGGGAATCCCCCGCCCCGACAGTACTGGCCACCCGCACCTGCGGCGGCTGTGCGTGCAGCACCTGGCCCTGGGCGTACCAGCTCAGGCCCTGCGCTCCCTGGGACACCACCACATGCTCGACGCCGCTGGCCAACAGTCGCTCGGCCGCGGCACGCTGTTCGGCGCGGCCCAGCACCGGCACGCCGAGCACCTCGCCAAGCTCTTCGGCGTTCGGCTTGACCAGCCAGGGGGCGGCCTCCAGGCCGGCGCGCAGGGCTTCGCCGCTGCTGTCCAGGACGACCCTGAGGCCCTGGGTCTTGAGCTGCAACAGCAGTTGGCGCAGCCATTGCGGGCTGATCCCGCGAGGCAAGCTGCCGGCCACCACTACCGCGTCGTGGCCGGTGGCGAGCGGCTCGAGACTGCGCAACAAGGCACTCTGGGCGCACTCATCGACCTCCGGCCCCTGGCCATTGATGTCGGTGACGCGCCCATCGGCCTCGACCAGCTTGATGTTGCTGCGGGTTTCGCCAGGCACCCGGACGAAGCAGTCGGCAAAGCCGCGCCGGTCGAACAATGCCTCGAACGGTTGCAGGTTGTCGCAGCCGAGGAAGCCACCGACGCTGACACTGTGCCCGAGGTCGGCCAGCACCTGGGCAACGTTCAGGCCCTTGCCGGCGGCGTGGCTGTGCTGGGCCTGGCAGCGGTTGACGTGCCCGGCGCGCAGCACATCCAGGCTGATGGTGACGTCCAGCGCAGGATTGAGGGTCAGGGTAAGGATCTTGGCCATCAGTGATTCTCCACCAGCGCCCGTACCGCTTCGGCGCTGTCTTGCTGCAAGGCCTGGCGCGCCAGCGCGCGGGCCTGTTGGTGATCGGTTTCGCGGACCAGCGCCTTGACCTCGGCGATGCTGCGCGCCGAGACGCTGAGTTCGTCCACGTCAAGGCCAAGCAACAGCGCCACCGCCTGCGGATCGGCCGCCAGTTCGCCGCACACGCCGACCCACTTGCCTTCGGCGTGGGCGGCGCGCACGGTCATGTCGATCAGCTGCAATACCGCCGGGTGCAGGCCGTCGGCTTGCGCGGAAAGGCTCGGGTGACCGCGGTCGATGGCCAGGGTGTACTGGGTCAGGTCGTTGGTGCCGATGCTGAAGAAGTCGACTTCGCGCGCCAACCGAGGCGCCAGCAGGGCCGCCGACGGCACCTCGACCATGATGCCCAGCTGCAGGTCGCTGACCGGGATCTGCTCGCGCAGACGCTCGACCATGGCCCGGGCCTGGCGCCATTCCTGGACCTGCCCAACCATCGGAAACATGATCCGCAGCGGCCGCTCGCCCGCGGCCTGGAGCAAGGCGCGCAACTGGTCCTCCATGATCTGCGGACGTTGCAGGGTCAGGCGCACGCCGCGCACGCCGAGGAAAGGGTTTTCTTCCGCGGCGATCGGCCAGTACGGCAAGGGCTTGTCGCCACCGACGTCGAGCGTACGCACCACCAGCGGTCGTCCGCCAAGCCCATCGAGCACGCGGCGGTATTCGGCTTCCTGGGTCGCGACATCCGGCGCCTGGGGGTGCGCCATGAAGATCAGCTCGGTGCGCAGCAAGCCGACGCCTTCGGCGCCCTGGTCGACGACCTTGTCGATACCCGTGCTCTGGCCGATGTTGGCGAATACCTCGACGGCATGGCCGTCGCGCGTCACCGCCGGTGCCAGACGGTGTGCCCAGGCCGCCTGCAGGCGCTGTTCGCGCTGCGCGCGCTCGGCCAGGGCGCGTTGCAGCTCGTCCTCGGCCGGGGCCACGCTCAGGCGCCCACGCTGGCCATCGAGCAGTAACAGCGTGCCAGCGTCCAGCAACAGTACCGCCTCACCGACACCCACCACCGCGGGAATCCCCAGCGCGCGGGCGACGATGGCGCTGTGCGCGGTCGCGCCGCCGTGGGCGGTGACGATGCCAGCGACCCGCGCCGGGTCCAGGCGGGCGACGTCTGACGGGCCGACCTCGGCCATCACTAACACATAAGGTTGCTCCGGCGCCGGGTGCTCCTCGAAGCCGCACAGCTGCGCCAGCACCCGCCGACCGACGTCGCGCAGGTCGGCGGCGCGCTCGGCGAGCAGCGCGTCGTTGAGCGACTCCTGCTGGCGCGCGGCAGCCTCGATCACCGCCATCCACGCCGCAGCAGCGCTTTCACCCTGGCGCAGGCGCTGCTCGACGTCATCGGTCAAGGCCGGGTCGGCCAGCATTTCCTGGTGGGTAACGAAGATTTCGCCGATGGCCTTGTCGCTGCGTTGCACCAGCTCTTGCAGCTCGCCACCGACCACCGCCAGTGCACGGCACAGCTGCAGGCGCTCATGCTGCAGCGACTCACCGCGCAGCGGGTAGTCGATCTTGCGCTCGACCTGGACGTGCGCCGGCCCGCAGACGATGCCTGGCGATGCCGCCACGCCCTGGATCCGGCTGCCGGCGGGGGGCGCTACAAGCTTGACTTCAGGCGTCGCCATCAATGGCTCAGGCGCGGCGGCCAAAGGCTCCACCTCCTCGCCCAGGCCCTCGACGATCGCTGCCCGCAGCACGGGCAAGGCGTCATCAGCGATGCTCGGCTCGGCAATCAGCTCCAGCACCTGGCCGCGCCGCGCCCCGAGGCTGAGCAACTTGCTCAAGCTCTTCACCGACACTGCCGGCTGGGTGCTGTCGACCAGCCGCACGCGGATATCGCCCTCGAAGCCCTTGGCCAACTGCGCCAGGGCCTTGGCCGGACGTGCGTGCAGGCCGTGGGGGTTGGCCAGGACCACGCGAACGCTCGGCCAGTCCGCCGGCACGTCGCCGCCCAGCACTTGCAGCACGGCGCGGCTGCTGGTGGCCTGGTAGAGCATCTGCCCGCGGCCTTCGATCAGCACTTCGCAGAGCCGTTCAAGCAACGCCTGGTGCGCAACGCCCAGGCTGGCCAGGCAAAACAGGCCATTGAGCGGTTGATCGCGGTAGCGCAGGGGTTGCTGCGGGGTGACGAAGGCCAGACCAGGCTGGCGCACCTGCCGTTCGCTGTGCAGCCACCACAGGCCCTCGCCGAGCGGCAGCGGCTCGGCCTGCTGCAGCACGGCGGCAAAGCCGTTGTCGACGCATTCGGCGCGTTGCAGCAGGCGCGCACCGCGCCAGGCCAGCTCGTCGAAATCATCGGCTGCCACGCCCAGCCCGATCAGTTGCGCATCCAGGGCCAGCGCCTGGGGCGCGCCTTGCAGCAGCTTGAGCAGCGCCTCGGCGGAGCCGGCCCGGCGCAGCGCCTGGGCAAGGTCGGTCTCGCCCAGGGCGCGGGTCAGCAGTTGCAGCAGGCGCAAGTGTTCGTCGGAACGGGCAGCGATACCAATGGCCAGGTAGACGATCTGCCCGTCCCCCCAGTCCACACCGTCGGGGAACTGCAGCAGGCGCACACCGGTGGCAAATACCAGGTCGCGGGTCTGCGGCGTGCCATGGGGAATGGCGATGCCTTGGCCGAGGAAGGTCGAGCCTTGTGCCTCGCGCGCTTGCAAACCCTCAAGGTAGCCTTCGGCGACCAACCCATCGGCAACCAGACGATCGGCCAACAGGCGTAGCGCTGCGGGCTTGTCCGCCGCAACCTGCCCCATGGCTATCTGCTCCTTGGCGAGCTCGAGCATGACCTTTCTCCTCTGCAGTACCTGAGCCGGTACTGAGGTATTGTTGTGAAATTTCTGACAAGGACCAGTGTGGCAGCCCTCGACGCAGGCGACAGACAGGGCAGTAAAAACGCCTGCTGAAACGATTAATCTGGATCAGCGGGCACGTTACTCGATAATCTTCCATCGAAAAAGCCCCATCCTGTCGGACAATTGCGACAATGGTCATCTGCGCAAGAACCCAAGGATCGGTGACACTGGCCGGCCACGTTCAACAGCAGCCCCGGTAATAACAAGGAAAATTCGGTGAAACTCAGCGATATCGCCCGTCTGGCCGGTGTGTCCGTCACCACCGCCAGCTACGTCATCAATGGCAAGGCCGAACAGCAGCGCATCAGCAACAGCACTGTCGAGCGCGTGCGCGCGGTGGTCGAGGCCCACGGCTTCACGCCCAATCCCCAAGCCGCGGGCCTGCGCAGCCGGCATACCCGCACGCTCGGCTTCATCCTTCCAGACCTGGAAAACCCCAGCTACGCGCGCATCGCCAAGCAGCTCGAGCAAGGCGCCCGTGCCCGTGGCTACCAGCTGCTGATCGCCAGCAGCGACGACCAGCCCGACAGCGAACGCCAGTTGCAGCAACTGTTCCGCGCGCGTCGCTGCGACGCCCTGTTCGTTGCCAGTTGCCTGCCCGCCGAAGACCACAGCTATCGCGAGTTGCAAGACAAGGGCCTGCCGGTAATCGCCATCGACCGTCGCCTCGATCCGCAACATTTCTGCTCGGTGATCAGCGACGACCTCCACGCCAGCTTGCAACTGGCGCAAAGCCTGCTGGTCACGGCGCCCCAGCGCATCGCCCTGATCGGCGCCCGCCCGGAGCTGAGCGTCAGCCAGGCCCGCGCCGGGGGCTTCGATCAGGCCTTGCAAGGGTTCCAGGGCCAGGTCAGCCGCTACCAGGGCGAGGCCTTCAGCCGCGCGTGCGGTCAACGCCTGATGCAGCAACTGATCGCCGAACTGGGCGGCCTCCCCGATGCCTTGGTGACCACGTCCTACGTCCTGCTGCAAGGCGTGTTCGATGCCCTGCAAGCACGCCCGGCCGATGCGCGCAGCCTGCAGTTGGGCACCTTCGGTGACAACCAGCTGCTCGACTTCCTGCCCCTGCCGGTCAACGCCATGGCCCAGCAACACGGCCTGATCGCCGCCACCGCATTGGAGCTGGCCCTGGCCGCCGTGGAAGACAAGCGCTACGAACCAGGCGTGCACGCCATTGCCCGCACCTTCAAGCAACGCATCGTCCCGGCCTGAGCATGCGCCTGATCGACACCCACACCCATCTGGACTTTCCAGACTTCGACGCCGACCGCGACCGTCTGCTTGCCAATGCCAGTGCGCGCGGGGTCGAGCGCATGGTGCTGCTGGGGGTCCATCAGGACAACTGGCAGCGGGTCTGGGACCTGGTGTGCGGTGACCCACGCCTGCACGCCGCCTTCGGCCTGCACCCGGTCTACCTCGAGCAGCACCTTCCCGAGCATCTTGGGCACTTGCGCGACTGGCTCGAGCAGCTGCACGGCCATGCCCAGTTATGTGCGGTCGGCGAGTTCGGCTTGGACTACTACCTGCCGGAGCTGGACAAGGCGCGCCAGCAGGCGCTGTTCGAAGCGCAGCTGCAGTTGGCGGTGGACTTCGATCTGCCGGCCCTGCTCCACGTGCGCCGCAGCCATGCCCAGGTGATCGCCACCCTCAAGCGCTACAAGCTCAAGCGTGCCGGCATCATCCATGCCTTCGCCGGCAGCTACGAAGAGGCCCGCGAATACATCAAGCTCGGCTTCAAGCTCGGCCTCGGCGGCGCCGCCACCTGGCCCCAGGCCCTGCGCCTGCGCAAGGTGCTGCCGCGGTTACCGCTGGAGAGCCTGGTCCTGGAAACCGATGCGCCAGACATGGCGCCGGCCATGTTTGCGGGGCAACGGAACAGTCCGGAGCATCTGCCTGAGATCGCCACGGCGCTGGCCGAAGTGATCGGGGTCAACGCCCAGACGCTGGCCGAGGTCACCCGCCGTAATGCCTGTGAGCTGTTCGGCTGGTAATGGCCTGGCAAGCCTTCGGCGAAGGCCTTACCCGAGCACCGTCCACAACGCAAAGGCCGCATACCACAGCACCGCGCAGCGCAGCAGCAGCTCCCACAAGCTATCCAGGGTGGCCAGGCCTTGCGGGCCGGCCTCGCCCGGCTGGAGATCGTCGGCGACCTGTCCGACCTTGGCCACCAGGTGAGCGGCGCTGATTTGCCAGTTCAGCAATTCGTGCAGCATCAACCGGCTGACCGCCATGAAGTTGCCCACCAAGGCAAAGCTCAGGGCCAGCCCCCGTACCGGCAGCCAGTCCAGGGCATGGCGCAGCTGCTCGGCACGGTGCTGGAGCGCGGCCTGGCGGCTGTGCTGCGCGCACAGGTCGAGCAAGCGGTAGGCCAGTGCCGCGCCGGGACCGAGCAGGAAGTACCAGAAAATGACCGCGAAGAAGCTCTGGTAGGCTTGCCACAGCAGGTGGCCCTGGACCCGCGAGAGCAGGCCATCGGCATCCTCGGCGACCAGCCCCAGGTCACGCTCGGCCACGTGCAGCGCGGCTTGCTGGTCGCCGCGTCGCCAGGCATCGCGGAAGGGGCCAAGAGCCGCCTTGGTGTCACCACGGCCAAGGCTGTAGATCAACACCAGCAGATGCACAGGTAAGGCCAGCAGGCCGTAGGCCACGGGCTCCAGCACGTACAGCAGCAGCACCAGCAGCGCGACGGGCGCCAGCACCAGGATGCTCAAGGTCCACCAAGGGTGCACCTTGCCGCTGCGCTCCAGTCGGACCAGCTCGCCGAGAAAGAAGCCGTCTCGCTGCAGCCGGTGCCGCATCGCGGAAAACTTCTCGACCCACAATACCAGCACCAACACCAGAAAACTCATGCCTTGTCCTCGTAGTCCTGCAGGGAGGCGCGGTAGCGTTCCCAGTCGAAAGCCGGCCCCGGATCGGTCTTGCGCACCGGGGCGATGTCACTGTGACCACAGATGCGTTGCCGGTCGATGGCCGGCCAGGCCGCACGTATCTGCCAAGTCAGTTGCTCCAGCGTCGCATATTGCGCATCGGTGTAGGGCAGCTCGTCGGTGCCTTCGAGCTCGATGCCGATGGAGAAATCATTGCAGGCCTCACGACCCTCGAAACTTGAGATTCCCGCATGCCAGGCGCGCTCCAGGCAAGAAACGAACTGCGTCACCGCGCCATCGCGCTCGACGAACAAGTGCGCGGAAACTTTCAGGTGCTCGATACCCTGGAAGTACGGGTGCTCGTCTGGGTCCAGGGCATTCTGGAAAAATGCCTGCACCTTGCCGGTACCAAAGCAGCCGGGCGGCAGGCTGATGTTGTGGATCACCAGCAGGGAAATGCATTCGCCTTCGGGACGGGCGTTGAAATTCGGTGAGGGGCAATGGGTGACGCCGGTGAACCAGCCTGTTTCACGGTCCAATTGCATGGGCAAATCCTGAGACACATGGGACGTGGGCTCAGTATGCCCCGAGCCTGTGACGGATGCATGGTACAAATCGCCACCGCTCACAGCGGCGGCTGGCCACCCAGCCGTCCAAGCGCGGCGGCCAACGGCCGGTCGTCCTGGACCTTCACTGGAGCCAGGGCCTGTTCGTCATCGGTGAGCAACACCGCAAGATCGGCGCAGGCGCGCAGGTCAGTTGCTCCAGGCGGATGAAAAATTCACGAGCGGCCGTCGAATCCAGGGCGAGTCTGGTGAACCCGCCCATGGTCTTTACGGCCCACGACCACGCGAGGGCCGGTCGCCGTGCTTCAGGCACGCCAGCAACAGCGCCTGGCTCCCGCCCAGCGCAGGGCTTGCCACAGCACCGTTCGTCAGGCGTTTCAGACCGCGAGTTGGACCAAATGCTCAGTTCGACTAACCAAAGGTCGTGCCTTGGGCGGCTGTACACGCCGCCGCCCTGCCCTATAATCGCCGGCACCTAGCTTGTGGAGTCCACCATGCCGAACCTACGCCTCGCCGATTTGACCGCCGAAATCGAAGCCAACGTGCGCCGCGCGTTGCTGGAAGACATCGGCAGCGGCGACATCACCGCCCAACTGATCCCGGCGGAGCGCCTGGCCAAGGCGACCATCATCACCCGTGACGACTGCGTGATCAGCGGCACGTCCTGGGTCGACGCGGTATTCCGCCAGCTCGATCCGCGCGTGGCGGTGCACTGGCAGGTCAGCGATGGCGACCGTGCCAAGGCCAACCAGACGTTGTTCCACCTCGAAGGTCCGGCCCGTTCCCTGCTCAGCGGCGAACGCACGGCGCTCAACTTCCTGCAGATGCTGTCGGGGGTGGCTACCCGCGCGGCATCGCTTGCCGAGTTGGTCGCTGGCACCCAGGTGCGCCTGCTCGATACCCGCAAGACCTTGCCTGGCCTGCGCCTGGCACAAAAATACGCGATCACTTGCGGCGGCTGCGACAACCACCGCATCGGCCTCTACGACGCCTTCCTGATCAAGGAAAACCATATCGCCGCCAGCGGTGGCATCGCCGAAGCGATCACCGCGGCGCGGCGCATCGCGCCAGGCAAGCCGGTGGAAGTCGAGGTGGAGAGCCTGACCGAGCTGCAGCAAGCGCTCACGGCGGGGGCCGATATCATCATGCTCGACGAGCTGAGCCTGGATGAAATGCGCGAAGCCGTACGCATCACTGCCGGCAAGGCCAAGCTGGAAGCCAGCGGCGGCGTCAGCGAGAATACGCTTCGGGTAATCGCCGAGACCGGTGTGGACTACATCTCCATCGGTGCCATGACCAAGGATGTGAAAGCTGTCGACCTGTCGATGCGCCTGAGCCTCTGAGTCATCGCGCGGACACAAAAAACCGGCCATGAAGGCCGGTTTTTTTGTGCGCCCGGGGGGCGCCGGACGATCAGAACGAAGCGTTCTGCAGGCCGTCCAGGTAACGCTCGACGTCCAGGGCCGCCATGCAGCCAGCGCCGGCCGAGGTGATGGCCTGGCGGTAGACGTGGTCGGCCACGTCGCCAGCCGCGAACACGCCGTCGACATTGGTGGCGGTGGCGTTGCCTTCACGGCCGCCCTGGACCACCAGGTAGCCGTCCTTGAGGGTCAGCTGGCCTTCGAACAGCGAGGTGTTCGGGGTGTGGCCAATGGCGATGAACACGCCGTCCACCTTGATCTCGTCGCTGGTACCGTCGTTGTTCTTCAAGCGCGCGCCAGTCACGCCCATGTTGTCACCCAGCACTTCGTCCAGGGTCGCGTTGAGCTTGAGCTCGATCTTGCCTTCGGCCACACGGGCGTGCAGCTTGTCGATCAGGATCTTTTCGGCGCGGAAAGTCTCGCGGCGGTGCACCAGGGTGACCTTGCTGGCGATGTTGGCCAGGTACAGGGCTTCTTCCACGGCGGTGTTGCCGCCGCCTACGACTGCAACAGGCTTGTTGCGGTAGAAGAAACCGTCGCAGGTGGCGCAGGCCGATACGCCTTTGCCCATGAACTGCTCTTCGGACGGCAGGCCCAGGTAACGAGCGCTGGCACCGGTGGCGATGATCAGCGCGTCGCAGGTGTAGGTACCACTGTCACCGCGCAGGGTGTAGGGCTTTTGCGCCAGGTCGACGGCGTTGATGTGGTCGAAGACGATCTCGGTCTCGAAGCGCTCGGCGTGTTCCTGCATGCGTTGCATCAGCGCCGGGCCGGTCAGGCCATGGGCGTCGCCCGGCCAGTTGTCGACTTCGGTGGTGGTGGTCAGCTGGCCGCCGGCCTGCATGCCAGTGATCAGCAGTGGCTTGAGGTTGGCACGGGCAGCATAGACCGCGGCGCTGTAGCCGGCAGGGCCGGAACCGAGAATGATGACTCGCGAATGACGTGCTTCAGACATGACGGGCTCCTGTCGGGCTGGTCCGCATTGGCCAGCCTCGGATCGCCGGCATTGCCGGCGGGAATAAAAAAGAACCTGCGCAGCACTTGGGGAAGGCTGTTACCCGCAGGTCCTGAAAAAACGGGACCTTTGCCTTACAGGCTGGTGGCGTTTTCCGCCAGGTAGTCGGCCACGCCCTTGGCGTCGGCCTTCATGCCTTTCTGACCCTTGCGCCAGCCGGCCGGGCAGACTTCGCCGTGCTGCTCGGTGAACTGCAGGGCTTCGACCAGACGGATCATCTCGTCGACTTCACGACCCAGCGGCAGGTTGTTGACTACTTGGTGCTGCACCACGCCTTGCTGGTCGATCAGGAACGAGGCACGCAGGGCCACGCCGTCATCGTGCTCGATGCCGTAGGCACGGGTGATCTCGTGCTTGACGTCAGCGACCATGGTGAACTCGACTTCGCCGATGCCGCCCTTCTCCACCGGCGTGCTGCGCCAGGCGTGGTGGGTGAACTGCGAGTCGATCGAGACGCCGACCACTTCCACACCCAGCTCGCGGAATTTGCCCATGCGATTGTTATGAGCAATGATTTCCGACGGGCAGACGAAGGTGAAGTCCAGCGGCCAGAAGAACAGCACGACGTATTTGCCGCGCAGGGACGACAGCTTGAAGCTGTCGACGATCGAGCCGTCGCCCAGCACGGCGGCCGAGTCGAAATCAGGGGCTTGCTTGTTGACCAGAATGCTCATGGAAACTCCTTTAAAGTCAGGATCCGAAGGCGTTGAAAAGATGCGCGCACTTTAGCGAGGTGGCAGAGATTAAGGAAATATCCTTCGACAATCCACCTTATAGACCTGCTCTATTCAACGACTACAGACTGCAAAGCCTTGCTATTAGACAGGCGGCGGACGCGCCTGGCTTTGTTACAGGCCGTTTCCCAGTTCTCCCCTGGCTTTCGCCAGCGCGGCAAACTCGGTAAGGTCAGCGCGTGCCCCTCATCCCGGAGTTTCTTGATGCAAGCCCCTGTTCTCTCTGGCCCTCAGTACCTGCGCGAAGGACTGAAACTGGTCCTGAGCCCGAGCCTGCGCCTGTTCGTCCTGCTGCCGTTGACCATCAACCTGGCGCTATTCATCGGCCTGGTGTATTTCGCCGGCCACCAGTTCAGCCTGTGGGTGAATGCCTTGATGCCGACCTTGCCGGACTGGCTGGACTTTCTCACCTACCTCCTCTGGCCGCTGTTCGTTGCGCTGGTGGTGTTGATGATCTTCTTTACCTTCACCTTGGTGGCCAACATCATCGCGGCTCCATTCAATGGTTTTCTCGCCGAAAAGGTCGAGGTGGTGGTGCGCGGCGAAGACACGTTCCCGGATTTCAGCTGGAGCGAGTTGATGGCCATGGTGCCACGCACCCTGGGCCGCGAAATGCGCAAGCTGGGCTACTTTCTGCCGCGGGCGATCGGCCTGTTCATCTTGTCGCTGATCCCCGTGGTAAATATCGTGGCCGCGCCGCTGTGGCTATTGTTCGGGGTGTGGATGATGGCCATCCAGTACATCGACTACCCGGCGGACAACAACAAGATGAGCTGGCAGGACATGCTCGCCTGGCTGCGCCAGAAACGCTGGCAGAGCCTGGGGTTTGGCGGGATCACCTACCTGGCGCTGATGATTCCTTTCGTCAATATCCTGATGATGCCGGCGGCAGTGGCGGGAGCCACGCTGTTCTGGGTGCGCGAACGGAAGTAAGCTGCAAGCTTCAAGCCGCAAGAAAAAGCGGATCGCGCATGGCGTGCTTTTGGCTTGTAGCTTGCTGCTTGTGGCTTACAGTTAGTGCTGCAGTTGGCCGGAGAACTGGCCGACGGCGCTGACCACCCTCCATGCACCCTCCTGGATCTCGACGATGACCATGCCAGTCTCACCGGCCAGGGACAGGCCTTGCTCGGCCTGGCGTTTGCTGCTGTCGATGATGTCCACCGCGGCCTGGGCAAGGGTCGCGGGCGTACCATCACAACTCGGTCACACGAAGGTCACATAACCGCAACCCGCCCGGCCCAGACTGACCTTCATGAGCATACCGCCCCTGCATGTCACCTTGGTCAGCGAAACCTTCCCACCTGAGATCAATGGCGTGGCCAATACCCTTGGCCGGCTCAGCGAAGGTCTGCGCCAGCGCGGTCACCGGGTCGAGCTGGTGCGTCCGCGGCAGGCCAGCGACCGCGACGCCAGCGACGGCGTCGAGCTGCTGCTGTGCCGTGGCTGGGCGCTGCCGGGCTATCCGGGGCTGCAATGGGGGCAGGTGTCGATGCACAGACTGCTGCGGCGCTGGCGCCGCCATCGTCCCGACGTGCTGTACATCGCTACCGAAGGTCCGTTGGGGCTCAGCGCCTTGCGCGCGGCGCGGCGACTGGGCATCGCTGTAGTCAGTGGCTTCCACACCAATTTCCCACAGTACTCGCGCCAGTATGGCCTGGGCCTGCTGGCTCGTCTGGTGACTCACTACCTGCGCTGGTTCCACCGGCGCACTACCACCACCCTGGTACCCAGCGCCAGCCAACGTCTGGAACTGGAGCGTCGCGGCTTCGAGCGCCTGGCCCTGATGGCCCGCGGTGTGGATGCAGGGTTGTTCAACCCCGCGCGCCGTTGCCAGGCCCTGCGCGACAGCTGGGGCTTGGGGCCCGATGACATCGCCTTGCTGCATGTCGGCCGGCTGGCTCCCGAGAAAAACCTCGGCCTGCTCCTGCCGTGCCTGCAGGCGCTGCAACGTAACTACCCCCAGCGGCGCATGCGTCTGGTCGTGGTCGGCGACGGGCCGCAACGCGCCGCCCTTGAACAACAGCTGCCTATCGCAGTGTTCTGCGGTGCGCAGCGGGACGAAGCGCTGGCGCAGCACTATGCCAGCGGTGACCTGTTCCTCTTTCCGAGCCTTACCGAAACCTTCGGCAACGTAGTGCTCGAAGCCCTGGCCTCCGGTCTTGGCGTAGTCGCTTACGACGAAGCCGCCGCTGCCCAGCACATCCGCCACGGCCACAGCGGGGCGCTGGCCATGCCGGGAGATCAGGCTGCCTTCATCGATGCCGCCAATTGGTTGCTGGAAGAGAGCGAAACCCTGCGCCGGGTCCGCCTCAATGCACGCCAGCACGCTGGCCGCCATGGCTGGACGGCGATCATCGAGCAGTTCGAAAGCCACCTGCACAGCGCCTGTCGGCAAGGCTACCCGGCTGGCAGCACCCCGGGGGGCGCGCCGCTGGCGATCAAATCAGGGGCATCAGCGCCTCGCGGCTAAAGGGCTGGATGTCGCCAGGCAGGCCCGGTCTACGCAGCCTGCCCACACGGCGTTACGCTGGACCGTCGAATCAGGCCAGGGCCTTTTCGATCGCCTGTACCACCGTCGGATCGTCTGGCGCAGTGCGCGGGGCGAAGCGAGCCAGCACCCGTCCATCCTTGCCCACCAGGAATTTCTCGAAGTTCCAGGTGATGTCGCCAGGGAACTCTGCACCTTCGCCTGCCAGCAAGCGATACAGCGAGTGACGCTGCGGGCCATTGACCTCAAGCTTGCTACCCAAGGGGAAACTGACCCCATAGTTGAGCCTGCAGAAGTCCTGGATATCCTTTTCGCTCCCAGGCTCCTGGCCGGCAAATTGGTTGCACGGCAGGCCCAGCACGTGGAATCCCTTGTCCTTGTAGTGCTGGTAGAGGTTCTCCAACGCTTTGTATTGCGGCGTCAGACCGCATTTGGAGGCGACGTTGACCACCAGCACCACTTGGTCCTTGAACGGCGTCAGCGACAGTTCCTCACCGTTCAACGCCTTCAGTTTCAGCTCGTGAAATGCACTCATGACGAACTCCCTCTCAGGTTCCCGGTTGCCGCCGCGGGCAAAATGCGCCCACAAAAAAAGGCGCGCAGCCAAACCGTCCACTCTCCTACGGAGAGCAAGTCCGGCTTGCCCGAGCGCCTGCGACTCTCTGAGCTTAGCGCAGAAAATCAGTGATGATGGCCACCTTCACCGTGGATATGCTTGTGAGCGATTTCTTCTTCGCTGGCATCACGTACGTCGACGACCTTGACCTTGAAGTTCAGGCGCTGGCCCGCCAGTGGGTGGTTGCCGTCGACAGTCACGTCGTCGCCATCGAGATCGCGGATGGTGACGATCTGCATCTGGCCGTCCGGCGCCGAAGCGTGGAACTGCATGCCGACTTCCAGCACGTCGACGCCTTCGAACATGCTGCGATTCAGGGTGCTGACCAGCTCGGCCAGGTATTCGCCGTAGGCGTCTTCCGGCTCGACGGCGACGTCCAGCTCATCACCGGTCTGCTTGCCTTCCAGGGCTTTTTCCAGGCCCGGGATGATATTGCTTGCACCGTGCAGGTAAACCAGCGGCGCGCCACCGGAGGAGCTGTCGATGACCTCCCCGGCGTCGTTGGTCAGGGTATAGTCGATGGAGACAGCCTTGTTGGCGGCGATCAGCATGGGGCGAGACCTTTTGCAGAAGAATGTAGAACGAACAAGTGTAACCAACGCATCGCCTGATTGCGAACGCAACCCGGACAATGCCGCACCCGTCAGTCGGGTGCTGGGGTTCCACCAGGATGAAAACGGCCACTGGGTGGTCGAGCTGTCCTGCGGCCATACCCAGCACCTGCGCCACCAGCCGCCCTGGCAGGCACGTCCCTGGGTGCTCGATGCCGAGCAACGCCACCAGCGTATTGGCCAGGCATTTCCTTGTGGCTGGTGCGCCCAGCAACCGATAGCGCTACCCTAGAGCCTTTTGCAGCGCTTACTTCGAGACGCCCGCATGCAGACATTTTTCATCGCGCCGACCGACTTCGGTGTCGGCCTGACTTCCATCAGCCTGGGCCTGGTACGGACCCTGGAGCGTGCCGGGCTGAAGGTGGGCTTCTTCAAGCCGATCGCCCAGCCCCATCCCGGCGACACCGGCCCAGAGCGCTCCACCGAGCTGATGGCCCGCACCCATGGCCTCAAGCCCCCAACCCCGCTGAGCCTGGCCCATGTGGAGCGCATGCTCGGTGACGGCCAGCTCGATGAGCTGCTCGAACAGATCATCACCCTGTACCAGCAGGCGTGCATCGGCAAGGACGTGGTGGTGGTCGAGGGCATGGTGCCGACCCGGCATGCCAGCTACGCCGCGCGGGTCAACCTGCACTTGGCCAAGAGCCTGGATGCCGAGGTGATCCTGGTCTCGGCGCCAGAAAACGAAGTGCTCAGCGAGCTGTCTGGCCGGGTCGAGCTGCAGGCCCAACTGTTTGGCGGACCTCGCGACCCGAAGGTGCTGGGCGTGATCCTCAACAAGGTGCGCACCGAAGAAAGCATGACCGATTTTGCCGCGCGCCTGCGCGAGCACTCGCCGTTGCTGCGCGGCAACGACTTCCGCCTGCTTGGCTGCATACCCTTCCAGGCCGAGCTCAACGCGCCGCGCACACGTGACGTGGCCGACTTGCTAGGCGCCCAGGTACTCAACGCCGGCGACTACGAGCAACGGCGCATGAACACCATCATCATCTGCGCGCGCACCGTGGCCAACACGGTACCGTTGCTCAAGCCAGGCACCCTGGTGGTGACGCCGGGCGATCGCGACGACATCATCCTGGCCGTCAGCCTGGCAGCCATCAATGGCGTGCCCTTGGCCGGCCTGCTGCTGACCAGCGACAGCAAGCCCGATGCACGCATTCTTGAACTGTGCCGCGGCGCCTTGCAGGCGGGGCTGCCGATCCTTTCGGTGAGCACCGGCTCGTACGACACCGCGACTCAGCTCAACCAGCTCAACCGCGAAATCCCGGTGGACGATCGCGAGCGTGCCGAGTTCATCACCGACTTTGTCGCCGGCCACCTGGACGCCGACTGGCTGCACCAGCGCTGCGGCACGCCGCGCGAGCTGCGCCTGTCACCGGCGGTGTTCCGCTACCAGTTGATCCAGCGGGCGCAGCAGGCCGACAAGCGCATTGTCCTGCCTGAAGGCGCCGACCCCATGACCGTGCAGGCCGCAGCGATCTGCCAGGCCCGCGGCATCGCGCGCTGTGTATTGCTGGCCAAGCCGGAGGCCGTCCAGGCCGTGGCCCGCGCCCAGGGCATCAGCCTGCCCGCGGACCTGGAGATCCTCGACCCGGACCTGATTCGCAGCCGCTACGTCGAGCCCATGGTCAGCCTGCGCAAGAGCAAGAGCCTGAACGCGCCAATGGCCGAGCAGCAGCTGGAAGACCCGGTAGTGATCGGGACCATGATGTTGGCCTTGGACGAGGTCGATGGCCTGGTCTCCGGCCTGGTCCACTCTACGGCCAACACCATCCGCCCTGCCCTGCAACTGATCAAGACGGCCCCGGGTTGCAGCCTGGTGTCGTCGGTGTTCTTCATGCTCTTCCCCGAGCAGGTGCTGGTGTACGGCGACTGTGTGATGAACCCGCATCCCAGCGCCGCGGAACTGGCTGAGATCGCCCGGCAGAGCGCCGATTCGGCAGAGGCCTTCGGCATTGCGCCGCGGGTGGCGATGATCAGCTATTCGAGCGACTCGGCCGCCAGCGGCGAGGAAGTGGAGAAGGTCCGCGAGGCGACCCTGCTGGCGCAGCAGGCCGAGCGTGGCCTGCTGATCGATGGCCCGCTGCAGTACGATGCCGCCGCCAACCCGCAGATCGCCCGTCAGCTGGCCCCACATAGCCCGGTGGCCGGTCGCGCCACGGTGTTCGTGTTCCCCGACCTGAACACCGGCAACACCACGCACAAGGCGGTACAGCGTAGCGCCGACTGCGTCAGCCTCGGACCGATGCTCCAGGGCCTGCGCAAGCCGGTCAACGACCTGCCGCGCGGCGCCCAGGTCGACGACATCGTCTACACCATCGCCCTCACCGCGATCCAGGCCAACCGCTGAACGAAGACGGGGCAAGCCCTACTGGCTTGCCCCGTTTTCTTGCTGCGTGAAGCCTGTGACGTGCAGCTTACTGATACTGCTGCCCAGGAATCGGCTTCAGGTTGACCTCGACCCGGCGGTTCTGCGCACGGCCGTTGGCATCGGCGTTGCTGGCCACTGGCTGGTCAGGCCCCATGCCACGCACCGAGACGCGCGAAGCATCGACACCCTGGGAGGTCAGGTAGCTGCTGACCGCCTGGGCACGGCGCTGCGAAAGGTCCATGTTGTGCTGGCGGCTGCCAGTGCTGTCGGTGAAACCGACCACTTCAATGGTGTTCTGGTTGAATTGCTTGAACGAACTGGCCAGGTTGTTCAGTGGCGAATAGAAGCTTGGAGCGATGTTCGAGGAGTCGGTGGCGAACGTGATATTGCCCGGCATGATCAGCTTGATCTGGTCGCCTTCACGCTGCACTTCGACCCCCGTGTTGGCCATGCTCTCGCGCAGCGCGGCTTCCTGGCGGTCGGCGTAGTAGCCGTAGCCCGCAGCGGCCGCACCCACGGCGGCGGCACCGATCAGCGCACCCTTGCCGCGGTTGTTGTGGTCGATGGCGGCACCGGCGACGGCTCCGGCCAGTGCACCGAGGCCACCGTACTTGGCGGTCTTGCTCACGCCGGTCGAGCCCTGGGCCTGGCCTTGGTTGTCGTACGGGTTGTTGCTGGCACAACCGGACATCACGGCGGCAGCGGTAGCGACGATTATCAGACGACGCATGTTGAACATGGGCAAGCTCCTAGGAAAAGCGGATCTGAGACGGATCTGTGTCAGCCTTGGATGGCGCTCGGGCGAAAAAATTCCATTGATTTCAAGTTCATCACGACTTGCCGAGGGGGATTGCGTGGTGGCCACCAGATTCATGCCTTGGGTGTTGTGGCGCCCTTGAGATCGAGCGCCGCCCGCGCGGCGTTCGCGGGCAAGCCCGCGCTCCCATCCGCGGCGATCACAGCATTTGCGTTTTTGCCCTGTGGGAGATCGCCCAGCCCGCTGGGCTGCGCTGTCGCGCAGAGAACAAGGTCTGCAAGCGCGGCGACCCCCTGGAGCTGGCTTGTCCTGCGATCGGCTGCGAAGCGGCCGTAAAGCCAGCCATATCGATCTGTCTGGTGCAGCGCGGTTACAGGGGTTGCGACCGCTGCGCGGTCGATCGCGGCACAAGGCCGCTCTACAAAATACAGATAAATCAATGAGTTAGTGTTTGTTCTATGAGAGCCCACCCGCCGCCTTGGCGCCGCGCTGTCGCGCAGAGAACAAAGCCTGCAAGCGCGGCGCAATACTCTGTGCGGGCTTGTCCGCGAAGCAGGCACCGCGGTGTATGGCACCGGCTTCGCCGGTGTTCGCAGGCAAGCCCGCTCCCACAGGGTTCAGCTAAATCAAAGAGTTAGCGTTTGTTCTATAGGAGCGGCGGTTCGGCGTCCCGTCTTGCCCGCGAAGAGGCTCGAATATCCACCAGTGCTGCGATGCGCCGCACAGAGGGTGTTCGATCTCAAGGGCACTACAACACTCAAGACACGCCTTGGCGCCCGACCCGATCCTCAAGGCAGATACAACCTGAACAACCCACCCCCCAACGCCCCACCATTGCTGATTTCAATGCGCCCTTTCAGCCCATCGCGCTCGTGCAGGGCGGCGATGCGGGCGGCGAAGTAGAGCCCCAGGCCCGTGCTGCCGCTACGCGGGACGATGCCCTGGACATAGTCCTGCTGGCGATCGAGCATGAGCTGTGGATAACCCGGGCCGTCGTCGTTGATGCTGATCACCAGCTGCTCGTTTTCCTCCTCGATGCCCATCAGCAAGGCATGCCCGGCATGGCGAATGGCATTGTCGAGCACGTTGGCGACCACCGTGTCGACCAACTCGCGGTCGAAGAAGCCCAGCGGGCTATGGGTGAGGATGCGCCAGGTGGCGAGCACATCGCGGTGGCGCAGCACTTCCTGGTGCGCCGCCAGCTGAGCTTCGATGAAGTCGTCCAGCTCGTGGTAGTCCGGGCACATGGGCAACTGGTTGACACCCAGCTTGTACAACCCCAGCAGTTGTACCAGCATGCCATTGAGGTGGCTGAATTCGTGTTCGATCACGCCTTGTTCGCTGCCCTCGCGCAAGGCTTCGGGCAGGCGCGCCAGCCACTGGCTGTGGGCCTGGGTCAAGACGGCGAGGGAGTTCTTCATGTCGTGCACGGTGGAGGCGATCACTGTGGAAAAATCCAGCCCCTGATTGTCCTGGTTCATGCGCCAAAAGCCTTGATATGCAGTTTTCGGAAACGGTCGTAGCGCGTGTCGCTGGTCGGTATGCCGACGATGCTGGATAGGCACTGTTGGCACTCCTGCAACACTTCGACCGAGGGCGTTTGGCCGCCGCTGCGCAACACGGCCTGAGCCGTGTTCAGGGCGATGCTGATGTTCTTGGGCTGGCGGCCAAGGGCCCGGCGGAACAATGCCAGCGCCTCGCTCAGCTGGCCAGCCTGGTAGCTGCGCACGCCCTGGCGGTTGAGGTCGACGGCTTCAGTAACGGCGTTTAGCACGCTCGGATCGTCGGTCAGCCTGGCGACACGCTGCATCACCTTAGGGTCGTCTCCGTAGCTCTCCACGCATTTTCTGAGGATCGAAATGGCCGCTGCGTCCTGCCCCAACCCTTGCAGCTGGCTGGCCACGGTCAAGGCCGCCTGCACCGAAAAGAGCTGCTCCATCTTGTCCAGCCGCAATAGGGCCTGCTCGGTCAGCTTGCCTGCAGTCTCCGGATCGCCGACCTGCTGCAGGCTGGCCGCTTTCATCAGGCGCGCGCGCACTTGCAGGCCCGGGTCGTCGGCGCCTTCCTTGGCCACTGTACTGAGTACCGTGTTGATCTCGACCCGAGTGCGGGCGTCGAGGCCATTGCCGGTGTTCTTGTTCATCAGCGCCTGGGCCAGATGCAGGTTGTTTTCCGGGTCTTTATAGCGCGAGCTCTGGCCTTGGCTGACGGCATGCCGGAACGCCTTGATGGCGCTCTCGAAATCCTGGTTCTGCATGGCCAGGTTGCCCAGTGTCGCCTGCCGCCGAACCGCCAGGGGCGCCAGGCGCACGGCTTCTTCGAGCATGTGCTGGGCCCGTTTGGTATCGCCTTGGGCCACCAGGGCCGCGGCCATGCCGTCGTAGAGACCGGGCATGATCGGGAAGGCGTTGAGTGCCTGTTCGAAGACCCCTTGCGCGAGGCTGAATTGGCCGCGCTTGTGCAGCAGGTTGCCCAGCGCGGCGTAGGCCCATGGCGTTGCGCGGCTGGCGAGAATGGCCCTGAGGAATTTCTCCAACTCGTCGAGGCGATTGAGGCTGCGCAGGGCATCGGCGCGATAGCGCAGGCACAGGGGGGCAAAACGCGGGTCCTTGCTGCACAGGTCGGCACAGGCCGCCAGCACCTCGGCCGGCCGGCCCCGGTCCAGGGCCTGGAGGATCGGCTTGAGCAAGGTCTTGCGCTGGACCAGTTTTTCCAGGCGCTGGGCCAGCCCGATACGGTTGAAGGGCTTGGCCAGGTAGGCATCGGGCTCGTGCTCCAGGGCACTGAGCACGATGGCTTGGCTGGTTTCAGCGGTGACGATGACGAATACGCATTCATGGCTGATCAGCTTGTCGAGGATCAGGTCTTCGAGCACTTGCTGGCCATTCTTCTTGCCATCGCCGAGGTGAAAATCCTGGAGGATGAAGTCATAGCGCTTCTGCGCGCACAGGCGCAAGGCCTGCTCACCGCTGTCGGCGGTGTCTACGTCACGCACGCCCAGTTCACGCAGCATGGAGCGGGTCGAGGTGCGAAAGTCGGTGTAGTCATCGACGATCAGAAAGCTTTTTCGCCCGTATTGCAGCATCAACAGGACCTGTCATGGGTAAAGGATTATCGGCACGCAGCCAAAAACGGTGATGAGCAGGCCGAGCGCCATTGCAGCCCACCGCTGGACAGGTTATCGGCCGATTGCCGGCAAGGATGAGCGCGGGAACGGCTATGCCCCTGCGCAATCGGCGAACCGCCCAGCTGCCCTAGGCCAGCAGCCCCAACGCCTTGGCACGCGCGACCGCCTGGGTGCGCCGCTCGACGCCAAGCTTGCTGTTGATGTGGCTGGCATGGGTCTTGACCGTGTGCAGGGAGATGAACAAACGCTCGCTGATCTGCTGGTTCGAGCAGCCCTGGGCGATGAGTTCGAGCACCGCCATTTCCCGGCCGCTCAGGGTTTCGCCCGCCCCGGTGGGGACGTTCTGCATCGGCGGCAGGCGCGCCAATAGACTGGCCTGAAGCGGACTGACCGGTTGCGCGCTCAATTGATCACGCAGCCAGTGCGGGTGCTCCTCGATCAGCCGTTGGAAGGGTTGCAACGCCCCGCCGCGCGCCGCGTCCAGCGCCAGTGGCAGCAGGCCGCGCGCCTGGGCATCATGATCGTTGGCCAGTAACAGGTCCATCCACTGGCACAGCGCGCTGACACTGAGCATCAGCCCTCCACTGGCCTGCCCATGCTCGACCAGTGCCTGCAGGCGGCTACCGGCCTCGGCCAGGCGGCCTTGGGTGCGCTCCAGCAGAGCCTGCTGCAGTTCGATGTGCAGGGGCAGCAAGGGATGGAATTCCGGCGCGGCCGCCGCCTGCTCGCCGCCATAGGTCTGGCCCAGGCGCAGCAGCCAGGATTCGGCCAGGTCGGTACGGCCCTGGACCAGCCACAGCTCGCACTTCACCAGGGTGATCATGGCCAGGTAGAAAATTGGCGGCACATCCCAGATATGCATCAGCCGCTCGGCCTCGGCCAGTTCCGCGAAAGCCTCGGCAAAACGTCCTTCCCGTCCTTCCAACGAAGCGATCACGCAGTGGCCGATCAGCACGCTGATGTCGCGGCAGCCCCGCGCCTCGCTGAGGCCGGCGCGCAGACGGCTGCGCCCCTGCTCCGGTTGCAGCCGCGCAGCGAGCAGGAAACCCTCGTACAAGGTCAGCCGCGCACGGATTGCATACAGCCGTTGCGCCGACAGCCCTTGCAGGCGCAGCAAGCCTTGGCGGACTTCGTCCAAGGCCCGCAACACTTCGCCGCGGGCATGCAGGACGCGCGCCCGGTCATAGTGCGCCAATGCCTCGAACAGCGGGTTGCCGACCCGCTGCGCCAGCTCCAGGGCCTCACGGTTCCAGCCCCGCGCGCGCCAGAAATCGGCGTCGGCGATGGCCAGGTTGGACAAGGTCGAAAGGCACACCAGGCGTTGCCCGTAGCGCTTGAAGGGCAGGCTCTCCAGCGCTTCGCCACAGTAGGCCAGGGTCCGTTCACGGTTGCCCCTGCCCCGCGCGATCACCCCACTCAAGGCCAGCCATTGGGCCAGCATGGACTTCTGCGCGGTCGCCGAAGGTGCCGGCAGGAAACGGCTCAAGTGGCTGGCCAGCTCTTCGGCCGCGTCCAGTTGGCAGGCCAGGCCCAGGGCCCAGCTGTACAACACGATCAACCGAGGCGTGCTGACCAGCAAGCTGTCAGGCAGGTCCATTTTCCAGCGCAGCAGCATGCCCACGTTCTGCTCGGCCAGCAGCTGTTCCTCGGACAGGCTCTGTACCAGGTCGGCCGCCACGTCCAGGTGCCCGGCGCGCAGGGCCTGCTCAACGGCCTCGTCGAGCAGCCCCTGGGCCTGGAACCAGCGGCAGGCACGCAGGTAAAGGGAGGCCAGCGGCTGGCTGGCCTGGCGGCTGCGCAACAGGTCGGAGAACAGGTGGTGATAGCGGAACCAGTGGCCATGCTCATCCAGCGGCACCAGAAACACCTGATGGGCCTGCAGGTAGCGCAGGATCTCGGCACTGTCGCGGCTGCCGCGCACGGCATCGCACAGCTCGCTGCAGAAGCGCTCCTGGCAGGCGGTGTCGTACAGGAAGCCCTGGACATCGGTTGGGAGGATTTCGATCACCTCTTCGAGCAGGTAGTCTCGGATCAGCCCTTCGCCACCGTGCAGGGCCTGGGGCAAGGCATGCTCGTCGCCGGCCTCGCTGGCTGCCAGCTGCCAGAAACGCAGACCGGCGACCCAGCCGTCGCTGCGCTGGATCAGGTTGTCCAAGGCCTGGCCGCGCAACCCCGTGGGTTGCCGGCCGATCACCGCCAGCGATTCGTCCGCGGTCAGGCGCAGGTCCTGTTCATTGAGCTCGAGCAATTGCCGTGACAAGCGCAGGCGCGCCAGGTGCCAGTCGGGACGCTGGCGGCTGGTGACCAGCAGCACCAGCCCTGGCGGGAGGTGATTGAGGAAGAACTGCAGGCAACGATCGAGCACCGGCCCCTGCGCCAAGTGATAGTCGTCCAGCACCAGCAGCAATGGAGCATTGGGTTGCAGGTACAGCGCCAGCTCATCGAGCAGGCCGTCCAGCCACTCTTCAAAGGCGAAGGGTTGATGACGCTGGCGCATCTTCAGTAGCCCCAGGGCCTGGCCTCCCAGCGCCGGACAGTATTGCTGCAGCCCTTCGAGCAAGCGCTCGAGAAAGCGTCCAGGGTCGCTGTCGCGCTGGCTGAGGCCCAGCCACAGGCTGCGCCAATGGCCAGCCAAGCCTTGGCAGAACTCGATGGCCAGCGAGCTCTTGCCGAAGCCGGCTGGCGCGTTGACCAGCAGCAGACGCCCTTCGAGCCCCGCCTCCAGGCGCTGGCAAAGGCGGCCGCGCGGCACATGCCCAACGGGCAATGGCGGCCGGTAGAAACGCCCGTCCAGCAGACCCAGGGTCTCGCTGGCGAATCCATGCATACGGGACAGATCGGTCATGGCCGGCTCGTTCGGTTGGGGAAACTTCGGCGTAGGGACTTCAGCGAGACTAGCGGGTTGCACGGCGCGTTTAAAGATGATTGCCGCCTTTACCCTGAAAAAGACTACAACAAAAAGAAACAAAGCTGATGGATTGCGGTCGTTTCGCGACAGGGCGCAAAAGACTGCTTGCGTCCGCCAGCCCTAATGCAAACGCCCCGGCAAGCCGGGGCGTTTCTGGGCCCATACGCAAGTATCTGGCCTTAACTCAACGTACACCTTCCTGGCGCAGGGCCGCGGGCTGGAAGTCGGCTCGGGTCGCGCTGAAGCCGAAGTCGTAGGCACGCTTCTCTTCGTTCTTCATGCCCAGCGCCAGGTAGCGGCCGGACTGCAGGTCATAGATGGCTTCAAGGGTGTACCACGGCACCTGGAAGTTGTAGTAATCCTGGGCGTGGGCTTCGGAGACACGCCACAGCTGGCCACGACCGTCGTACTGGTCGATCACCGCCGCCTGCCAGGTGTCTTCGTCGATGTAGAAGTCACGCTTGGCGTAGATGTGCCGCTGTCCGGGCTTGAGGGTCGCAACCACGTGCCAGACACGACGCAACTCATAGCGGGTCAGGTCCTGATTGATGTGCCCAGGCTTAAGGATGTCGGCGTATTTGAGGCTCGGCGAATCCAGCTTGTAGCTGTTGGAGGCGATGAACATCTCCTTCTTGCCTTCGAGCTTCCAGTCGTAACGGTCCGGCGCGCCGTTGTACATGTCCAGGTTGTCGGAGGTACGCAGGCCATCGGCCGCAGTACCCGGGCCATCGTAGGACACCTGTGGCGCCTGACGCACACGACGCTGACCGGCGTTGTAGATCCATGCCTTGCGCGGTTCCTTGACCTGGTCGAGGGTCTCGTGGACCAGCAGCACGGTGCCTGCCAAACGCGCTGGCGCTGTGACCTTCTGTTTGAAGTAGAAGAGCACGTTACCTGGGTTGTTGGCGTCGTAGTCCTTCATCCGATCACGGAACACGAACTGATCCTGGAAGTACACCAGGCTGTAGGAGCCGTTGGGCTGTGGCGTGGCCTGGGTCACCAGACGGGTCACGCTGCCGCCGCGGTAGCGGGTGATGTGGTTCCAGATCACCTCCACGCCGCTCTTGGGTATCGGGAACGGCACGGCCGTACGGAAGTTGTTCAGGCCATTGCCGCCTTCGACCAAAGTGGTCTTGGTGGCGTTTTCCTTGATCGCGGCAAACACTTCATCGGGGACGGTGGAGCCACGGTGGGTCGGGTACACCGGGATCTTGAAGGTCTCGGGGTAACGCTTGAACATCGCCAGCTGGCCCGGCGAGAGCTTGTCCTTGTACTGATCGACATTCTGCGCGGTGATGGTGAACTTGGGCTGTTCGCTGCCATAGGGGTCGGACAGGAACCCTTTGCCGTCGGCGCTGCCGGCCGTCTTGGACAGCGGCTGCCAGGCAGTGATCGAACCGTCGGCGTTACCCGCCTTTTCCGCGCCCATCGGCGTCAGGCTGGCGCCAAGCTTGGCCGCCTCGTCGGCGGAAACCGCAGCCATGACGCTGGTGGCCAGCAAGGACAAGCCCAGCACACCGGCTTTCAGCAGACTCTTGGTTGTATTCATTCTGTGTCGTCCTGGATCAATATTCTTAGAAGTTCACACCGAAGCTGAGGGCGACGAAGTCGCGGTCGTCCACGGTGGTGTACTTGCCGTCGAAGAAGTTGGTGTACGACAGGCTGGCGGTATAGGTGTTCTGGTACTCGGCGTCCACGCCCAGGCTGATCGCCTTGCGGCCTTCCTCGAAGTTGCCGCCAGGGCCAGGCGAATAGCCCGAGACGTCATGGGACCAGGCGACGCTGGGCCTGAGGTTGACGCCGGCGAAGACGTCGTTGTAGTCCCAGATGACCCGGCCGCGGTAGCCCCAGGAGGTGCTGGTGGTGTAGCCGTCGTTCTCGCACTTGCGGTTCAGGTTGACGGTGGAGGCGCCTGCACCGGCGCCGCCGATGGTGCTGGTATTGAGCGCCTGGCAGGTGTCTGCGCCACCCGTGGCAGGCAGCGGGCCCGGTCCGTAGACCGGGTCGCGGCCATAGCGGGTCTGGTGGGCATTCTCCAGTCCACCGACATGGGTGATGCCCAACTCGCCGACCACGGTCATGCGGCTGGCGCCCATCACCTGGTCGAAGAAGTGCGTCAGGGTGGTCTGGAACTGGGTGATCTCCTTGCGGCGATAGCCGTGCAGGTCCTGCCCCGGAACGCCGTTCAACAGCGATGCATTGCTCAATGCCCCGCCCAGAGGACGCACGCCGGCGAAGAGGATGTCGGTGGTGTTCAACTGCACCGGCGCATTGGGCCGGTAGCTGAGCTCACCACTCCAGGCCGTGCCGGTGGGCAAGGTGGTGGAGAAGCTCAGGCCGTACAGGCGGATATCCTCGGGGTACTCGACGAAATACTGCGAGTTGCCCGCGACGATCAGCGGCGCCAGGGCCTGCAGCGCTGGCGGCAGAGCGGCGATCCCGCCGAATACCGAAGGCGCCGCGCCGGTAGCGCTGAAAATCGGCGCGCGGCTGTGGTAGTTCATGAAGTAGGCGCCGAACTCGGTGTCCAGTGGCTCGAACATGTAGCGCAGGGCCACGCCGAACTGGCCGCTGTCGCGGGCGTCGCGGTCGGCGCCACGGCGCACCATCACGCCCTCTTCGTTGAGATCGACACCCTGGGTGGCCAGGAAGCCCTGGGCTGCCGCCGGCACGGTGCGGCTGCTGTTGAGCACGCGCAGGTTATCGGTACAACCGTCGGCGATGATGTCCGGCTGGGAGAAGAAGGTGCCACAGTTGTCGACGACGGTCTGGTCCCACTCGATCTGATAGAAGGCCTCGGCCGAGAGGTTGTCGGTCAGGCTCTGGGACACGTAGAACATGTTGACCGGGATCAGACCCTCCTTGACCTCGGCGCCGGGGCGGCGGAAGGCGGCCACGTCGATCGGGTTGATCGAGTTGATGCCGCCACCGATGAAGGTGCTCTCACCCCAGCTCACAACCTGCTTGCCCAGGCGCACCGAGCCCGGCTGGTCGGCGATGGAGTAGTTGTGGTAGACGAAGGCGTCGAGCAGTTCGCCGCCGGACGACTGGGCGCCTTCCTTGCGGTTGGAGTCGCTGATGTCCTTGAACTGGCGGTGTTCGTCCTTGAGTTCGAAGTCGTACCAGTACTTGCCGCGCACGAACACGCCGGTGTCGCCGTACTTGAGCTCAAGGTCGTGCAGGCCCTTGAAGATCTTGGAGAAGGTCTCACCGCGCTTGAAGTTCAGGTGGCCGTCGTCGGAGGTCTGCGACAGGCCCTTGCCGCCATTGTTGACCCCGATGAGGTGCTCGTTTGGCTTGGCCGTGGACCAACTGGCCCCCACGGAGAGCGACGAGTCGAACTGGCCTTCGATTTCGCCGATGTTGAAACTGACGCCGAATGCGGGACCGGCGAGCGTGGAAGCGAGGCTGACGGCCAAAGGCAGTTTCGCCCGGCGCCAGAACAGGTTTGCTGATGTCATCGACGCTACTCCATGTACTTTTTGTTATGGCAGTGAGTCCTTTCAGAGACGGCCCGACGCCCGGTGAACTGGCACCTGGAGGCGGCGTCTTGGTCGACGCAGGTCCCCCGTTCCTGAAAATCCCCTGACCCGACTATAGCCAGCAGGTACAGGTGCTAGATCCCTCTAAAGTGTGATTTGCGTCCTGCTACCGGCCTGCCCTGAAGGCCGGCCTGTGCGCTGGCTGTGGCAAGCATGGCTCAATTTCTTCGTTTGACAAGGCACCAGGCGCTCTGTCCCGCGGGTCACACTCGCAGGACGGTGATCGCGGCCAAGGTCACAAGGTCGAAAGGAAAGCGCTGTTACTGGCCTGCCACTGGCTGATATCCACGCGGATACGCTTCTTGTCGAGCTTGCCGACGCTGGTCTTGGGAATTTCAGTAACAATGGCGATCTGGCTGGGGATTGCCCACTTGTTGATGTGTCCGAGCTCGACGAACGGCTTGAGGTGGTCTTTCAGTATCCGCGCGTCGATGACCTGCCCTTGCTGCACCACGAGCAGGGCGAACGGGCGTTCGCCCCATTGCGGGTCGGCCACCCCTACCACAGCCACCTCGCGAACCGCCGGGTGGCGGCTGATCAGGTCTTCCAGGTCCAGTGAAGAGACCCATTCGCCGCCGGTCTTGATCACGTCCTTGATACGGTCGCGGATATCGATGAAGCCCATGCTGTCGAGGGTCGCCACGTCACCGGTGTGCAGCCAGCCGCCCTCCCAGAGCTCCTTGCTCTTTTCCGGCTCACGGAAGTAGCCCATGGTCAGCCAAGGCGCGCGCAGCACCAGTTCGCCCAGGCTTTCACCATCGGCCGGGAGGAACTTGCCCTCGCAATCGACAATCGCCGCCTCCACCAGCGGCACCGGCACGCCAGCCTTGATCCGGTAGGTGATGCGCTCGTCCTCGCTGCCGGCCAGCAGCTCCTCGTTGAGGTGGGCGCAGGAGATCAGCGGGCAGGTTTCCGACATGCCATAGGCCGCCGTCAACTGAATGCCACGGGCCTGGGCCGCCTCGTACAGGGTACGGTTCAGGGCGCTGCCGCCGATGATGATCTTCCAGCCGCCAAAGTCCTGGTGCTGGGCGGTCTTGGCATTGAGCAGCATCTGCAGGATGGTGGGCACGCAATGGGAGAAGGTGACCTTTTCCTTGCGCCACAACTGGCACAGCATCTCCGGATCGTAGCGCCCCGGGTAGACCTGCTTGAGACCCAGCATGGTCGCTGCATACGGGATGCCCCAGGCGTGCACGTGGAACATCGGGGTGATGGGCATGTACACATCATTGCTGCCCAGCAGCCGCACGCTGTCGATGCTGCCGGTGACCGAGGCCTCGGCCAGGGTATGCAGCACCAGCTGGCGATGGGTGAAGTAGACGCCCTTGGGATTGCCGGTGGTACCCGTGGTGTAGAAGGTGGTAGCCACCGAATTCTCGTCGAAATCTGGGAAATCGTAATGCGGGCTGGCCGCGGCGAGCAGTTGCTCGTACTCGCCGACCAGGCTGGGCAGCTCCGCGGTGCGGGCGTCACCATCGGTGATCAGCAGGGTCTTCTCGACCGTGGTCAGTTGCCCGGCGATCGCCTGGTAGAGGCCGACGAAGTCGCTGTTGACCAGCACGAAGCGGTCTTCGGCGTGGTTCATGGTGTAGAGAATCTGATCCGGCGACAGGCGTACGTTGATGGTATGCACCACCGCGCCGATCATCGGGATGGCGAACATGCACTCCAAGTACCGATGGCTGTCCCAGTCCATTACCGCCACGGTATCGCCGGCCTTGACCCCGGCCTCGGTCAGCACGTTGGCCAGACGCGCGATGCGTTCATTGAGCTCCAGATAACTGAAGCGCTGCAGGTCGCGGTAGACGATTTCGCGGGTCTTCTCGTAACGACCGCCCGACATCAGCAGACGCTTGATCAACAATGGGTAGGTGTAGGCCCCTTCGCCGGGCGGAATGACACGAGTCTGCAACATGGGAGTCCCTTTTCTCGAGTACAGGCTGGATAAGTCAGACCTTTACTCTAGAACGGCGCCGCGCCAGTCAAATCAGCCGAAGGAATGATTTGACTGGCGCAGGGACCAGTGACCCCGTGCCTCGCGCCTCAATGCATCTCGGTAAAGGCGATTTTCACGCCCAGGCCCACCAGCACCGCACCCATGGCCCGGTCGAACCAGTGGCCCATACGGGCAAAGCCGGCGCGCACCCGTTGCTGGCTGAACAGCAACGCCACCAGGCAGAACCACAGGCCGGTGGCCACGGCCAGGTAGACACCATAGCCCGCCTGCACCAGCAAGGGTGTGTGCGGGTTGATGACCACGGTGAACAACGAGAGGAAGAACAAGGTGGCCTTGGGGTTCAGACCATTGGTCATGAAGCCGGCCACGAAGGCGGCGCGACCGCTGCGCTCGACCAGCACGGGCTGCGCCAGCGCCTCCCCCGCCGATGCAGGCCGGGCGCGCAGGGCCTTGAAGCCGATGTACAGCAGGTAGGCGGCAGCCAGCCATTTCAGCGCGTTGAACAGCACGATCGATTGCGACACGATCAGCCCGATCCCCAGCAGCGAATAACCGACATGCAGGAAGATCGCCATCCCCACGCCACAGGCCGTCCAGGTGCCGGCGCGGCGCCCGTGGGTCACGCTTTCGCGCACTACCACGGCGAAATCCGGGCCGGGGCTGGCCACGGCCAATAGGTGAATCAGGGCAACAGTGAGAAATTCGGCCCAGTACATGGCGCTGCTCCTTGCAACAATTGGTTACTAGCTTCGCAGAGTACCCCTTTGACGGCACAGGCGACAGATACAGTTGCCTGCGATCAGTTGCGCCGCCGCCTAAAGCCGCATGACAGCAGCCTGCAAAAGGCGCTAACGTTTCCCGCTTCCCGATCTGAAGGCTCAATGCCTCGCTGCCACCGGAGTTCCCATGCCAAGCCCGCGTCGCGCCGTGTTTCTCGACCACCAGTCCCTGGACCTGGGTGATCTCGACCTGAGCATCCTGGAACAGCAGTTCGACAGCCTGCAGCTGTACCCAAGCACCGCGCCCGAGCAAGTCGCCGATCGCCTGCAGGGCGCAACCGCGGTCATCAGCAACAAGGTCATGCTCGATGCCGCGAGCCTACAGGCCAATCCGCAATTGCAACTGATCCTGGTGGCCGCCACCGGCACCAACAACGTCGACCTGCAGGCCGCCCGTGCCCAGGGCATCACTGTCTGCAACTGCCAAGGCTACGGCACGCCGTCGGTGGCTCAGCACACCCTGGCGCTGCTGCTGGCCCTGGCGACGCGCCTGTGCGACTACCGCCAGGCGGTGGCCGACGGCCAATGGGCGAAGGCCAGTCAGTTCTGCCTGCTGGATTTCCCCATCGTCGAGCTGGAAGGCAAAACCCTTGGCCTGCTCGGCCATGGTGAGCTGGGGGGCGCCGTGGCTCGCCTGGCAGAAGCCTTCGGCATGCGCGTGCTGCTTGGCCAGATCCCAGGGCGCCCGGCGCGTGAAGGCCGACTGCCGCTGGCGCAACTGCTGCCGCAGGTCGATGCCCTGACCTTGCATTGCCCGCTCAACGAGCACACCCGACACATGATCGCCGCCCGCGAATTGGCCCTGCTCAAGCCCAGCGCCCTGGTGGTCAATACCGCCCGCGGCGGGCTGATCGACGAGCAGGCGCTGGCCGAGGCACTGCGCAGTGGCCACCTGGGCGGGGCGGCGACCGATGTGCTGAGCGTCGAGCCGCCGACCCAGGGCAATCCACTGCTGGCGCCGGACATTCCGCGCCTGATCGTCACCCCGCACAGCGCGTGGGGCGCAGTGGAGGCACGCCAGCGCATCGTCGGCCAGCTCAGCGAGAACGCCAAAGGCTTCTTCGCCGGCCAGCCACAGCGGGTGGTCGGCTAAGCGCGGCACGGCTCTGCTAAACTGCGCCACTTTTTTCAGGAGGCGTCCATGGACCCGCGCAGTGAAGTGTTGCTTCGTCAGGCCGAACTTTTCCAGGGCCCGCTGCTGCTTGCCGGCCTGCCGGCCGACGACCTGCTCGGGCAACTGCCCAAGGCCTTCGGCTGGAGCTGGCACGCCGGCGATCAGGCATTGCTCGACGCCCGCTTCGCCGGGCGCAGCCACTACGGCGTCGAGGCCCCCGAACCGCCCTTCGAGTCGGCAGTGCTGTTCTTGCCCAAGTCGCGCGATCTGGCTGCTTACCTGCTTAATGCGCTAGCCGCCCGCCTGGCTGGGCAGACCTTGTACCTGGTCGGCGAAAAGCGCGCAGGCATCGAAGGCGCGGCCAAGCAACTGCAGGCCTTCGGCAAGCCACGCAAGCTCGACAGTGCCCGCCACTGCCAACTGTGGCAAGTGACGGTCGAGCACGCCCCTCAGGCAACACCGCTGCACAGCCTGGCCGAGCGTTTCGAACTGCCGCTGGCCGACGGCCCGTTGCAGGTGGTGAGCCTGCCAGGGGTGTTCAGCCACGGGCGCCTGGACAAGGGTACCGCCCTGCTGCTGGAGCACCTGGACGACCTGCCGGTCGGGCACGTGCTGGACTTCGGCTGCGGCGCCGGCATCCTTGGCGCCACGGTAAAACGGCGTTATCCCCAGAGCCGCGTCACGCTGCTCGATGTGGATGCCTTTGCGGTGGCCAGCAGCCGCCTGACCCTGGCGGCCAATGGGTTGGAAGGCGAGGTCATCAGCGGCGACGGCATCGATGCCGCGCCCCATGACTTGGCGCTGATCCTGAGCAATCCGCCGTTCCATACCGGGGTCCGCACCAATTACCAAGCCTCGGAAAACCTGCTGAAAAAATCCGGCGAACATCTGCTAAAAAGCGGGGAAATTCGCTTGGTAGCAAATAGCTTCCTGCGTTATCAACCGCTCATCGAAAGCGCCCTGGGCAACTGCCAGACACGCGCCGAGGCGCAGGGTTTCCGGATCTATCAAGCAACACGCGGATAAAAACAGGACTTGCCGAAAGCGCTTCGGCTAGGCAGAATCCGCTCCGTCCTAGGGGAGTAGTCTCCCGCGAGCGCTCAGCTCGCCCGGCACGCGTCAACATACTTGGCCCACAGGCCATGGCGCGTGCGACCCACGGTTCGCGCAGACGAGCCCAGGGTTTGACAAGACCTATGACACGCACACCTTACCCGGGGCGGGGAGGTTGTACGTGTCATAGCCGTGTCGACCCGCCCCGTTAGGAATCCTGATGCTGGAATCACTGCTTATCCCGACCGCGATCGTCGCGCTCGCCGAAATCGGCGACAAGACGCAACTGCTCGCGCTCATCCTCGCCGCTCGCTTCCGCAAGCCCTGGCCGATCATCGCCGGCATCGTCGCCGCGACACTGGCCAACCATGCCGCGGCCGGCGCGGTCGGTGCCTGGGTCAGCGGCTTCTTCAGCGCAACCGTCCTGCACTGGATACTCGCCGCCAGCTTCGCCGCCACGGCCCTGTGGACCTTGGTGCCGGACAAGATGGATGATGACGAAGGCAGCGGCGCGCGTCGTTTCGGGCCGTTCGTGACCACCTTGATTGCCTTCTTCCTGGCCGAGATCGGTGACAAGACACAAGTCGCCACGGTGATGCTCGCCGCGCAGTACCCGCACCTGATCATGGTCATCATCGGCACCACCCTGGGCATGCTGATCGCTAACGTGCCGGTGGTCCTGGCGGGCAACTTCGCCGCCGACAAGCTGCCGCTGACCCTGATCCGGCGCCTGGCCTCGGCCGCCTTCTTCGTGCTGGCCGCGGTGGCGGTCTATTCGGCGATGCAGGCCAGTGGCTGGGTGGGCTGAGCAGAAAAAGCGCCGCGGCGCCCGCTCCCAAGCTACAAGGGAATGGGCCCGCGATGGAGCCAACGATTTACTTTCTGGCGGCCTGATACAGCGGCATCACCTTCGGAATCGCCGCCTCCAGCGAGGCAATACGGCTGCTGGAGGCTGGGTGGGTGCTCATGAACTCCGGCTGCGAACCACCCGAGGCCTGGGTCATCTTGTTCCACAGGGTGATCGCGGCATTGGGGTCGAAGCCGGCACGGGCCGCCAACTCAAGACCAATCAGGTCGGCCTCGTTCTCGTTCGAGCGGCTGTTGGGCAGGGTCATGGCGTACTGCACGACCGTGTCGGCCACGGCCAGGCTGTCCTGGCCAAGGCCAAGCAAGGCACCGGCGCCCTGGCGGGCCACCTGCACGCCATAGGCCTTGGACATCGCCTCGCGGCCGTGCTCACGCAGGGCGTGGGCGATCTCGTGGCCCATCACCGCAGCGATCTCATCGTCGGTGAGCTTGAGCTTGTCGATCAGGCCACTGTAGAAAAAGATCTTGCCGCCAGGACCGCAGTTGGCGTTGAGCTCGTCGCTCTGGATCAGGTTGACTTCCCACTTCCACTGCGCGGCATCCGGACGGAACTGCGGTGCCTGGACGATCAGGCGGTCGGCGATGGCCTGGACCCGCTTGGCGTTGGCACTGGTCTTGTCCACCACGCCCTGGGCCGAGGCCTCGCCCAAGGTCTGCTGGTACGACTGGGCATACATCTGGTTGACCTCATCGGTCGAGAGCATGCTGAACATGTACTGCTTGCGCTCGACGCCCACCGCGCCACCGCTGGTGGTGTTCACCGCCTGACACCCGGCCAGCAGGATACTGGCGCCCAGGACGCTGACAACAACTGATCTACGCATGAAAACACTCCCTTTCAACATGCCGCGTATCCTAGGCCGAGTCGCCGAGGCCCGCCATAGTCACGAGGAAGATTTCGCCAGGCGGCGCGCGGCTCAGGCTGGGGTCAGGCACTGCGGCGCATCGAGCTTGGGATCATTGACGAAGGTCGCCAACACCCGCTCGCGCAAGTCGAGCGGCTTGCCGGCCAGCAGTTCGTGCAGGCGTGGCAGGGCGGTGTCAGGGTCGAGCCAGGCTGCTTGTCCCTGGGCATCGAGGATCAGCGGCCGGCGTTGGTTCATCGCCGCCTGGGTCACCACCGCACAGCTCAGCCAGACCTGATCCTGCACCGGGTAGGCCTCCCAGATCGCGGCAAAGAACAGCGAAGCACCCTCCCCCGGTGTCAGCCAGTAGGGGCGCTTGCGCGCCGTGCCACGCCATTCGTAGAAGCCGTTGGCCGGCATCAGGCATCGGCGCTGGCGAAACGCCTCGCGGAACATCGGCTGTTCGACCAAGGTTTCGGCGCGGGCATGGGCCGGCGTGCGCGACAGGTCGGTCAACCAGGCCGGGGTCAGCCCCCAGCGCGCACGCGCCAGCTGCAACTGGCCGTCGAGTTGGCGTTGAATCAGCACCGAGGCGCCGGGCGAGATGTTCCATTGCGCCTGCTGGTCGGCGGGAAAGCCTGGCAGCGCGGCGAAGGCTGGGGACCAGCGAAACAGGGCGTAGCGTCCACACATGGGCGATAAAAACCTAGGGTCTGCGACCCTAACAGATCAGGGTTCCGGGAAAGCTCTCCGGTTCGTCGCCGGCAAGGGGCTGGGCGCCATTGTACGCGGCGATCAACGCCCGTGCGTCATCGGCCTGCTCGTCGGCGACCGCCAGACCCAGCAGGCCGTGCATCGGCAACTCGCCGACAGCGCCAATCAAGTCCCGCCCCACCAGGTGCACGGCGATGCCTTCGCTGCCCAGCATGCTGATCAGCAACTCGGCTTCCAGCAGGCTTTCCGGCTCGTAGATTCGCTGCATCATTCGTCCTCGCGCCGCAGGTCGAGCATCCACTCATCACCATGCACTTGCAGGATGAAGAGAATCGGCCGGCAACAGACCTGGCAATCCTCGGTATAGGTCTGATCCCCACCCGACAGGTCCACGGTGGTCTCGACCACCTCACCACAATAGGGACAATCGTAGATCGCAGTTTCCAGCATCGCGGCCTCCGCAGTGACTTGTGCGTATAATTGCCGGTCTGTTTACAGGTCTTGTGTGTGCCCGAGCCGTTTTTTTTCGGGCCCCGGCCTTACCTATTACCCTAGCCGTTTCCAACAAGAGAGCATGATGGGCGAATTCGATGCCATCCGACCGTACGACGATGCTGAGGTCCCTGCCGTTCTGGCACGCTTGCTCAGCGACCCGGCATTTCTCGATATCCTCACGCACTTCCGCTTCCCGCGGGCAGCCGGTACCTTCGGCTGGTTGCTCAAGCCGCTGATCGCCAGGCGCCTGCGCAAGGAGTTCGCCGGTGTCAGCTGTGTCTCGACGCTGCAGGACAAGGTCGAGTACTACGTCGACCAGACCATCGAACGCGCCACCGATGGCGTGACCTACACCGGTGTCGAGCAGCTCAAGTCCGGCAGCGCCTACCTGTTCCTGGCCAACCACCGCGACATCGTCATGGACCCGGCCTTCGTCAACTACGCGGTGTACCACGCCGGATTGCCGACGCCGCGTATCGCCATTGGCGACAACCTGCTGCAAAAGCCTTTCGTCAGCGACATGATGCGTCTGAACAAGAGCTTCATCGTGCACCGCTCGCTCAGTGGCCGTCGCGAGAAGCTGGCGGCCTATCAATTGCTGTCGGCCTACATCAATCACTCGATCCGCAACGACGGTGCGTCGATCTGGATCGCCCAGGCAGAGGGTCGGGCCAAGGACGGTGATGACCGTACCGATTCGGCGATCCTCAAGATGTTCCATATGAGCCGCAAGGACGAGCCATTTGGCGCGGTGATCCAGAGCCTTAACCTGATTCCCGTGTCGATCAGCTACGAGTACGACCCTTGCGACCAGGCCAAGGCCCGCGAGCTGTACATTCGCGCCACCACCGGCACCTACAAGAAGGCGCCGGGCGAGGACGACGTCAGCATCGCCCAGGGCATCACCGGCTACAAAGGGCGGGTGCACATCAACTTTGCCCCGCCGGTCACGGCGCTCTTCGAAGACACCAAGCAGCTGGCGGTGGAGATCGATCGCCTGATCCTCGGCGGTTACCGGCTGTTCCCGGTGCATTACCTGGCGTATGCGATGTGGGCCGAGGCGGACCCGGCGCTGCGGGTACCGACGGCCGACACACTGTTCTCGCCCGAGGAGCTGACGGCGGCCAGAGCCGAGTGGCAGCGCCGCCTCGACGCCTGCCCGGTCGAGCAGCGTCCGTACCTGATCCAGCAGTACGCGACGCCGGTACGCAACCAGTATCAGGTCAAGGCTGAGGGTTGATTCGCAACGACTGCCCTCTCCCTCTGGGTGAGGGTGGACGGGAGGAGTGTGATCGCCGCCGCTGTAGCATGATCGATCGCACGTCAGATCCGACGTTCAGAACCAGGTGCTGAACCAGGACAACAGCAGCGCCATCGCCAGGCTTGAAAACCCCAGGATGTAATAGAAACGGTGCACCGGCAGATCGCGCGCGTCCACCACGGTGGTATCGCCGTCCGGTCTTTGCCGGGCGACCACTTCACGGCGACGGGCGCTGTGCAACAGCAGCCCGCCTGGGCAGGTAATCAGCAGGGCCAGCAGGTTGATCAGCTTGGCCGGATGGGCCGCCAACAGCCCCCAGAGCACGTGCAACGACATGGCAGAACCTCGAAAAAAGTACAGCGAAGGCCGGCATTCTACCCAAGCGGCCGGCAGTCGCCTGGCCTTTGCGACAAAGTGAAGGGTCACTTGTCATGTGCTTGTCACCGCGCTTGCCCGCGAAGCAGGTACCGCGGCGTATGGCACCGGCTTCGCCGGTGTTCGCGGGCAAGTCGGTGCGCCGAACCGCCGCCCCCACAGGGACCAAGCCGATCAGGATATCCGTGGTATGCAGGACCTTGTGGGAGCGGGTTTACCCGCGAAGCGCCGCGTCGACGGCGCTCGATCTCAAGGGTGCCATAAGACCCAAGCCATGCACCGGGTAGCCCCTGACGAAATCCTGCCGCCGCACCGCGGGCTTATTCGCCCAGCATCTGGCCGATGGTCGGGTCCTTGAACAAGCGGGTCAAGGCGTCGCTGAGCACATCGCCGACCAGCTTGGTGTTGGTTTCCTGGTTCGGCGCCATGCCGAAGCGCTGGTCCAGGGAGGCGCCATAGCGGCCACTGTAGCGACGGTTGGCGTTGGACACGTCAGCGCGGAAGGTCGCGCCGATGGTCGCTTCGGTCACGTACATGCCCTCCTTGGGCGACTGGTACTTGAGCTCGGCCAGGGTTACGGTCAACTGCGGAGCGTTGCCGGCATTGGCCGTCGGGGTGAAGCCCAGCAAGCGCACAGCGGCTTCGGCCTGGGCCTGCAGCTTGGGCAGCACATCATTGCCTGACACGGTGATGGTGCTGGTCTCGGGGTACAGGCCACCACGGGTACCCAACGCCTGGGACGGCCGACCGTCGACGACCCTGACCACCACCGGCTGGCCATGACCCACCGCGGCGAGCTGCGCGTTGAGCTTGGGTTGGGGGCTGAGTTGTTGCGGACTGTGGGCACAACCGACCAGGCTCAGGCTGGCCACCGCGATCAAACCGAACAACAGACGTTGCAACATGCGCATTTCTCCAGAAATAAGCCGCAAAGGCCTAAGTATACCCAGCCAGCATCTGGCCAGCCATCGGCCAGCGTGCACTGTCACACTGCTTTCATCGACGCGCCGTTATGCTTGCGCCAGACCACTCCAACAGGACACCGCCATGGCCTCGCTCTGGACCCTGCTCTTGCAACGCCCGCGCCACGCCTGCTATGCACGGCTCGACAGCGAAGGCAATTGCCTGGCCTTCAAGCACTGCACCCAGCCACCAGCCGACGGTGGCTGGGTGCAGGTCAGCGAAAGTTGCCTCAGCTGGCTAGGCCGCCCTCTGCCTGCCAGCGCCCGGATGTGCACCCGTGCAAACTGCCGCTGGCACCAGCGCACCCTGCCCGCCTGACAAAAACCGTAATAAATCTTCCTGAAAACGACCTTTTCCGCCCAAGACATCGTTATAATCTTCCCCCGATTATAAGGACGTCTCCTGATCGGGCCCCGCACTCGCCGATTTCACCCCGGCACCTTCTCGCTTCGCCCACAGAGAGCCTTCCACTACAGGTCTTGCGCCCGCTGATGTGCCTGCATTTTTCGGCCGTCTGCTGCATGAACCTGCGGGCTGCCACCGCGCAGTCCCTTTTGAGGTTCACGACTCCAAAAGAGCGTGAAAAAACGGGTTTTCACAACTTCACAAGAGTGTGGCGAGCAAATGAACAGTCTGGCATGTGCAAAAGCAACAGATGCGTCCCGAACAGCCCCGAGCAGTCGGCTATTGCGCCCTTCCAGCAGGGGAGCCTGAGGCCAGTCCATAACGCACGTCGGGTACCTTGACCATAAGTCGAATTGCCGCACCGGCAGTCAAAGCGTTCAATAGCGCAACGCAAAGACCGGTTGGCGGTATCCGCGCAAGTGGCAACAACTGCGAAGAATCGGACATGGCGATCCTGGCAAGCCCAGGGGTCCTATGCTGTCAATTTGGTGTTGTAGATTTTGGAGACGCGTTACATGGCGCAGAACGAATCAGTTGATGTGGTACTGGTAGGCGCGGGCATCATGAGTGCCACCCTGGCCGTACTGCTCAAGGAACTCGACCCGGCAATCAAGCTGGAAGTCGTCGAGGCGATGGACTCGGGTGCCGCGGAGAGTTCCAACCCGTGGAACAACGCCGGGACTGGCCATGCCGGCCTGTGCGAGCTGAACTATACGCCCCAGGCCGCCGACGGCAGCATCGACATCAAGAAAGCGGTTCACATCAATACCCAGTTCGAGGTTTCCCGTCAGTTCTGGGCCTACCTGAACGACAAGGGCAACTTCGGCTCCGCGCGTGACTACATCAATCCTGTCCCGCACCTGAGCTACGTCGAGGGTGAAAAGGGTGTCGAATTCCTCAAGAAGCGCTTCGAGCTGCTCAAGCAGCACCATGCCTTCGCCGAGATGGAGTACACCGAAGACAAGGCCGTGATGAACGAGTGGATGCCGTTGATGATGCCGGGGCGTCCGGCCGACCAGCGCATTGCCGCGACCCGCGTCATGAAGGGCACCGATGTCAACTTCGGCGCGCTGACCAACAAGTTGCTCAAGCACCTGGGTAGCACCGAGAACGCCCAGGTCAAGTACAGCAAGAAGGTCACCGGCCTGCGTCGCAATGCCAATGGCTGGACCGTCAGCATCAAGGACGTGAACAGCGGCAGTACCCGTGAGCTTGATGCCCGCTTCGTCTTCCTCGGCGCCGGTGGCGCGGCCCTGCCGCTGCTGCAGCTGTCGGGCATCGAAGAGAGCAAGGGCTTCGGCGGCTTCCCGGTCAGCGGCCAGTGGTTGCGCTGCGATAATCCGGAAATCGTCAAGCAGCATCAGGCCAAGGTCTACAGCCAGGCCGCCGTCGGTGCACCGCCCATGTCGGTCCCGCACTTGGATACCCGCGTGGTAGACGGCAAGAAATCGCTGCTGTTTGGCCCGTACGCCGGCTTCACCACCAAGTTCCTCAAGCATGGTTCGCTCCTCGACCTGCCGCTGTCGGTGCGCATGGGCAACATCGGCCCGATGCTCGCCGTTGCCCGCGACAACATGGACCTGACCAAATACTTGGTCAGCGAAGTGATGCAATCGATGGAACAGCGCCTGGAGTCCCTGCGTCGCTTCTACCCCGAGGCCAAGGCCGAGGACTGGCGTCTGGAGGTGGCCGGCCAGCGTGTGCAGATCCTCAAGAAGGATCCGAAGAAAGGCGGCGTTCTGCAGTTCGGCACCGAACTGGTCGCGGCCAAGGACGGCACCCTTGCCGCCCTGCTTGGTGCTTCGCCGGGCGCCTCGGTGACGGTGTCGATCATGCTCGAGCTGATCGAGCGCTGCTTCCCCGAGCAGACCAAGGGCGCCTGGGCCGCCAAGCTCAAGGAAATCTTCCCGGCCCGCGAGAAGACCCTGGCCATCGACGCCGCCCTGTACCACAAGATCAGCGCTCACAACGACGAAGCCCTGCAACTGGTGGAAATAGCCAGCCCCGCCCAGCACTACGCCTGAGTCGAACGCTGAACAGGCAATCGCCATAAAAAAACGCCCTTCGGGCGTTTTTTTATGGCTGGCGGTTTCAGCCGCGGGCGTTCTGGATGATCTCGATGTACTCCGGCGCGTTGCGCTGGTCGGCGATGACCTCGACGAAGGTCTTGCCCTGCTCGTCCTTGCCATCCAGCTCCAAGCCAGCCTCGACGAAGAAGCCGACGAAGCGCTCGAAGTCACCGACACGCAGGCCGCGGTAGGCCTTGATCAACTTGTGCAACGCAGGCGAAGTCTGGCCGTCGGCCGGCTCGAACTGGAGGAACGACTTGATATAGTCGTCGCTGATCTCGTCACCAATTACCTGTTTCTTGTCTTTACGCATTGCCGACTCCAACTGGACCATCACGGATATTTCGAAGGCCGGCAGTTTACCCCTCGCTGGCGCCAGGCCTCAACGCGTACGTACAGTGCCGGTGTGCAGATCGGCCCAGACATGGCCATTGGCGTAACTGAGGAACTGCACGTACAGGGTCTCGTTGCGCAGCAGGTCCATGATCACCCGGTAGTCGGCCAGGGGGTAGTTGAGCGTGAGGCTACGGGTCTTCTCGTTGTAGACCGGCTTCTTCAGGCTCTTGCCACCTTCGCCGTCGAAGTTGACCAGCACCTGGGTGATGGTTGCGCCTTTGCTCAGCGGCTTGCCCTTGAGCCTGAGCAGCAGCGAGGACGTGATCGGGATAGGCTGCTGGTCGGATTGGCGCTGCGCGCCGACCACCACCGAATAGTCGGTGACCTGCAGCAGTTGCTGGGCGGTTGGGGTTTCCTGGCGTAACGACAGGTCATCCGGAGGCAGGAACTGGCTATGCAGCGGCGCCGCGGACAGCGGCAGGCTCACTGCCAGCAGGAGGATCAGAATCGCACGCATGAAGGGCTCCTTGGCATCGGAAGGGCACTCTAGCATGGGCGCTCAGACAAAGGCCTGGCGGCGCTCACAATCACAGCTCAACCTGTGGGGGGTGCAGCCCGACGCCGAGATGCAATAGACGTTGTCGGCTGCAGAGCCATCGCTAGGCGATGGCAGGGATCGGTCTTCTCATGAAGGTTAGGATGCAGGCGACCACGCGGTTTGCTCGTGGCCGTTGCGGCCAGCCGGCAAACAACGACTAATCGATGAACGCAGGCTGGCGCATGGTCACATCCCCTTCACAGCAAAAATGCCGTTGGCGTTCCGCCAGTAGCCCTTGTAGTCCATGCCGTAACCGAAGATATAGCGGTCGACGCAGGGCAGACCGACGAAGCTGGCCTTGAGGTCCGGGCTGGCCTTGCGGTCATGGTCCTTGTCGATCAGTACGGCGGTGTAGACGTTGCGCGCGCCGGCATGCTTGCAGAACTCGATGATGGCGCTGAGGGTGTGGCCCTCGTCGAGGATGTCATCGACGATCAGCACATCGCGGTCGATGAACGAGACCTCGGGCTTGGCCTTCCAGAACAGCTCGCCGCCGCTGGTCTGATTGCGGTAGCGCGTGGCGTGCAGGTACGAGGCCTCCAGCGGGAACTGCAAGTGGGTCAGCAGCTTGCCGGCGAAGATCAGGCCGCCGTTCATCACGCAGAAGACCACGGGATTGGTGTCGGCCAGTTGCTGGCAGATCTGCTCGCCGACCTTGGCGATGGCCGACTCGACCTGGGCTTCGGTGTACAGGCAGTCAGCCTCTCGCATGACTTGACGGATGTGCTCGAGATCAGCGGACATGGCGCCCTCCGGGGGCTGCAATTGAGAAAAGCGGGCAAAGGTACGCATCCGCAGGCGTCAGATCAAGTATTTATGGACTAACGTGCACAATGACTACAGGACACCCGTGGCTGAATAGATTAATCTAGCGCGGTTTTTTTGCCCGCCTTCCGGAGCCTTCCTTTTATGCCTACCCGTGAGATCCGCCATCCGCTGATCCGTCACAAGCTCGGTCTTATGCGCCGCGCCGATATCAGCACCAAGAACTTTCGCGAACTCGCCCAGGAAGTCGGCGCACTGCTGACCTATGAAGCCACCAAGGACCTGCCGCTCGAAGCCTACGAGATCGACGGCTGGTGCGGCAAGGTGCAAGTCGAGAAGATTGCCGGCAAGAAGATCACCGTCGTACCGATCCTGCGCGCCGGTATCGGCATGCTCGACGGTGTGCTCAGCCTGATCCCGGGTGCCAAGGTCAGCGCCGTCGGCGTGGCGCGCAATGAGGAGACCCTCGAAGCGCACACCTACCTGGAAAAACTCGCGCCGGAGATCGACCAGCGCCTGGCGCTGATCATCGACCCAATGCTGGCCACCGGGGCCTCGATGGTCGCGACCATCGACCTGTTGAAGAAAGCCGGCTGCCGCGATATCCGCGCCATGGTCCTGGTCGCTGCCCCCGAAGGCATCGCCGTGGTCGAGAAGGCCCATCCGGATGTGCAGATCTATACCGCGTCGATCGACGAACGCCTCAACGAACATGGCTACATCATCCCCGGCCTGGGCGATGCCGGCGACAAGATCTTCGGCACCAAGCAAAAGGACGCCTGATCATGCAGGACGGTTTCAACGAACCGGTCTGGCGCCAGGTCGTCTCGGGGGCGCAGATGCTCTTCGTGGCGTTTGGCGCACTGGTGCTCATGCCCCTCATCACCGGCCTGGACCCGAACGTGGCCTTGTTCACCGCGGGTATCGGCACCTTGCTGTTCCAGCTGGTGACCGGTCGCCAAGTCCCGGTGTTCCTTGCCTCCAGCTTCGCGTTCATCACCCCGATCATCCTCGCCAAGGGCCAGTTCGGCCTGGCCGAGACCATGGGTGGGGTGATGGCGGCCGGCTTCGTCTACACTTTCATGGGCCTTGCCGTGAAGATCAAGGGCACCGGTTTCATCGACCGTACCCTGCCGCCGGTGGTGATCGGTCCGGTGATCATCTCCATTGGCCTGGCCATGGCCCCGATCGCGGCGAACATGGCCATGGGCAAGGGCGGCGACGGCACAGCGCTGATGCCCTACAGCACCGCCATGATGATCTCCATGCCCGCGCTGCTGACCACGCTGATTGTCGCGGTGTTCGGCAAAGGCATCTTCCGCCTGGTACCGATCATTGCCGGGGTACTGGTGGGCTTTGCCCTGTCGTTCGCCTTCGGCGTGGTGGATACCGCCAAGATCGCCGCGGCCCCTTGGCTTGAGCTGCCCAACTTCACCGCGCCGGCCTTCAACTGGCAGGCTATCCTGTTCATCGTCCCTGTGGCGCTGGCGCCAGCTATCGAACACATCGGTGGGGTGATCGCAGTCGGCAGCGTGACCGGGCGCGACTACCTGAAGACGCCTGGTCTGCACCGCACCCTGCTGGGTGATGGCCTGGCCACCACCGCGGCCGGCCTGTTCGGCGGCCCGCCCAACACCACCTACGCCGAAGTGACTGGCGCGGTGATGCTGACCAAGAACTACAACCCGAAGATCATGACCTGGGCGGCGGGGTTCGCCATCGTCCTGGCGTTCATCGGCAAGTTCGGCGCGTTGCTGCAGAGCATTCCGGTACCGGTGATGGGCGGGATTCTCTGCCTGCTGTTTGGCTCGATCGCCGCGGTGGGCATGAACACCATGATCCGCCACAAGGTCGACCTGTCCGAAGCGCGCAACCTGGTGATCGTCTCGGTCACGCTGGTGTTCGGCATCGGTGGTGTACTGATCGGCAGTGGCGACGGCCCAGACGACTGGGGCTTGAAGGGCATCGCCCTGTGCGCTGTCGTGGCCATCGCCCTGAACCTGTTGTTGCCAGGCAATGATAGCTGGAAGAAAAAGGCGCTGGATGATCGGTTGCCCTGATCCCAGACAATACCGCCCTGGCTGTATGTAGGGCGGCCCTCTGTCGCGAAGCGGGCCCAAAGGGACCTTTAACCCATTCAACCTCGGTGTGTCAGGCATACCGCATTGAATGGGTTACGGCCCCTCCGGGCCCGCTTCGCGACACGAGGTCGCTCCTACACTAAAGCAGCCCGTGTCAGGCCCGTTCGCACATGTCGGCCAACGCCTGTACCCATTGCGGGTGGTCGTTCAGGCACGGCACCAGTACCAGCGCCTCCCCCCCCGCCTCGATGAACTGCTCGCGACCTCGGTCGCCGATTTCCTCGAGGGTCTCGATGCAGTCGGCGACGAATGCCGGGCACATCACCAGCAGCTTCTTCACACCCGCCTTGCCCAGCTCGTCCAGACGCGTCTCGGTGTAGGGTTCGATCCATTTCGCCCGGCCCAGGCGCGACTGGAACGACACTGACCATTTACCCTCCGGGATACCCATCTTGTGCGCGAATGCCTTGGCCGTGGCCAGGCATTGGCCGCGGTAACATACGGCACGCATTTCGGCGCTGGCATTTTTACAGCAGTCAGGGTCCTGGAAACGGTGCTGGCCGGTCGGGTCGAGCTTCTTCAGGTGACGCTCGGGCAAGCCGTGGAAGCTCAATAGCAGGTGATCGTAGTCTTGCTCCAAGTGAGGCCGGGCACTGGCTACCAGGGCGTCGATGTACTCCGGTTTGTCATAGAAGGGCTTTAGCACGGTCATCTGCAACGGCAAGCGACGTTCGCTGAGGGTCTGCTTCGCCAGCTCGATCACCGTGGTCACCGTGCTGTCGGCGAACTGCGGATAGAGCGGCGCCAGGGTCACCTTGCGCACACCCTGGGCGGCGAGGCGCTCCAGCACCGCAGGCAGGGCCGGCTCGCCATAGCGCATGGCGATTTCCACCGGCCCGTGGGGCCACTGCTGGGCCATGGCCGCCTGCAGGCGCCGGGTCAGCACTACCAGCGGTGAGCCCTCCTCCCACCAGATCGAAGCGTAGGCGTGGGCCGACTGTTCCGGACGCTTGACCAAAATCAGCGACACCAGCAGGCGGCGCACCGGCCACGGCAAGTCGATCACGTAGGGATCCATCAGGAACTGGTTGAGGTAACGGCGCACGTCAGCCACCGAGGTGGAGGCCGGCGAACCCAGGTTGACCAGCAGCAGGGCATGATCGGTCATGCAGCGTCCTATGTCAGAGGCGACTGGACAGGTCGTCCAGGGCCGATTGCAGATCGTTGAAGCGGAAGGTGAAACCGGCAGTCAGCAGACGCGTCGGTCGCGCCCGCTGGCCGCCCAGCAGCAGGGTCGACAGCTCGCTCAACCCGACGCGCAACAGCAGTGCCGGCACCGGCAATACCGCCGGGCGGTGCAGCGCGCGGCCCAGGCACTTGGCGAACTCGCGATTGCGCACTGGCTCAGGCGCGCAGGCATTATAAGGACCGCTGGCATCCTTGTGCTGCACGAGAAAATCTATCAGGGCGATCTGGTCGTCGATGTGCACCCAGGGCATCCACTGGCGCCCATCGCCCAGTGGTCCGCCCAGCCCCAGTTTGAAGGGTAGGCGCAGGCGTGAAAGAAAGCCGCCGTCGCTGGCCAACACCAGACCGGTGCGCACCAGTACCACGCGGATGCCCAGGGCCTGCGCCCGCTGCGCGGTCTCTTCCCAGGCGATGCACAGCTGGCTGGCAAAGTCTTCCTTGACCGGCGGCGAAGCCTCGTTGAGCTCCCGCTCGCCGCCGTCGCCGTACCAGCCGACGGCCGATCCCGACACCAGCACCTCGGGACGCTGCGCGCGGCCCTCCAGCCACACCAGCAACCGTTCGGTGAGGCTGATCCGGCTGGCCCATAGCAGCGAACGACGGGCCGCCGTCCAGGGGCGATCGGCAATCGGCGCGCCGGCCAGGTTGATGACCGCGTCCACTGGATCGTCGGCGGCCAGATCCTCCAGCTGCGCGATGCCGCGCACGCCTCTGCCACAGCGCTTGGGCACCTGCTCAGGGGTGCGGCTCCAGACGGTCAGGCGATGGCCTTCCTCGCCCCAGTGCCGGCAGAGGTGTTGACCGATCAAACCAGTACCGCCGGTCAGCAATATATGCATGGCTGTGTCCTCGCAAGGCGTGGCCTTGGTCTATTTTTTAAAAGCAAGGCACTTTTTTGACCGAACGCTCTCGGATAAACATAGGCCAACCTGTCGTATCGAGCGGAATAACCTTATACAGATTTTAAGTATTGTACAGGTTTGCCCGGCAGCGTAGGCTGCTCACAGCAAGGTTCGAAGAGGCCATCATGACAGTACCTATTGCGATCATCGGTGCCGGTATCGCCGGCCTGTCCGCCGCCCAGGCCCTGCAAAAGGCCGGGCAAACCGTCCATCTGTTCGACAAGGGCCACGGCAGCGGTGGCCGCATGGCCAGCAAGCGCAGCGACGCCGGCGCGCTTGACCTTGGCGCCCAGTATTTCACCGCCCGCGACCGGCGCTTCGTCGACCAGGTGCAACAGTGGGTTGCTGCCGGCTGGGCCGAGCAGTGGAAACCACAACTGTACAACTACCGCAATGGCGAGTTGACGCCCTCGCCCGACGAGCAGGTGCGCTGGGTCGGCGTGCCGCGCATGAGCGCGATCACCCGCGGCCTGCTCAAGGATGTCACCGTCAATTTCGCTTGCCGCATCGCCGAAGTGTTCCGCGGCAAGCAGTACTGGCACCTGCAGGACACCGATGGCTGCAGCCACGGCCCGTTCAGCAACGTGGTGATTGCCGTGCCAGCGCCCCAGGCCACACCGCTGCTGGCGGCTACACCGAAACTGGCGGCCGTCGTTGCTGGCGTGCAGATGGAGCCGACCTGGGCCATCGCCCTAGGCTTCCAGGTGCCGCTGGACACGCCAATGCAGGGGTGCTTCGTGCAAGACAACCCGCTCGATTGGCTGGCGCGCAACCGGAGCAAGCCGGGACGCGACGAACAGCTCGACACGTGGGTGTTGCACGCCTCTTCGAACTGGAGCAAACAGCACATCGACCTGTCTCGGGAGGCGGTGATCGAGCAGCTCTGGGGCGAGTTCGCCGAGCTGGTCGGCTGCGTGGTACCAGCGCCCTCCTTTGCCCTGGCCCACCGCTGGTTGTACGCGCGCCCCGCTGGCAATCATGAGTGGGGCGCCCTGGCCGATGTCGACCAAGGCCTGTACGCCTGTGGCGACTGGTGCCTGTCTGGCCGCGTCGAAGGTGCATGGCTCAGTGGCCAGGAAGCCGCTCGCAGGTTGCTCGAGCAGTTCGACTAGACTGGGCTGGCGTAAGTTATACAAATATTTTCAGCTTGCACAGTTTCATTGCTATGATGGAATTACTTGTACAGGAAAAGTCACCTGTACAAGTATGCCAGGAGCCAGCGATGAATAGCCCCACGCAACGCGACAAGCCCCGCATCGGCATCAGCGCCTGCCTGACTGGCGACACTGTGCGCTTCAATGGTGGCCACAAGGCCTCCGCCTTGTGCCGGCAACTGTTCGACGAGCATTTCGACTGGGTCGCGCTGTGCCCCGAGGTCGCCATTGGCCTGGGCGTTCCACGCGAGGCCATTCGCCTGGTCGGTGATCCGGACAACCCGCAGGTCACCGGCTCGCGCAATCCGTCGCTGGAGCTGGCTGGTCCGCTGCGCGCCTACGGTCAGCAGATGGCTGGGGAACTGACCGACATCTGCGGTTATGTCTTCATGCAGAAATCGCCCTCCTGCGGCCTTGAGCGGGTCAAGGTCTATCAGGAAAACGGCCATCCGGCGACCAAGGGCGGACGCGGTGCCTATGCCGACGCCTTCTGCGCCCTGCGCCCGGACTTGCCCGTGGAAGAAGAAGGACGCCTGCATGACGCGGTATTGCGGGAGAACTTCATCACCCGCGTCTACGCCTATGCCGATTGGTACCAACAGCTCGGCGAAGGCCTGAGCCGCGGTGCGCTGATCCGCTTCCATTCGCACTACAAGTACCTGCTGATGGCCCATAACCCCCAGGCCTATCGCGACCTCGGCAAATTGCTCGGCAGCATGCGCCGTGATGACGATCCCCAGGTCGTAGGCCCCCGGTATTTCAGCCTGCTGATGGAAGCCTTGCGCCGCTGCGCCAGCCGCGGCACGCACTGCAATGTGCTGCAGCACCTGGTCGGTTACCTGCGCGATGCGCTGGGGTCGGACGACAAGGCCGAGCTCCAGCAGCTGATCAGCCAATATCACCAGGGCATCGTGCCGCTGGTCGTGCCGCTGACCCTGCTCAAGCATCACCTGCGCAACCATCCTGATCCCTACCTGCTGCAGCAGGCCTACCTGAACCCGCACCCTGAAAGCATGGGCCTGCGCAATGCCCTCTGAGGTGCTGCTGCCGATCCGCGAGGTCGCCCGCCTGACCGGCGTCAATCCGGTGACCCTGCGGGCCTGGGAGCGCCGTTACGGCCTCTTGGCCCCAGGGCGCACGAGCAAGGGCCATCGGCTCTATCCACAGCAACAGGTACAGCGCGTGCACGCGATCCTGCGCTGGCTCGAACGCGGCGCGTCGGTCAGCCAAGTGCGCGCACTGCTCGACAGCGAACCTCAGGCTCTCGCAACCGTCCCCCAGGGGGATTGGCCAGCCCGGTGCCAACAGGTGATCGCTGCCGTCGCCAACCTGGCCCAGCGCCCACTCGACCAGCAGTTCAACCAGGCCATGGCCCTCTACCCGCCCGTGACCCTTTGTGAACGCCTGCTGCTGCCTGTGCTCGACAAGCTCGGGGAGCGCTGGAAGAGCCGCTTCAACGCGCAGCTGGAGCAGGTGTTCTTCCACTCCTGGCTACGCAGCAAGCTGGGCGCGCGGGTTTATCACAACAACCATTGCCTCGAAGGACCGCCGGTGCTCATCGCCACCACCAGCGAGCAGGCGTTCGACGCTCACCTGTGGCTGTGCGCCTGGCTGCTCAGCAGCAGCGGTTATCCCGTCGAGATCCTCGAACGGCAGGTGACCGGTAACCTGCTGCAGCAAGCCGTCCTGCAACTGCAGCCACGCGCGCTGGTGCTCAGCCTGGGCCGACGGATCGAGGCCCGAGAGCTGCAACGCAGCCTGCTGGTCAAACCACCAACAATCGTGAGCGGTCCGGCCGTCGGCGTGCATGCCGCGTACCTGAGCAGCTTGCAGCGGCCTGACCTGCACGTGGTCGAGAGCCCACAAGCGACCCTGCACAGGCTGCAGCAACTGCGCGACACTCCCGTCAATGGAGACGAATTTCAATGCAACTGATGTGGTTGCGCAGCGACCTGCGCATCGATGACAACACCGCCCTGAGCGCCGCCTGCGCACGCGGCCCGACCGTGGCGGTGTGGATCGCCAGCCCCGGGCAATGGCGCGAGCACGACGATGCACCCTGCAAGGTGGATTTCTGGTTGCGCAACCTCAAGGACCTGCGCCAGTCCCTGGGGCGACTGCACATCCCCCTGCTGATCCGCTACACGGACAATTGGCAGCAGGTGCCGGACACCTTGCTTGCACTGTGCCGCCAGCTGAAGGTGCAAGCGGTGCACTGGAATGACGAGTACGGCGTCAATGAAACCCGCCGCGATACAGGCACACGCGACCTGCTCGAGCAATCAGGCATCGCCGTGCACCGCTACCTCGACCAACTGCTGTTCGCCCCAGGCACCGTCCTCACCCGCAGCGGCCATTTTTTCCAGGTCTTCGGACAGTTCCGCAAGGCCTGCCACGAGTACCTGTACCGCAGCCTGCCGGCCCTGGCGAGCCGCGTTGCGCGCCAGGCGCCGCTGGACATCGACAGCGACCCGGTGCCCGACCAGATCGAAGGCTTCGCCACGCCTGGGCAGAGCTTGCAGGACTACTGGCCTGCTGGCGAATTACCTGCCCAGCAGCGGTTGCACACCTTCATCGAGGACAGCGTCGAAGATTACCTGTTACAGCGCGATTTCCCAGCCGAACCCGGTACCAGCCAGCTTTCGCCCTACCTTGCCGCGGGCGTGATTTCACCCCGCCAGTGCCTGCATGCGGCGCTGTCGGGCAACCGTGGTGAATTCGACAGCGGCAGCGTCGGCGTGCAGACCTGGGTCAACGAGCTGCTCTGGCGCGAGTTCTACAAGCACATCCTCGTGGGTTATCCACAGGTGTCGCGGCATCGCGCCTTCCGCGCGCACACCGAGCATCTGCCATGGCGCGATGCCCCCGAGGACCTCAAGGCCTGGGAAGAAGGCCGTACCGGCTTCCCGCTCATCGATGCCGCGATGCGCCAACTGCTCCACACCGGATGGATGCACAACCGCCTGCGCATGGTCGTCGCCATGTTTCTGAGCAAGAACCTGTTGATCGACTGGCGGCTGGGCGAGCGTCACTTCATGCGTCACCTTATCGATGGCGACCTGGCGGCCAACAACGGTGGCTGGCAGTGGAGTGCCTCGACCGGTACCGACTCGGTGCCGTACTTCCGGATCTTCAACGCAACCGCTCAATCGCAACGTTTCGACCCTCAAGGCCGATTCATTCGGCAGTGGCTGCCGGAACTGGCCGAGCAGGATAAAAAAGCCATCCACGCGCCAATGACCAACGGCGCACCGCTCGGCACTTGTGATTATCATCGACCGATCGTGGATCTGGGCAGCAGCCGTCAACGGGCCCTGGAGGCGTTCAAGTCACTTCCCGCGCAACAGCGGCGGGGCACAAAAGCTTGAGCATGCTGGAAGCAGCAGCGCACTGGACCCCGAGGCTCACCGGCCAGCACAGCCTGGCCATGCCCCAGTGAAAGCGCAGTTGCCCCGGCATTGCCGGGGCAACCTGCGTGATCAGAGCGCCATGCGGTAATGCAGGGCATAGCTCTCGACGCCATCGTTCGGCGACTTGATCCCGGCATTGGAATAGTGGATGGCGCGGACACCGATTTCATGTCCGCCGGCAAAACGCAGCCCGAAACCGATGCGGTCTTCGAACTGGAAGGATGAACCCAACTCGTTGCTTTCCAGCTGGGTGCTGGAGAACGCCGCTACACCGATGCCTGCTTCGATGTAGGGCTTGACCGACCCCCCGGCGAACTCGTAGACGAACACCGGCGCAAACGACAGGCTGTGGTTGCTGGCGGTCTCATCTCCGTCCCAATAGGTGTAGGCACCGTCCCAGTAGCCGGTCAGACGCCCTACGCTGGTCTGCCACCAGCTCTTGTCCCAGTTCGACTGCAGTCCGAAGCGATACACCATCGTGGAATCGCCGGTCTGCCCGACCGAGACCGAAACGTCCGCAGCCTGCGCGGTAAAAGCCTGCCCCAGGGTCACCACGGCAACCGCCGCCAAACAAAGCAGTTTCTTCATGAGAAACATCCTTTTCCTAATGCTGTTGTTAAGTGTTCTGCCTCTTCAGACAGATTCATAGAAATCGGCAGTAGTACGATAGTTCAGCATCGCGCAGAAAATTTTCACATTTTTTTTACAATGGAAAGCTTTGCACACTGTCGGATTTCTTCCACAGCAGGGGCAGAATCTTTTTCAGGTCGTCTGGGAGCGCGCTGGTCCAGAAGCGCGCCGGGCGTGTCGGCCCGGTCGCCAGCAACGCACGCGCGTGCAGCAGGCGCTGCAGTTGGTGCGCTACGGCGGCGCCAGTATCGATGATCGCGACATCCGCCGGGACCAGCTGCGCCAGCAGCGGGCGCAGGAAGGGATAATGCGTACAGCCCAGGATCAGCGTGTCGCAGCCTGCTGCCAGCAAGGGCTGCACGTAGCCGAGCAACAGCTCGCGCAGGGCCGCGCTGCCCAGGTCGCCTCGCTCGATGCACTCCACCAGCCCTGGGCAAGGCTGGGTAATCACCCGCACGTCGCTGGCGAAGCGGTCGAGTAACGCGGCGAACTTGGCGCTCTGCAAGGTGCCGGTGGTGGCCAGGACCCCGACCACGCCGGAGCGCGTCGCGGCGGCGGCGGGCTTGACCGCGGGCTCCATGCCCACCAGTGGCCAGCCAGGGAAACGCTCGCGCAAATCGGCGACCGCCGCTACCGTGGCCGTGTTGCACGCCAGGACCATGGCCTTGGCGCCCTGGGCCTGAAAGAAATCGGCAATGAGTCGGCAGCGCTGGCGGATATAGTCCTGGGACTTCTCGCCATAGGGCACGTGACCGCAGTCGGCCACGTAAAGCAGCGTTTCCTCGGGCAGCAAGCGCTGGATTTCGGTGAGCACCGACAGGCCGCCGACCCCCGAATCCATCACGCCCACCGGCGCCGAGCGCTCAGCCATGCTGCGTGCCGCACACCGCGCAGGCCGGGTCACGCTTGACCCGCAGCTCGCGCATGCGCGAGCTCGAGGCGTCGATCAACAGCAGCCGTCCCACCAGCGGCTCGCCAAAGCCGGCGAGCAACTTCAAGGCTTCAAGCGCTTGCAGGCTGCCCACCATGCCTACCAGCGGGCCGATCACGCCGGCTTCGCTGCAGGTCAACTCCGCCTCGCTGCCATGCCCATAGAGGCAGTGGTAGCACGGGCTGCTGGCCTGACGGGGGTCAAATACCGACAGCTGCCCTTCGAGGCGGATCGCGGCGCCACTGACCAGCGGGCGGCCAGCCGCCACGCATGCGGCATTGACGGCTTCGCGGGTGCTGAAGTTGTCCGAGCAATCGAGCACCAGGTCGACCGCCGCCACGGCGGCGGCCAGGGTGTCCTCGTCCAGCGCCTGGCGGTGCGCGACCAGGCTGATCTCGGGATTGATCGCACGCAGGCGCTGCATCGCCGAGTCGACCTTGCCCAGGCCGACGCTGCTGCTGTCATGGATGATCTGGCGTTGCAGGTTGGTCAGGTCCACCGTGTCGAAATCCGCCAGGTGCAGCTCGCCAACCCCGGCAGCGGCCAGGTAGAGCGCGACCGGCGAACCCAGGCCGCCGAGGCCGACGATCAGCGCGCGGCTCTGCTTGAGGCGCAGCTGGCCGTCGATATCGACCTGCGCCAGGAGAATTTGCCGGCTGTAGCGCAACAGCTCCTGATCGCTCAGCATGACAGGCGTCCCAGGCTGATGCGCTCATGCCCACCCAGGTCGAGGCGGCTGGACACGTCGCTGAAACCTTGCCCACTCAGCAGCGCGCGCACGGCGGCGGCCTGGTCGAAGCCATGTTCAAGCAGCAGCCAGCCGCCGGGCAGCAGGTGAGCTGGCGCCTGGGCGATGATCGTGCGCAGGTCGTCCAGGCCGTCCTTGCCCGCCACCAGCGCACTGCTGGGCTCGAAGCGCACGTCACCGCTGACCAGGTGCGGATCTTCGGCAGCGATGTAGGGCGGATTGCTGAGGATCAGGTCGAAGCGCTGCCCAGCCAGGCTGTCGAACCAGTGGCTGGCCCGCACCTGCACGTTGTCCAGGCGCAAGCGCACACGGTTTCGCTCGGCCAGGACCACGGCTTGTTCGATACGGTCCACCGCAGTGACCCGCCAGGCCGGGCATTCGCTGGCCAGCGCCAGGGCGATGGCGCCAGTGCCGGTGCCCAGGTCAAGCACCTGTGCGGGCCTGGCAGGCACCAGCTCGAGCGCGGTCTCCACCAGCAGCTCGGTGTCCGGACGCGGAATCAGGGTGTGCGGCGCCACCTCCAGGTCGAGCTTCCAGAACCCCTGCTGACCGAGGATATAGGCCACAGGCTCGCCGGCCCGGCGTCGGGCCAGGTAATCGGCGAAGGTCTGCGCGGCCTCGCTGCTGACAATGCGCTCCGGCCAAGTGTGCAGGTAGCTGCGCGACTTGCCGATGGCCGCGGCGAGCAGCAGCTCGGCGTCCAGCCGTTCAGTGGGAGAGTCGGGCAACTGCGCGGCGCGCAGCAGGCTGGCAATGATGGTCATTCAATCCCCCAGGGCAGCCAGTTGATCAGCCTGGTACTCGGCCAGCAACGGCTCGATCACGGCGTCGACACCACCGGCCAGGACTTCGTCGAGCGAATACAAGGTCAGGTTGATGCGGTGATCGGTCACCCGGCCCTGTGGATAGTTGTAGGTGCGGATGCGTTCGGAGCGATCGCCGGAGCCGACCAGCAGCTTGCGCTCGCTGGCGATGGCGTTTTGCGCGGCGCTGGTCTGAATGTCGTTGAGCTTGGCCGACAGCCAGGACATGGCGCGGGCGCGGTTCTTGTGCTGCGAGCGCTCTTCCTGGCACTCGGCGACGATCCCGGTGGGCAAGTGGGTGATGCGCACGGCCGAGTCGGTCTTGTTGATGTGCTGGCCACCGGCGCCCGAGGCGCGGTAGGTGTCGACGCGCAGGTCGGCGGGGTTGATCTCGATCGCCACCTGCTCGTCCGGCTCGGGCAGCACCGCCACGGTGCAGGCCGAGGTATGGATGCGGCCCTGGGATTCGGTCTCAGGCACGCGCTGCACGCGGTGCGCGCCGGACTCGAACTTGAGCTTGCCGTAGACGCTGTCGCCCTCGACCCGGGCAATGATTTCCTTGTAGCCGCCGTGTTCGCCCTCGTTCTCCGAAAGGATCTCCAGGCGCCAGCCCCGCCGCTCGGCGTAGCGCGAATACATGCGGAACAGGTCGCCGGAGAAGATCGCCGCCTCGTCACCGCCGGTGCCAGCGCGGATCTCCAGGAACACGTTGCGCCCGTCATTAGGGTCCTTGGGCAGCAACATGCGCTGCAGCCGCGACTCCAGCACGACCAGTTGTTCCTTGGCTTCGCGCACTTCCTCGACGGCCATTTCGCGCAGGTCCGGGTCGCTGTCCTTGAGCAGCGCCTGGGCACCTTCCAGGTCGTCCTGGACCTTGCGCCAGTGCTGATAGGCGACGATCACCGGCTCGACTTCGGCATATTCGCGCGAGTAGGCACGGAAGCGGGTCTGGTCGCCGATGACCTCGGCATCGCCCAGCAGGGCGGTCAGTTCCTCGAAGCGGTCCTGGAGGGTGTCCAGTTTATTGAGCAGCGACGCTTTCATTGCGGGGATTTATCCGTCGAGCCCTCGTTGAGGGCAAAGAGTTCCTGAGCCATGGCCAGCGCATCGAGGCGGCCTTCGGCTGAGAGCTTTTTCAGCTGCACGCTCGGTGCGTGCAAGAGTTTGTTGGTCAGCCCGCGCGCCAGTTGCGCCAGCACTTCGTCAGGGTTGCCGCCATTGGCCAGCAGGCGCTGGGCCTTGTTCAGTTCTTCGTCGCGCAGGCGTTCGCTCTGCTGGCGGTAGGCCTTGAGCACGTCCACCGCCGCCAGCTCGCGCAGGCGGACCATGAAATCGTCGGCACCGGCGGCTACCAGTTCCTCGGCAGCCTGGGCCGCGCCCTGGCGGCTCTTGAGGTTTTCCGCAACCACATCATGCAGGTCGTCGACGGTGTACAGGTAGACGTCATCCAGCTCGCCGACTTGCGGCTCGATATCCCGCGGCACAGCGATGTCGACCATGAAGATCGGCTTGTGTCGGCGCTGCTTGAGCGCGCTTTCCACCGCGCCCTTGCCGAGAATCGGCAACTGGCTGGCGGTGGAGCTGATGACGATATCGCTGTTGGCCAGCTCCTGGGGAATGTCGGCCAGCAGCACCGCATGGGCGCCGAACTGTTCGGCCAGGGTGCTGGCGCGCTCCAGGGTACGGTTGGCCACGACGATACGGCGCACGCCCTGCTCATGCAAGTGACGGGCGACCAGGGTGATGGTTTCGCCGGCGCCGATCAGCAACGCCTGGCTGCGGCCCAGGTCGCTGAAGATCTGCTTGGCCAGGCTCACCGCGGCAAAGGCCACCGACACTGGGTTCTCGCCGATAGCCGTGTCGGTGCGTACCTGCTTGGCGGCGCTGAAGGTGGCCTGGAACAGCCGCCCGAGCAGCGGCCCGACGGTGCCAGCCTCGCGGGCCACGGCATAGGCCGACTTCATCTGGCCGAGGATCTGCGGCTCGCCCAGCACCAGCGAGTCGAGCCCGGAGGCGACCCGCATCATGTGCCGCACGGCGTCGTGGTCCTCATGGACGTAAGCGCTGGCGCGCAGCTCGTCCAGGCTCAACTGGTGGTACTCGGCCAGCCAACGCAGCACGCTGTCCGCGCGCAGGTGATCCTGCTCTATATAAAGCTCGCTACGGTTGCAAGTCGAGAGGATCGCAGCCTCGCGGCTGGCGGTCAGCCGACACAGCTGCTGCAAGGCATCGACCAGCTGCTCGGGCGTAAACGCCACGCGCTCGCGTACGTCTACCGAGGCAGTCTTATGGTTGATACCGAGGGCAAGAAAGGCCATGCAAGGTCGCTGGTTGTGACGAGAAGCCGATAATTGTCCTACTTCGCAGGATTCAGAACAACCACCGTTCGCTATTGTCTCAATTAACCGAATCCATCGCAGGTGGGTTTGCCCCTGTGCTTGTGTCATGATGCTCCGACCGCCGGTTAGCCGTTCAAAGCCCCATTTATGAATAGATCCTACGCATTGCTGCTTGCCCTCGCCCTGCTCCAGGGCTGCCAGAGCCTGGCTCCGCAGAACCCGCAGGCCGAGGCCCCGTCCGCCGACCCAGCCCAAGCCGAGCCGGCCGCGCCGGTGGTGTACGGAGCCTTCAGCCAGGACACGCTCTACAGCCTGCTGACAGCAGAGCTGGCCGGCCAGCGCAATCGCTTCGACATCGCCCTGGAAAACTACGTCAATCAGGCCGAGAAGACCCAGGACCCGGCCGTGTCCGAACGCGCCTACCGCATCGCCGAGTACCTGGGCGCCGACGAACCGGCCCTGGACACGGCGCTCATCTGGGCCCGCAACGATGAGCAGAACCTCGACGCCCAGCGTGCCGCCGCCATTCAGCTGGCCCGCGCAGGCCGTTATGACGAGTCCATGACCTACATGGAAAAGGTGTTGCAGGGCCAGGGCGACACCCATTTCGACTTCCTCGCGCTGTCGGCCGCCGAAACCGACCAGGGCACCCGCGACGGTCTGCAGCAGAGCTTCGACCGCCTGTTGCTCAAGTACCCCGACAACAGCCAGTTGGTATTCGGCAAGGCGCTATTGCTGCAACAGGATGGCAATGCCCAGGCGGCCCTGGACCTGCTCGAGGCGCACCCGCCGCAGCAAGGCGAGATCGCCCCGGTGCTGCTGCGCGCGCGCCTGCTGCAAGCCGTGGACCGCGGTCCCGAGGCGCTGCCGCTGCTGCGCAAGGCCATCGCCGAAAACCCCGAGGACAAACGCCTGCGCCTGACCTACGCGCGGATGCTGGTCGAGCAGGATCGTCTGGCCGACGCCAAGGCCGAGTTCGTCAGCCTAGTCCAGCAATACCCCGAGGATGACGAGTTGCGCTACTCCCTGGCCTTGGTGAGCCTGGAGAACAAGGACCTGGAAGAGGCCGAGGGCTACCTGCAGGAGTTGGTCGAGCGCGACAGCAACACCGATGCCGCGCACCTGAACCTGGGCCGCATCCAGGAAGAGCGCAACGACCCCGAAGGCGCCCTGCGCGAGTACGCCCTGGTCGGCCCGGGCAACGACTACCTGTCGGCGCAGCTGCGCCAGGCCGATATCCTCATCGCCAACGGGCGCAGCGCCGAAGCCTCGCGCCTGTTGGCCGAGGCTCGCGACAACCAGCCCGAATACGCCATCCAGCTGTACCTCATTGAAGCCGAAAGCCTGGGCAACAATGGCAAGCAAGCCCAGGCCGACCAAGTCCTGCAGCAAGCCATCCAGCGTTACCCCGACGACCTCAACCTGCTCTATACCCGTGCCATGCTGGCCGAGAAGCGCGATGACCTGGGGCAGATGGAAAAGGACCTGCGCGCCATCATCGCCCGCGAGCCGGAAAACGCCATGGCGCTGAACGCACTCGGTTATACCCTGGCCGATCGCACCAGCCGCTACGCCGAAGCCAAGGCGCTGATCGACCAGGCCTATCAGATCAACCCGGATGACCCTGCCGTGCTCGACAGCCTGGGTTGGGTCAACTATCGCCTGGGTAACCTGGACGAAGCCGAGCGCCTACTGCGCGTGGCCCTGGATCGCTTCCCCGATCACGAAGTCGCTGCTCACCTGGGCGAAGTGCTCTGGGCCAACGGCAAACGCCGCGAAGCCCGGCAGGTCTGGGCCAAGGCCTTCGAGGTCCAACCCGACAGCCCTATCCTGCGCAAGACCGTTCTGCGCCTGACCGGATCCGAGACCCTGTAGCCTATGTTCATCCGCCATTGCATCACCTTCACCCTCATCGCCCTGCTCGCTGGTTGCGCCGGCTTCGGTTCCCGGGAGGCCCTGCAGGGCCAGGGCAACCCGCAGCAGTGGCGCGAGCACAAGCAACAGCTGAGCACCCTCGACGGCTGGCAGATCGACGGCAAGGTCGGTATTCGCGCACCACGCGACTCCGGCAGTGGCACGCTGTTCTGGCTACAGCGCCAGGACTACTACGATATCCGCCTGGCCGGTCCGCTTGGCCGTGGCGCCGCGCGCCTGACCGGACGCCCCGGTGGCGTGGTGCTCGAGGTGGCCAACCAGGGGCGTTTCGAAGCGTCCAGCCCCGAAGCCCTGCTTGAAGAGCAGCTGGGCTGGCGCTTGCCGGTGTCGCACCTGGTCTGGTGGGTCCGCGGCTTGCCGGCGCCCGACAGCAAGAGCCAGCTGACCCTGGACGGCGACAGCCGCCTGGCCAGCCTCAGCCAGGATGGCTGGAAAGTGGAGTACCTGCACTATGCCGAGCAGAACGGCTACTGGCTGCCCGAGCGCCTGAAGCTGCACGGCGAGAACCTCGACGTCACGCTGGTAGTCAAGACCTGGCAGCCACGCCAGCTGGGCCACTGATCATGTCGCACGCCACCCTCACTCTCCCGGCCCCGGCCAAGCTCAACCTCTGGCTGCACATCCTCGGCCGCCGCGCCGACGGCTACCATCAGCTGGAAACCGTCTTCCAGTTCCTCGAGCACGCCGATGAACTGGCCTTCGCCGCGCGCGAAGATGGCCAGATCCGCCTGCACAGCGACATCGACTCGGTGCCCCACGACAGCAACCTGATCGTGCGTGCCGCGCGCCAACTGCAGCAACTCTCCGGCTGCCCGCTGGGCGCGGACATCTGGCTGAAGAAGATCCTGCCCATGGGCGGCGGCATCGGTGGCGGCAGCTCGGACGCCGCGACCACCCTGCTGGGCCTGAACCATCTCTGGCAACTGGGCCTGACCGACGACCAGCTGGCCGGGCTTGGCCTGACCCTGGGCGCCGACGTGCCGGTTTTTGTCCGCGGCCACGCGGCGTTCGCCGAAGGTGTCGGCGAAAAGCTCACCCCGGTCGACCCCGAGGAGCCCTGGTACCTGGTACTGGTTCCGCAAGTCGCTGTTAGTACAGCAGAAATTTTTTCACATCCGCAGTTGACACGTGATTCTTTGCCCCTTAAGATGCGCCCCGTTCCCAAGGGAAACAGTCGAAATGACTGCCAATCGGTGGTTGAGCAAAGTTACCCAGAAGTGCGTAACTCACTGAATTTGCTTGGCAAATTCACTGATGCAAAGCTCACCGGCACTGGAAGTTGTGTGTTTGGGGCCTTCCCAAGCAAAGCTGAAGCTGATAAAGTTCTGGCCCTTCTTTCAGAGACCCAAACAGGGTTTGTAGCAAAAGGAAGCAACGTTTCGATGTTGCACCGCACGCTGCAGAGTCTGCTCTAGGAATCGAGTATCAGGTACTCGCAGCAACAGATACAGGGGCGTCGCCAAGCGGTAAGGCAGCAGGTTTTGATCCTGCCATGCGTTGGTTCGAATCCAGCCGCCCCTGCCATTTTCCTTATACTCATCCAGGTATACCCTCAGCCTTCAGGTACTGCGCGTGTCCAAGATGATGGTCTTTACGGGGAACGCCAACCCCGATCTGGCTCGGCGTGTCGTACGTCAGCTGCATATCCCACTGGGTGATGTTTCTGTCGGCAAGTTCTCCGACGGCGAAATCAGCACTGAGATTAATGAAAACGTCCGCGGTAAGGACGTCTTTATCATTCAGCCAACCTGCGCGCCAACCAACGATAATCTGATGGAACTGGTAGTGATGGCCGACGCCTTCCGCCGCTCCTCAGCCTCCCGAATCACCGCCGTGATTCCCTACTTCGGATACGCCCGCCAGGACCGCCGTCCGCGTTCGGCACGTGTAGCCATCAGCGCCAAAGTCGTCGCTGACATGCTCACTGTCGTCGGTATCGACCGTGTACTCACCGTCGATCTTCACGCTGACCAGATCCAGGGTTTCTTCGATATCCCCGTCGACAACATCTACGGTTCGCCCGTACTGGTCGACGACATCGAAGACCAGCGTTTCGAGAACCTGATGATCGTCTCCCCGGACATCGGTGGCGTCGTGCGTGCACGTGCCGTTGCCAAGTCCCTGGGCGTCGACCTGGGTATCATCGACAAACGCCGTGAAAAGGCCAATCACTCCGAAGTGATGCACATCATCGGCGACGTCGAAGGACGCACCTGCATCCTGGTAGACGACATGGTCGACACCGCCGGCACCCTGTGCCACGCGGCCAAGGCCCTGAAAGAACACGGCGCTGCAAAGGTCTATGCCTACTGCACGCACCCTGTCCTGTCGGGTCGGGCGATCGAGAACATCGAGAAATCCGTGCTGGACGAGCTGGTGGTGACCAACACCATCCCGCTGTCCGCAGCAGCACAAGCCTGTGACCGTATCCGCCAGCTGGATATCGCACCGGTTGTCGCTGAGGCGGTACGCCGCATCAGCAATGAAGAATCGATCAGCGCGATGTTCCGCTAAGGGCCCTGCCCCACGCGAAACGCCCGTTGATGTAAAGCGCCCCGCCCCAGCATTCCGTTGGGGCGGGGCTTTTTTGCCCACCCCGACCTGGCGCTGGTCGCAAACGCCATGCGGGGCTGGCTATTTTGGAGATGTAAAATGACCGATTTCATCCTGAACGCCCAAGCGCGTACCGACCTGGGGAAAGGTGCGAGCCGCCGCCTGCGTCACGCCGCTAGCATCCCTGCTGTTGTCTACGGTGGTAACAAGGACGCCGAGTCCGTGACCATCCTGACCAAGGAAATCACCAAGCTGTTCGACAACGAAGCAGCTTTCAGCCACGTCATCGAGCTGAACGTCGATGGCGTCAAGCAGAACGTGATCATCAAGGCAATGCAGCGCCACCCATCCAAGCAGTTCATCATGCACGCTGACTTCGTCCGCGTCGTTGCTGGCCAGAAGCTGACCGCTATCGTTCCTGTGCACTTCATCAACGAAGAAGCACCGGTCAAGAAAGGCGGCGAGATCTCCCACGTCGTTTCCGAGATCGAAGTTTCCTGCGAAGCCAAAGACCTGCCTGAGTTCATCGAAGTCGACCTGGCTGCTGCCGAAATCGGTTCGATCATCCACCTGTCGGACCTCAAGGCACCGAAAGGCGTCGAGTTCGTAGCCCTGGCCCACGGTGATGACAAGGCTGTTGCCAATGTCCACGCACCGCGCGTTGCTCCAGAAGCTGAAGAAGGCGCTGCCGAGTAATCCACTCGCACGCCGGTGTTGATCGGGTTACAGTGCCGCGCACCGTAACCCACCAACTCCAAGGAAGAGCCCCTGACGTGACCGCCATCCAGTTGATCGTCGGCCTGGGAAACCCTGGCCCCGAATACGAACAGACCCGGCATAACGCAGGGGCTCTTTTCGTTGAACGCATTGCCAGCGCACAGCGCGTCAACCTGACCGCTGACCGCAAGTATTTCGGCCTGACGGCTAAATTCAGCCATCAGGGCAACGATGTTCGTCTGCTGATCCCCACCACCTACATGAACCGTAGCGGCCAGTCCGTGGCGGCATTGGCCAATTTCTTCCGGATCCCTCCGGCGGCCATCCTGGTGGCGCATGACGAACTCGACCTGCCTCCTGGCGTTGCCAAGCTCAAGCGCGGCGGCGGCCATGGGGGGCACAACGGCCTGCGCGACATCATCGCGCAGCTCGGCAACCAGAACGATTTCCATCGCCTGAGGCTCGGCATCGGCCACCCAGGGGATGCCAAGCTGGTCTCCAACTTCGTCCTGGGCCGCGCACCGCGCGCCGAGCAGGAGAAGCTCGACGCCAGTATCGACTTTGCCCTCGGCGTGCTGCCAGACGTAATCGCCGGCGACTTCGCCAAGGCGATGCGCGAACTGCACAGCCAGAAGGCCTGATTTCACCAAGAGGGGAATTCCCATGGGTTTCAATTGCGGCATCGTCGGCCTGCCCAACGTCGGCAAGTCCACCCTGTTCAACGCCCTGACCAAGTCCGGCATCGCGGCGGAGAACTTCCCCTTCTGCACCATCGAGCCGAACAGCGGCATCGTGCCGATGCCTGATGCGCGCCTGGATGCATTGGCGGCCATCGTCAAGCCCAACCGCGTACTGCCAACCACCATGGAGTTCGTCGACATCGCAGGCCTGGTGGCCGGTGCGTCGAAGGGCGAAGGCCTGGGCAACAAGTTCCTGGCCAACATCCGTGAAACCGATGCCATTGCCCACGTGGTGCGCTGCTTCGAAGACGAGAACGTGATCCACGTCTCCAACAGCGTCGATCCCAAGCGCGACATCGAGATCATCGACCTTGAACTGATCTTCGCCGACCTCGACAGCTGCGAGAAGCAATTGCAGAAAGTGGCCCGCAACGCCAAGGGTGGTGACAAGGACGCCCTGGCACAAAAGGCCATCCTCGAGAAGCTGATCCCCCACTTCACCGAAGGCAAGCCCGCGCGTAGCCTGATGAAGGACATGGGCGCCGACGAGAAGGCCCTGGTCCGTGGCTTCCACCTGCTGACCAGCAAGCCGGTGATGTACATCGCCAACGTCGCCGAAGATGGCTTCGAGAACAACCCGCACCTGGACGTGGTCAAGGCCATCGCCGAAGAAGAAGGCGCCATCGTGGTGCCGGTGTGCAACAAGATCGAAGCCGAGATCGCCGAGCTGGACGACGGTGAAGAGAAGGACATGTTCCTCGAGGCCCTGGGCTTGGAAGAGCCTGGCCTGAACCGCGTGATCCGTGCAGGTTACGCGCTGCTTAACCTGCAGACCTACTTCACTGCAGGCGTGCAGGAAGTGCGTGCCTGGACCGTACGCGTCGGCGCCACCGCCCCGCAGGCGGCCGGTGTGATCCACACTGACTTCGAAAAAGGCTTCATCCGCGCTGAAGTGGTCGGCTATGACGACTTCATTCAGTACAACGGTGAAAGCGGCGCGAAGGAAGCTGGGAAATGGCGGTTGGAAGGCAAGGACTACATTGTCAAAGACGGTGATGTGATGCACTTCCGCTTTAACGTCTGATGGTTTCCGTGGAATTCCACGGCGCTTGATGGACCTCGAAACCCCCGTTATCGCTTGGCGATACGGGGGTTTTGTTCATTTACAGTTTGATCCTAATCCTGCCGCGGCTGCTGACAAGCGTACCCAATAGATCATTACTGCCTGAATCTGGAACGCATCGGGACTTTCTTGTAGTGTCTGCACCCGCTAGGCGTCGCCGCCTACGTAGGTGCATCGAAGCCTGGATCATAAGAAGATTCATGATGCCGTAGCCGGCCACACTTGGAATATCGGTTACTCAAAGATATTCAACATTCCCATCCACACTGATGGCCTGACCGGTGACGTTAATCGCTGCTCGAGACGATAAGAACAGTGTCATTGCGGCAACATCCTCCATCGTCACCATTCGGCGCAGCGAGACTTTCTCCAGATACTGCTCGCGCATGGACTCAAAACTGATATCCAGCGTCTTCGCGCGTGCCTCGATTACCCGATCCATGCGTTCACCCGCCACGACACCAGGCAAGATGGCGTTAACCCGAATATTATGCGGTCCCAGTTCGTTGGCCAGTGACTTCATCAACCCGACGATTGCCCACTTGGTCGAGGCATAGGGAGTCCTGAAGGGATAACCCAGCCGGCCAGCGACGGATGACATGGCAATGATGTGGGGGTTCTGGGTGGATTGTTTTAAATACGGAACCGCCCTGCTCAGAAAATAGTATTGGCTGTTGAGGTTGGTGGAAACAGTCTGTTCCCATGCCTGCGCATCGAGTTCTTCGATAGCACCGGTCGGGCCTGCAATACCGGCATTGTTGACCAGGACGTCCACGCCGCCGAGCAGAGAGATCGCCTCGTCCATGACCTGGTCCACATGCTGCTTGATGCTGACATCCGCCACCGCGCCCTGCATGCCGGGATACTTCAGTTTCATGCGTTCAACGGCACTGGCGTCGATATCGCAAATGTAGACCTGCGCATCGACTTCATGAAAAGCCTTGGCAATGGCCGCCCCGATACCGGCTGCGCCGCCCGTAATGAGTACCTTCAGTTTCGCGGGGGGTGTCAGCAAATCAATAATCTTCATAACGCACGCCTCTTAGTCCGTCGCCGGTTCCGCCACGAAGGCTCGAGTCTCGGCATTGATTGCTTTTGCCAGCAGTGGCACCAGTAGCAAACCCAACACTGCGGCGCTCACGATCACATAGAAACCCGAAGCACTTAAGCCCGATGCCTTTTCTACCAGCCCGAAGAGATAGGGTCCGACGAAGCCGCCCAACAGGCCGATGGTATTGATGAACGCCAGCCCTGCTGCGGCCTGAACGCCTTGAAGTCGCTTCATGGCAATAGCCCAGTAGATCGGTAGTACGCCGCCGGCAAAGAAAGCCGTGGCGGTAAATAATGCGATGCGCACCGAAGCATCGTCGATCAGCGTAAAGACAACCGAACTTGTGATCAGTCCGCAGGTGAACAGAGCCAGGCAATAGCAGTCCCGCGCAATGTTGCGGTGAACCCTCGGCAGTACCAACACGCCGGCCAGAAAGCCGATGCCGACGCTGCTGGACAGCAAGCCAACGGTCAAGGGTGAACTGATCTGCATCTGCTCAATGATCGACGGCGTAAAAAACACCAACCCCACGAAAGCGACCTGATTCAGAAAGTAAATCAAACCGATCAGAATCGTCGTCGGGCGTTTCAGTGCCTTGCCCCAGTGCCCGGAATATTCGTGGGAGTCCGCATGGCCGGGCAACTTTGCATGGGCCTCGAGCGATTCGGCCTCCACCTTGGTCAACCACCGTGCATCACGCGGGCGATCGGGCAGCTTGAACCACAGAATTACACCCACGATGACGCTGGGCAGGCCTTCGAGCAGAAACATCCATTGCCAACCCTGGAGTCCACCGATTCCGTGCATCTTCATCAACGCACCGCCGATAGGGTTACCAATGATGAGCGCCAGTGCTGGTGCAATGTAAATCCAACCAATGGCAATCGCTCGATCCTTGGGCGCGAACCACAGGGTGACCATATACATCAGCGCCGGGAACAGGCCGGCCTCGGCGATGCCAAGCAGTACCCGAAGCAAGTAGAACGACCACTCACCCTGGACAAACATCATGGCTGAAGACAAGGTGCCCCAGGTCACGGCGATCCGGGCAATCCAACGACGTGGCCCGACGCGATGCGCCAGAAGATTACTGGGAACCTCCAAAAGCGCATACCCCAGAAAGAATATCCCTGCCCCCAAGCCATAGGCTGCGGCGCTGATACCCAAATCTGCGTTCAAGGCCGTTTTTGCCAGCGCGACGTTGGTTCGATCTAGATAAGACATGAAGTAAATCGCGCACATCAACGGTATGAGCCGAGTCATCGCTCGCCGAGTGGCAAGCCAATGTGTCTGCGCGGCATCGAGCATGATCGTCATGGTCAGATCCCTTATTGTTGTTTTTAGTTGGTCCAGGCAAAGGTTTTACAGATGAACATACTGCTTGCCTTTGAGCCCCAGCATCTGCCGGGCCTCCTCAGGCGTTGCGATTTCATAGGAAAGTTCTTCGAGTATGTGGCGCACCTTGCGCACCTGTTCGGCATTTGTCTTGGCTTTTACGCCTTTTGCCAGGTAGATGCTGTCCTCCAAACCCACCCGCACGTTGCCGCCCAGGATGGCGCCCATTGTCACAAACGAGAGCTGATGACGTCCGGCGCCCAGAATGGAAAACTCGTAGTTTTGTCGCCCGAACAGCCGATCAGCGGTGGCACGCATGATTGTAAGGTTTTCCGGGTCGGCCCCCAGGCCGCCAAGAATGCCAAAGCATGACTGGATGAACAGCGGTGGTTTAACCAGACCTTGCTCCACGAAGTAAGCCAGGTTGTACAGATGCCCGACGTCATAGCACTCAAACTCGAAACGTGTGCCGTGCTCACCCAGTTCCTGCATGATCGCCTTGATGTCCTTGAAGGTATTCTTGAAAACGACATCCTCCATGCCGACGATGTGATCCTCCTCCCAATCATGATTCCACGTGGAGATTTTCCTGGCGATCGGATGGATCGAAAAATTCATCGATCCCATATTCAACGAGCAAAGCTCTGGCTTGGCGATCAGCGGATAAGCGAGCCGTTGCGCCAACGTCATTCGCGTGCTGCCGCCCGTGGTGATGTTGATGATGGCATCGGTCGCGCTGGCAATGGCTGGAACGAACTGGCTGAAAACCAGTGGGTCTGGAGTCGGACGACCATCCAGCGGATCACGGGCATGCAGGTGCAGGATCGCTGCCCCGGCTTCGGCCGCTTCGATCGATTGCCTTTCTATCTCGGCGGGCGTGATGGGCAGGTATTCGGACATCGACGGCGTATGCGTCGCCCCTGTAATCGCGCAGGAAATGATGACTTTGCGGGTCAGCTGACTCATGGAAATGACCTGTATTGTTATTGGAGATTGCAGGCGCGTCAGAGATCGATGTAAACCGCAGCCGCTGTACAAAGCCTATTGAATTTTCTACGCCTCGGTAAGATCATTAACGGACAGCTATGAATCCCTAAGAGACAGCGTTAGGAGCTATCCGTGCCACCAAAAACACCGCTGTTCAATGAGCGCATCTATGCCCCTTACAAGATTGCGGCACTGGTCGAAGTTCTCAGCGAGCAGGGCATCGCGCCGGCTGATAGCCTTAAAGGCAGCGGCGTGGATGAGGACGAAATCCATGACGCGACGGTGCTGACCTCGGTTCGTCAATACGCCAGGGTGTGCGACAACGCCTTGTCACTGTCGAGAGATCCTGCCACGCCATTCAAGACCGGCGCGCGTCTGCACCTCTCCGCCTATGGCATGTATGGCTACGCATTGATGTCATGCCTTTCGCTGCGGGACTACTTCAGGTTGGGCGTGAAGTATCACTCGCTCGCGACGCCGACATTGACGATTGAATGGCATGAATACGAAGACGAAGCGGTCTGGACATTCCCCGATGCGACCGACCCAAGCCCTTCAAGGGGGATCAAACAGTTCTGGATCGAGCAGCAATTTACCCAACATGTCACCCACCTGCAGGATGTCTTCGGAAAAAGCTGCCCCCCGACCAGCGCCTACTTTGCTTACCCGGCGCCAGACCACGCGCAGCTGTATTCGCAATACCTCGGCTGCCCATGCATCTTCGATCACGATCAATGCGAGCTGCACTATGACAGCTCGATCCTCGATCAAAAGCCCCATCTGGCGCACCGCCTGACAGCGACACTACTGCAAGAGACATGTGACCGATTGATTGGTCAGGCAAAGGTGTCCTCGGGAATTTCGGGCGAGGTCTATCAGATGATCATGCAAATCCCTGGAGAGTTTCCAAGCATGGAAACGGTCGCTGAAAAGCTGCACATGACCACACGCAGCCTGCATCGAAAACTCCAGAAGGAAGAAACCTCTTTTGTTGCCATTATTGACGACGTACGCTGTTCGTTGGCCATGGAGTATCTTAAAACGACGCTCATGAGCACCGATGATATCGCGTTGCTTCTTGGGTTTACCGAACCGACGAATTTCCGGCGGGCGTTCAAACGCTGGACAGGAAAAACCACGAAAGAATATCGCCAGGGCTGAAGCTGATAGGCCATTAAAGATCAAGCGTTTCAACCCTGGGGCGTTCAGCAGGGAGTTACAGAATCGATAGCGGATAATTGAAAATGAACCGGTTCTCGTTAAAATCCGCCAGGCTGAAATCGCGCTTGATTACCGAGTTGCGCCAGCGCACGGAAAGATTCTTGAATGCGCCACTTTGTATGACATAGGTCAGTTCAGACTCGCGCCCCCACTCCCTGCCATCGGTGAGGCCGCCAGAGTGAACGTTGGATCCGCTAATGTAGCGGTTCATGAGAGTAAGGCCGGGCACACCCAATACGACGAAGTCAAAGTCATGCCGCAATTGCCAAGAGCGCTCATCGGCGAAGTCATAACTGTTGCTGAAGCTGTCGTTCGCCAAGGCCGCCCCACTCGTTCCATTGAGGCGCATCCAGTTATCACCCTCGACCTTTTGCAGTCCGACATAGAAGGTATTGGCCAGGTAACGCGCAGACAGCAGTGCAGAATAGGTTTTATTATCCAGCGCGCCCGCTAGCCGTTTGCCGTCGTCCTCGCCACTGAAGTACCCCAGATTCGCGCCTAGCACCCACCTGCCGACAGGTTGACTATGGGTGAAATTGAAATAGCGTTGATGATAGATGTCCTCCAGCTGCGCATACCAGGCACCTACTTGACTAATACTGTTGTTGAAACTGTATTCCACACCAGCAAAATTGAAGCGATCGGACGTTATCTCGGGGCGATTGAACATCGACATTCGCTCCATGCTGGCATCATGACGAGGGCTGTTGCCGCGAAATTGCCCGCCGTGAAACGTGAGATCCCCAAGGTCTCTGGACGTGACTTGCGCCCCACGGAAAGTCTGCGGCAGCGAACGTCCATCGTCGGATCGTATCACCGGAAGTGCAACGACCCATTCACCGATGCGCGCCTGGGTTTTGGCAAAACGTATTTTTGCCGATACCGCCAGCCGGCCGAAATCATCTGCTGGCGCCCCGTCATCGTGCACCGGCAACAGCTGCGTGTTAGCAGTACCTTTACCCCCATCCAGCTTTTGAGAATAGAGGCCCAGCGCGTCAACGCCGAAACCGATCGGGCCTTCTGTAAAACCTGAGCGGGCATCCATTATCACGCTCTGCGTCCACTCTTGCGCTTTGGCCTGCGGGTAGTGACTTTCGGTGAAGTTGCGATTAATGTAGTAATTTCTAAAGTTAGCACTGACACCTGAGTCATCGAGGAAGCCGTCCGCAAAAGCTGGAAGGCACGTCAACGAACTACTGATCACCAGAAACGTCAGTGATATCGAAACAGCCTTGGCATCGTCCAGAATACAATGTCGCATGGGCACTCTCTTTTATTTTTATTTAGCGCAAGACAGGTCTATCCAGAAATAACTGGCTTCCTTATTCCAGACACAACCTCACCATTAGCGTTTGTCGTTCATATTGGCGCTACCCAAACTTTCACTGAGGGCTTTGCAGGGTTGATACTATCGCCTTTTCGCCACAGCCTTAAGATCTTTACCAGACAGCAATAGATCATAAGTGGACAGGTTTGGATTTAGTCACTATGCACAATCCCACCTCTTCATCGACACCAATCTGGGCTTGGGGTCCAAAGTAATACTGGTTCCCTTTTGGTCTGAAACACCCATACGAGCCAGTGCGCAAAAAGCTGCGCACCTCGCGCTGAGAAAGTCCCGCCCATAATCGCTGCAGCCTGTGCGTTGCACCGCCTCCAGCCGAGTGCGCAACAACTTGCGCAGCACTGCGCAACGTGTTGCGCACTTTATCGGCTTCATTCCTTGTCCGACCTGTCCTGGGCTCCCGGCAGCAACTCTAAGTCATTGAAATATCAGCCCTCTTAAGCTTCTGGTATGGCTC